>NZ_CP047945.1:0-320652 GCF_014279795.1 Synechococcus sp. PROS-7-1
AAGGTTTTCCACCGTTTCCCCAGCCCCTATTACGGCTGTTTAGTAGTTCTTCTCTTGAAACCTTTTTAATCCAGTAGAACAGGATCAACGCGCCTCAGTTCAGAGCCATTGCACTTCCTGCTCGCCTGTGAAACCTTGGGTGATCTTCTTCCCCAGCTGCGGTTACCAACGCGATGAAACTGGTCTGTTCCCAGACGGAACTCAACACCGCACTTCAGCTGGTTAGTCGGGCCGTGGCGTCCCGTCCCACCCATCCGGTGCTCGCCAATGTGCTGCTCACCGCCGATGCCGGCACGGACCGCCTCAGCCTGACGGGATTTGACCTCAGCCTCGGCATTCAGACTTCGCTCCCCGCATCCGTGGACACCAGCGGAGCGGTCACGCTTCCGGCTCGCCTTTTTGGTGAGATTGTGTCCCGTCTGTCCAGCGATTCCCCCATCACCCTGGCTACCGATGACACCGGTGAGCAGGTGGAACTCACCAGCCTGAGTGGTAGCTATCAGATGCGCGGCATGCCGGCTGATGATTTCCCCGATCTGCCTTTGGTGGAAAACGGCACAGCGGTCAAGCTTGATCCTGCTGCGTTGGTTCGTGCTTTGCGCAGCACCTTGTTTGCAAGCAGTTCGGACGAAGCCAAGCAGCTGCTCACTGGTGTGCATCTGCGTTTCGATCAAACCCGCCTTGAGGCAGCGTCCACTGATGGACACCGTCTCGCCGTGTTGAGCGTGGACAACGCCCTGCAGGATGCCATTGCCAGCGATGATGCTTCCGAAGCCGAGGAAAGTGCAGCCCTGGCGGTCACTCTCCCCGCCCGCTCCCTGCGAGAGGTGGAGCGGTTGATGGCTGGCTGGAAAGGCAGCGATCCTGTGAGCCTCTTTTTCGAGCGCGGCCAGGTGGTGGTTCTGGCGGCCGATCAGATGGTCACCAGCCGCACCCTTGAGGGCACCTATCCCAACTACCGGCAGCTGATTCCTGAGTCTTTCAGCCGCACCATCGCCTTGGATCGACGGGCCTTCGTTGCGTCTCTCGAGCGCATTGCGGTGCTGGCGGATCAGCACAACAACGTTGTGAGGATCAGCAGTGATCCCAGCAAGGGACTGATTCAGATTTCAGCTGATGCCCAGGACGTGGGAAGTGGATCTGAGTCCTTGCCTGCTCTGATCGAAGGGGAGGAGGTGCAGATTGCCTTCAACGTGCGTTACGTGCTCGATGGCCTCAAGGCCATGGATGGTGAACGCATCGTCTTGTCATGCAATGCGCCCACCACTCCAGCCATTCTCTCTCCGTCGGATGATGGTTCAGGCCTCACCTATCTCGTGATGCCCGTGCAGATTCGCTCCTGAGCCTTGCCCCTGCCCGATCCGTTTCTTCTCAGCGATCTGCTTCGCCATCGGGTGCGTTGCGATCAGGGACTTGATCATGGACCTGGCGTGATGGCTTGGATGCACCCTCCAGTGCATCGCCTTTTGGGTTGGGTCAGCCGTCCGTCCGCTCTGCGCAGCAGTCGGGATGTTTGGAGGTTGGATCAATGCCGCGGCATGGATGATCAACAGGTGTTTGTGAAAGGACTGCCGGCGGAGACCGACCAGCTGACGCTGGATCGACTGCCCACGCTTCTGGATGCGGATCTCCTCGATCGGGATGGCCAGCGGTTGGGCCAGGTCGCCGATCTCGCGTTTGTTCCCACGACAGGTGAGATCCTCTATTACCTCGTGGCTCGCAGCGATCCAAGGCTTCCTGGAAGCAGCCGTTGGCGTCTCAGCCCCGAGCGCATCGTCGATCAGCAGCCCGGACGGGTCTCGACGGCCCTTCGGGATCTTGATGATCTGCCCCAGGCTCGCGCCAGTGTCCGTCAAGATTTCGTGCGCCGTTCCCGTCAATGGCGTGAGCAGCTCCAGCAGTTGGGTGATCGCGCTGGAGAACGGCTGGAAGGTTGGCTGGAGGAGCCGCCTTGGGAGGAGCCGTTGCGGCGTGACGCTCACGACGATCAATGGCCTGAGTCACGGTCAACCCCTTCGGATGCCCGCGAAGCTTGGGATGACGAGAACTGGTCTGATCCTGGGGAGTCCCGCCGGGATCGATCCCGGCCTGATCACGACGAAGACCCCTGGATCTGAATGCGGATGGCCTGCAGGCTGTCGGCAACACTGGGGAGAGATGAACGGTTGGCTGTGACTCAGTCCCCTTCAGTGGATGGATCCTTTGATGTGACCTCTGCACTGCGCCAGGAAGGGCTGACGCAGAAGGATTACGGCGAAATTCAGCGCCGACTTGGGCGAGATCCCAACAGGGCGGAGCTGGGAATGTTCGGTGTGATGTGGTCCGAGCATTGCTGTTACCGCAATTCCCGGCCTCTCCTGCGCGGTTTCCCCACCGATGGCCCTCGCGTCCTGGTTGGTCCAGGAGAGAACGCCGGTGTTGTGGACCTGGGGGAGGGGCACCGCCTGGCTTTCAAGATTGAAAGTCATAACCATCCTTCGGCAGTGGAGCCCTTTCAAGGTGCCGCTACAGGGGTGGGAGGGATCCTTCGGGACATTTTCACCATGGGTGCCCGACCGATCGCTTTGCTCAATGCCTTGCGTTTCGGTCCTCTCGATGAACCTGCCACCCGCGGGCTGGTGGAAGGTGTTGTGGCAGGGATTTCCCATTACGGCAATTGCGTCGGGGTACCGACCGTTGGTGGGGAAGTGGCCTTCGACCCCGCTTATCGCGGCAACCCCCTGGTGAATGCGATGGCTCTGGGCCTCATGGAGACCGATGACATCGTGAAATCGGGGGCGTCCGGTGTGGGCAATCCTGTGGTGTACGTGGGCAGCACCACGGGCCGTGACGGGATGGGGGGCGCCAGCTTCGCCAGTGCTGAACTCAGCGCGGATTCCTTGGATGATCGTCCTGCGGTGCAGGTGGGCGATCCCTTTCTTGAAAAGGGACTGATTGAGGCTTGCCTCGAAGCATTCCAGAGCGGGGATGTGGTGGCTGCCCAGGACATGGGGGCTGCGGGCCTCACCTGCAGCTGCTCAGAGATGGCCGCCAAAGGCAATGTGGGGGTGGAACTGGATCTCGACAGGGTCCCAGCCCGTGAACAGGGCATGACTGCCTACGAGTTCCTGCTCTCCGAATCGCAGGAGCGGATGCTGTTCGTGGTGCAGGCCGGTCGTGAGGAGGCGTTGATGCAGCGTTTCCGCCGCTGGGGCTTGCAGGCTGCCGTTGTGGGACAGGTTCTTGCCGAACCCGTTGTGCGGGTGCTTCAGCACGGATCGGTGGCTGCCGAGGTTCCTGCCCGGGCTCTTGCGGAAGACACTCCGATCAATCAGCACACCTTGATCTCAGAGCCTCCAGAGGACATTCAGCAGCACTGGTGTTGGTCGGAGACAGATCTTCCCCAGGTTCCCAGTGATCACAACTGGGGAGCGGATCTGCTGGCTCTGCTGGATGACCCCACCATCGCAAGTAAACGCTGGGTGTATCGCCAATACGACCAGCAGGTGCTCGCCAATACGGTGGTGCCCGCTGGTGGAGCGGATGCTGCTGTGGTGCGGCTTCGGCCTCAGCAAGGGGATGGATCGCTTCGGGGGTCGAACCGAGGGGTCGCGGCCACGGTCGACTGTCCCAATCGATGGGTGGTTCTGGACCCTGAGCGTGGAGCGATGGCTGCCGTGGCAGAGGCTGCCCGCAATCTCACTTGCGTTGGCGCTGTCCCGGTGGCTGTCACTGACAACCTCAATTTTCCATCTCCGGAAACGCCCAAGGGCTACTGGCAGTTGGCCATGGCCTGCCGAGGGCTTTCCGAGGGTTGTCGGGTGCTGGGCACTCCAGTGACGGGTGGGAATGTGTCGCTGTACAACGAGACCCGCGCCGACGACGGCAGCCTCCAACCGATTCATCCCACGCCCGTGGTGGGCATGGTGGGACTGGTCGAAGATCTTCGTCTGGTGGGTGGCCTGGCCTGGCGGCAACCGGGCGATGCCGTTGTGCTTCTTGGGGTCTCCACCGATGAGCGCCAGGATGACCGGGTTGGATTGGCCGGCAGCAGTTATCAGGGGGTCATCCATGGTCTGCTGACCGGTCGACCTCCGAGGGTTGACCTTGATCTTGAGCTGCGCGTTCAGGCTTTGGTCCGGCAGGCCCTGGCACAAGGTCTGCTCGCGTCTGCCCATGACAGCAGCGATGGCGGACTGGCCGTTGCGTTGGCGGAATGCTCGATTGCCTCGGGCCTCGGTGTGGATGGGTCGTTGCCTGGCGATGGCGTACGCCCGGAGCGGAGTCTTTTCGCTGAAGGAGGAGCCCGCATCGTCGTGTCCGTGCGGGCGGAGTGCACGGAAGCCTGGACGGCGCTGCTGGCCTCTGATGCCCATGCCGCCGTTCCGGTGACCACTCTCGGAGCCGTGGCGGATCACGGACGCTTTCGACTTTCCTTGGGATCGCAACCCGTGCTGGATCAGCCGGTGCAAACCCTGACGGAGTGTTTTGAGCAAGCTCTTCCCCGTCGGCTGGGAACAGCGTGATGCAGAATTCTGAAGGAAATCCGAAGTCGAGGCGGACCGTGCATCAGCTCGAGGCGGAGCGTCCCGATCGGATGGAGGAAGCCTGCGGTGTATTCGCCGTTCAGGCCTCCGAGCAACCGGTGGCCAACCTGGCTTATTTCGGCCTCTATGCCTTGCAGCATCGCGGTCAGGAATCCGCAGGCATCGCTGTGTTCAACCAGGGCAAGGTCCGTCTTCACAAAGACATGGGCCTGGTCAGTCAGGTGTTCGATCAAGACGTGCTCGCCCGGATGCCCGGTGATCTCGCCATCGGCCACAACCGTTATTCCACAACTGGCAGCAGCAGGGTCTGCAATGCCCAGCCGGTGGTTCTGATGACGCGCCTCGGTCCATTTGCGCTGGCCCACAACGGCAATCTGGTCAATGCCGCTGAATTGCGGGAACGCATTGATGATGGACAGGTGGAATTCACCTCCACCACAGATTCCGAGTTGATTGCCTTTGCAGTTCAGCAGGCTGTGGATCGTGGGCTCGACTGGAAGGCTGCGATCACCTCTGCGGTGTCGCTCTGCCAGGGGGCCTTCAGCCTGGTAATCGGCACTCCGGGAGCGCTTTACGGTCTGCGCGATGGTTATGGCATCCGACCGTTGGTTTTCGGTTCGCTTGGTGAGGACTCCAGTGGTCAGTGGGTTCTCAGCAGTGAAACCTGTGGGCTCGACATCATCGGGGCAGCCTTCGTTGACGACGTCCAGCCGGGTGAGTTGGTCACCTTCCTCCCTGGAGATCCCACTCCCCAAAGGGAGTGTTGGATTGAGCCCACCACGCGCATGTGCGTGTTTGAAATGATCTATTTCGCCAGGCCGGACAGTCGGTTTTTCGGTGAATCGTTGTATAGCTATCGCCAGCGCATTGGCCAGATCCTTGCCAGGGAATCGGCAGTGGAGGCTGATCTGGTGATCGGCGTTCCTGATTCCGGCATTCCTGCCGCCATCGGTTACTCCCAGGCCACCGGACTGCCCTATGCCGATGGTCTGATCAAGAACCGTTACGTCGGTCGCACCTTCATTCAGCCCACCCAAGCGATGCGCGAAGCCGGCATTCGCGTGAAGCTCAATCCCCTTCCCGATGTGCTCAATGGCAAACGCGTCGTGGTGATCGATGATTCGATTGTGCGTGGAACGACCAGCCGCAAGCTTGTGCAGGCCCTTCGCGACGCCGGAGCCACAGAGGTGCACATGCGCATCAGCTCACCACCGGTGACCCATCCCTGCTTCTACGGCATCGACACCGATACGCAGGATCAACTGATCGCTGCCCGTTACACCCTGGAGGAAATTGAGGCCCATCTCAAGGTGGACTCACTGGCTTACCTCAGCCAAGAAGGAATGTTGGAGGCGGCTGGCGCTGATTCCCAACATTTCTGCACCGCCTGTTTTGACGGTGATTACCCCGTGCCGATGGATGAGTCGATGCGATCCAGCAAGTTGATGCTGGAACCCGCCGGTGTGGCTGCCAACCTGGGTTGAAATCAGCTCAGAAGCGGAACAATGCGTTCGAGCGTTTCTCCGGTTTTGAGCGTCAGATGCTTCGGCTCCTCCGTTAGCAGTCGGCCATGACGGCCGGATGAGGTGACAATGCCGACCAGTCCGGAGCCGACGCAAGCTGCACAGAGTCGGTCCTCCCGTTCGCTTCCATCCTGTTCGGGTTGCCAACCGATCACACCCAGATCTCCCCGCTGACAGACACGTACATCGTCGAGAGACAGCGATTTGATCGTGCCGTGCCGGCTGAACAGCAGCAGCGGATCCCGTTGTTCCGGGTCTGTGGTGACTGCAGCAATCAAGGTTTCTTGAGGCAGCAGACGCATGGCGACGGGGCCTTGAGCCAACTTGCCCATCAAGGGGAGGTTGGCTTCTGTGATCGGGAGATGCAGGACGCGACCGAGATCACTGATCAGAGACAGAGCTCCTCCCTCCTGGCAGATCACTGCGGTTTTGAGTTCAACGCCTTCCTTCAGTTTCACCACACTGGCTGCCCGTCCGGAGAGGTCCAGAAGTTCCTGCATCGGCAGCCGTTTGAAACGGCCGTCGCTGCTCAGAAGTCCGAGGGATGAGACCGCTGCTTTGTCGCTGTCGCCCTCCGCATCGGGTAACTGCAAGACCGATACAACCGGATCTCCCTGCAACGCTGTGGGGAGGAATCGTTCCAGGCTTCCGGGTTGTTGCCCTGCGAATTCCCAGCGGATCAGTGCCACCCGTCCACTGGCGGTCACAGCCAAGAGTTTGGCCACTGGTTTGATCGGCAGGATGATCCTGGCTGGGGATGGCTCATCACCCAGTGCTGTTGGCTCATTGAGGTGCAGTCGGCCCATCAATTGAGGACTGATCACCTTCACCTGTCCGTCGTCTTGGATCAGGATCCGCGACTCGGGAGGCAGTGCATCGAGGGCTTGGCGGCGCTGCAGTTCTGCATTGGGGCGCTGATTGGCAGCCCGTTCTGCCAGGAGGTGATCACCCCCTTCCACAAGGCGTGTGCGACGTGCGGTTGCAAATCGCTTTTTGAGTTGACGCAGTTCCTGGATGAGGGCATCCAGCAACTGATCGCGATTGTCAAGGAGCAGCTTCAGGCGCTGGCGTTCAGCTCTCAGCTCTTCAGCTTCCTGCCGGAGGCTCTCCCGTTCCAAACCGGTTAACCGTCTCAGGGGCATGGCCAGGACGGCGTCGGCCTGACGTTCGCTGAGATCGAGATGCACCATCAGGCTGGCCCTCGCCGCAGCGGCATCCTGTGCCTCTTGAATCATGGCAATCACTCGCTGCAGGGATTGCAGTGCGGTGATCAGACCTTCCACCACCTCGAGGCGGTCTTCCGCTTTGCGCAGGGCGTGGCTTGTGCGGCGGATCAGCGTCAGTTCCCTGTAATCGAGGAACGTCTGCAGAAGCCGGCGCAGGGACAGCTGCTGGGGTTGGCCATCCACAAGGGCCAGCATGATGGCTCCGAAATTGCTCTGCAGGGATGTTCGTCGTTGGAGATCCTTCAGAACTGCATCTGGATCGGCATCGCGGCGAAGTTCCACCACGACGCGCATTCCTTCGCGATCGCTTTCATCTCTGATGTCGGCGATGCCGCCGATCTTGCCGTCATTGACCTGTTCGGCCAGCTTTTCGATCCACCCGGCTTTGCTCAGTTGGTAGGGCAGTTCGGTCACGATCACCGCATTGCGTTTGTGACGGCCCTTGCCCAGTTGCACCTCTTCCACATGGGCCACACCGCGCATTGGAATGCTTCCGCGCCCGCGCAGGTAGGTGTCCCGGACTCCGCTTCCAAGAAGCACTTCACCGCCAGTGGGGAAATCGGGGCCTGGGATCAGGCTGAGCAATTTCTCATCGCTTAAATCCGGTTTGCGTACCAGGGCGATCAGTCCGTCCACCACCTCTCCAAGGTTGTGGGGGGGAATGCTGGTGGCCATGCCCACAGCGATGCCTGAACACCCGTTGAGGAGAAGAAATGGCAGCTGAGCAGGCAGAACCGTGGGCTCCTGCTGGGACCCATCGAAGTTGTTGGCGAAGTCGACGGTGTCGTTGCCGATCTCATCCAGGAGGCCTTCATGGGCAATTGGAGCCAAGCGGGTCTCCGTGTAGCGCATGGCTGCGGGAGGATCGTCGTCGACCGAGCCGAAATTGCCGTGCCCATCCAACAGGGGGTGACGGCTGGAAAAGGTCTGCACCAGACGAACAAGGGCGTCGTAGACAGCCTGATCACCGTGGGGGTGGTATTTACCCAGAACATCACCCACAACTCGCGCACACTTGCGGTAGGGCCGGTCTGGCGTCAGGCCCAGTTCATGCATCGCGTAGAGGATGCGGCGTTGAACCGGTTTGAGTCCATCGCGGACGTCAGGCAGTGCCCTGCCCACGATCACGCTCATGGCGTACTCGAGGTAGGAGCGCTGCATCTCCTGATGCAGGGCGATCGGTTGAACGCGCTCCTCAGCCATCCGGTTCGGAATCAAGAAGGCAGAAGGGTGCTCAGCCTACAGATCTTCCTTCGCTTGACCAGCCCAAGTTCTGCGGAAAAGTCGCCAATTCATTCGGCCGTTGTGGGATCGGCATTGGCTTCTGCCCGTTCAACAGCGGCTTTTAAGGCTCCTTCTGAGAGCAAGGTTTCAGTGGCCTGACGCAATTTCAGGCCCCAGAGTTGGTTTTCCTGATGACCGGGAAGAACGTAATTGGGATCCTCGGCAAGGGCCTTGCGTGCCAGTTCGATGGATTCAGAGTCTCCGGGTTTTTGTTTATTAAGAGCAGCGGCCAGCGCCAGCATTGGCTCTGCGTTGCGTTTGATCGTGAGCACGGAACGCCAACGTTTAATCGCCTCGCTCGTGTTGCCCATTTCGAACAGCACCAGCGCCTGATTGTTGAGCGCTTCCCAAAAACTTGGCTTGATGGTGGTGGCTTGTTCGAATGCACGCAAGGCCTGGCGCAGGTCGTCCTGCATCACTCGGGCATTGCCGAGATCGAAGTAGGCCCCTGCGTTCTTGGGATCAAGACGCAAGCCCTCATCCAACAACGGAATAGCGTCATCGGGGCGGTTGTCCCTGAGGGCCAGCGACGCTTCAGCAAACCAGAGACCCGCTTTCCCGGGGTTCAGAGATTTGGCCTTGGCCAGGGATCCCGCTGCAGCTTTGAGTTGATCACTGCGGAGCTGGGCTTCTGCCAGCACCGACCACAAGCGTTCATCGTTCGGTTGTAGCCGAACAGCCAGGGCCGCCAGACGGGAGGCTTCCTCCGGTTGACCGAGTCTCAGCAGCTGTGCGGCCGTACGGCCAATGCCAACGCCTGCACCCTCCAATTCCTGGGTGCTTGGTGTGTACACGTAGGGAACCAAGGCCCTTGCTGGGGCCGTTGTCGTGGCACCAACCGATCCCAGCACTAGGGACATCACCAGGGACTTCTGCCAGAGCTTCCAGAAACGAGCCGGTCCCATCGTTGAACCACAAGTTCATCTCAGGGTAGGTCCGCTCTCGAGGTGTGCGGCTTCCGCGTTGCGACGCCACATCCAGGGTTTGATGCGCCTCAGTGCCGACCCTTTCAACCGTTCCGACCAGTCCTGATCTGTCCAATTCTGGATGATGTCCGGGGTCAGATCCAGCAGCCAGGGTCTTGGTTGAAGGTCGGGATCATGACTGGAGGGCACATCCTGTTGATTGAAAGGGCAGACGTCCTGGCAGATGTCGCATCCGGCAACCCAGGGCCCCAGGGCGCTAGCGATTGACGCCGGGAGTTCTTCACTGCGGTTTTCAATCGTGTGGTACGCGATGCATCGCCTGGAGTCCACCACAAACGGTTCGGTGATTGCCTGCGTCGGGCATGCGTCTATGCAGGCTTGGCAACGACCGCAACGGGACGCAGCCGGTTGATCAGCAACGAGGGGTTCACTGGTGAGCAGATGCCCGATCACCATCCATGACCCGCGCGTGGGGTGAATCACGTTGCTGTGCTTTCCAATCCAGCCCAGCCCAGCTTCTTCCGCCCAAGCCTTATCAAGCAGTGGTTCAGCGTCCACGCAGGCCCGCCAGCGGCAGTTCGGTTTCTGATCCTGCAGCCAGCGACCCACCCTCCTCAGGCGCTGGTTCACCACCCGGTGGTAATCGCGGCCCCAGCCGTAGCGAGCCACGGCCAGGCGGTCGTGGCGGCGTTCATGCGCAACGTGATAATTCAGCCCAACGGCCAGCAAGCTTCGGGCTCCCTCCAAAACGGTGTCCGCAGACCTGCGTCTCGGTGCTGCCATCCAGCCCATATCGGCTTGGTGTCCGGCGTCCAGCCAACGTTGCAAGGCGTCCGTGCGCAGGCGCAGGCGTGGGCTGCCGGGGAGCGCGGCGATACCGACGGGTTCGAATCCTTCTGCTTTGGCCCGCTCCTTGAGGGCCAGGCTTAGCTGTACACCGTCGTCGGGGACGTTCACGAAAACTGACCGTAAAGTTGGGCACCTTTTGACATCGTGACGTGTCTGCATCCCACCAGGAGTCCTCACCTCGGCTTGCGCCGCTTCTGCGCTGGCTTGGGCTCACCCTGGTTCTGCTCCTCGCTTTGCAGATCGGCGTGGTGCTCAGCGCTGCGGATTGGAGTGATGAGGTTTATCAGCAGCTGTTGATCGAACGGTTGGTCAGTCAGGCGCCGATGGGATTCATCGGTCTGCTGCTCATGCTCATTTCTTCGCGATTGGATCAGCCCGCGTCAGCGCGTCCGCCGATTCGGATCGTGGTTTGCGTGCTCTCCGCACTGCTGGCTCTGGCCATGATCGCTGTGATTCCCCTTGGCATCAGTGGTAATCAGTCCCTCTCCGGTGAAGCCGATCAAAATCTGAATCAGAAGCGTGGGCAGTTGGAGATGGCGAGACAGCAGTCCGCCAATCCCGACAACGTAAAAATTCTGGGGGAGCAGCTCGCCCAAGCCGGTCAACTGCCCGCTGATGCAACCGATGAGGACAAGGCCAAGGCGGCTCAGGAGTTCATCGACAAGCAGTTGTCACAGATGGATCAGCAGATCCAACAGGCCGAACGCCAGCGAAATCTTGCGGTGAATCAGCGCCGTTTCGGAGGCACCCTTAGTGCAGTGGTGCTCGCAGTGGCCTTGGCACTGCTGGCGATAGCCGCTGTCCTCTGATCGCTGGTTAAGTTAGTGGGACACGTTGGCCGCAGGCCCCGGGCGTTCCTTGGTCCAGTCCAATCCAAGACCTGATCTGCCTCTCGGCGCCAGGCTTCAGCAGGATCTCAAAAATGACCTGATTGCAGGTCTGCTTGTGGTGATTCCTCTAGCCACCACGATCTGGCTGGCCACCATTGTCAGCCGCTTCGTGCTGGCCTTCCTGACGTCGATCCCCAAGCAGTTCAACCCGTTCATCACACTCAATCCGCTTCTGCAGGATCTGATCAACCTGGCCCTTGGGCTCACGGTTCCTTTGCTCGGAATTCTGCTGATCGGTCTGATGGCCAGGAACATTGTGGGCAGTTGGTTGCTGGAGTTCGGTGAGGGAACTCTCCAGCGCATTCCGCTTGCAGGATCGGTCTACAAGACTCTCAAGCAACTCCTTGAAACCTTTCTGCGCGATAACTCCCAACGCTTTCGCAGGGTTGTTCTTGTGGAATATCCCAGGCAGGGTCTCTACAGCGTCGGTTTCGTTACTGGAGAAGTCGGACCCTCGCTGCAAGCGGAGCTTGAAGAGCGTTTGCTCAGTGTGTTCATCCCTACAGCCCCCAATCCCACCACCGGTTGGTACACCCTCGTTCCCGAATCCTCTGTGAGGGATCTGAATCTTTCGGTTGAAGATGCCTTTAAAACGATCATTTCGGCCGGAATCGTGAACCCCGATGCCAGGGAAGCGCCTGCTGGCCGTAGCTTTTCGAGCTTGATCGCCCAGCTCAGAGCCTCTGTGGCACCCTCCTCCTCCTGAGTCGTTCGTCAACGATCCATGCAGACCCGTTCCCTCTCCCGTGAGCTCGCCTTGCTCGTGCTCAGCCAGTGTGCCGAGAGGGATCGTTCCCTTTCGGTCGACTCTCTCGAGGTTCTTCTGCAGAAGGCGCTGGAAAGTTTGATGCAGCATTGGCGGGAGGTTCTCGATCGATGCGCTGCTGATCTGGAAAAGGCCCAGCAATCCTTGTTGGACAGTGAGCTTCAGGAGGGATCAACGGCCGCAGTCATGCCCGTTCGTGATCATCTGCGTGAATCCTTATCCAATGCGGAGCAGGTGCTGAACGGTCTCTCGGCAAGCCTTGAGTTACCTCGTTTGTTGGCACTGGCTGATCAGGAAATGGTGCAGAAGGAGGCCATGCGCAGGATTCAACTGGTCCTCGATGCCCGTCCATCCCTTGATGACCAGCTCGATGGGGTGATGGAGGGCTGGCGTCTGAGTCGCCTTCCTCGCATCGATCGCGACATCCTCCGCCTTGCTGTTGTTGATCTGCAATCGATGCAGACACCTGCGTCTGTCGCCTGTAACGAAGCCGTCGAGCTCGCCAACCGCTACAGCGATGAGCAGGGTCGCCGCATGATCAATGGGGTGCTGCGCCGCCTGCAGAATGCCTCTTCCCAGGCAGTGTCCTGAACCTCATGGTCTACGACTGGTTCAACCGGCAGTCTGAGACTGCTCCAACCCAACCCCCAGCCGATCCCGAAGCTTCATCGCCGGAATCGCAGCAGGAAACGGCTGTCAATGCCGACGACGATCCTCTGGAGTGGGCTCGGCAGGCCTATGCCCGTTTGAAAGCGCAGAAGGAGCAGGCCAATGCGATCGCAGCAGAACCGGTTCCTGAATCAATCCCCGAAGCGGAATCCGAATCCCAACCTGAATCTGCAGCAGAGCCAGAGCCAGCTGCAGCAGAGCAAGCACCCGTTGCTGGTTTGTCCCTGCTTGAGCAGGCCGCGGCCCAACGCCAGGAACGACAGCAGCAGCTCGAGCAGGAGCCGGAGGTCGCCGACCAACCGATTGCTGATGCAACCGTTGAAGTCGATCGCGATGAGGAGCCGACTCTTGGTGATTTTGACGACACCTTCACTTGGTCTGCGGAAGTGCTCGCCGCCCAGGGCCGTCAGGCAGGGCAGGTCACCCTCGAGGAGATCGACTGGCTCAGTCGCTTGCGGCAAGGCCTGGAGAAAACCCGACAAGGTTTTGTTACCGGGCTTCTGGAGAACCTGGGTGATGACCCCCTCACCCCAGAGGTGCTCGATGATTTGGAGTCGTTGCTGCTTCGCGCCGACGCTGGGGTGAAGGCCACCGACCAGGTGCTGGATGCCTTGCGCAAGCGCATGAACGAGCAGGTGGTGGACCCGAGCGAAGGGATTCGTTTCCTCAAAGAGCAGCTTCGAGATCTCTTAGAGGCTCCGATCAAGTCAAGCGGCGTTGATCTACTGGCACCTCAGCGCGGTCAGCTGAATGTTTGGCTGATGGTCGGCGTGAACGGGGTGGGAAAGACCACAACCCTTGGCAAGCTGGCCAATCTGGCGGTCCGCAGCGGCTACTCCGCCATGATTGCTGCCGCTGACACGTTCCGGGCGGCTGCAGTACAGCAGGTGCAGGTTTGGGGTGATCGCAGCGACGTTCCAGTGGTGGCGAACCCTTCTGCGAATGCCGATCCCGCAGCTGTGGTGTTTGATGCCATCGGGGCTGCCCGATCGAAAGGTACGGATCTGGTGCTGGTGGACACCGCCGGTCGCCTGCAGACCAAACACAACCTGATGGAAGAGCTCAACAAGATTCGCCGGGTTGTGGATCGCTTGGCCCCAGACGCAACCGTGGAATCCCTGCTCGTGCTCGATGCCAGCCAAGGACAGAACGGTCTCAAACAAGCGATGGCCTTTGCCCGTGCAGCTGGGCTGACCGGGGTGGTCATCACCAAACTCGATGGCACGGCCCGGGGCGGTGTCGCTCTGGCTGTTGCATCAGAAGCCGGGCTTCCGATCCGTTTTATCGGTGCCGGTGAAGGGATCCGTGATCTGCGGCCTTTCAACAGTTTTGAATTCGTGGAAGCGCTGCTCGCCGGTCGCTGAGTGCTCGCTTGCCCTTGGGCTGCAGTAGCCGGCAGTAAACCTTGCTACGTTGCGGGCCCTGCCATGGTGGTGCCGTGAGCAGCAAGCCACCACGGCGACATCCGGCCTCCCCTGCCCGTAGTGCCAGTCAGCAGCCCCTGACGGCGACAGCATCGCTGCGTCAGCTTCTCGACAGCCTGGTTCGCGAACAACGCTCCAACCAGGAGTTGTTGGTGTCAATCGGGTTTGCTCTGCGCAGTTTCACCAACCTCAACCGTTTTCTCGAACTCGTCCCCGTCGTGGCAGCGCGCCTGGTTGGCGTTGAAGGTGCATTGCTGGTGCCGTTTCAGGGGGATGGTCGCCTCTGGGCGGATCAGATTCAGATGCTTCCCGGCGTGCGTTCGGCGCCGCTGCTTCAGACGTTGAGTCAGCACGAACCTGGCCGGTCTGCAGGGTTCGGCTCTGATGACGCTCTTGTGCTGGCGCTGGATCGGTTGGTGCAGGGTCAGCTGGGGTCTGCCGGGATGTTTGCCACCTCTGTGGTGGCGAGAGGCCGACAGCGAGGTCGTCTTTACGTGTTTGAGCCCAAAGGGTCTCTGGTGTGGAGCGACGTATATCGCCGGCAGGTGCAGCTGGTTGCTGATCTCACCGGTGTTGCGATCGAAAATGATCAGATGCTGCAGGAGGCCAGGCGCCATGAGCGCGTGGATCGTCAGCTCAGCATTGGCGCGGAGATCCAGGCGCAGCTCTTGCCGGATCATTGCCCGGTGATTGAAGGGGTGGAGCTGGCGGCGCGCTGTCGGCCGGCGTTTCAGGTGGGTGGCGAT
Organism: Synechococcus sp. PROS-7-1; assembly: GCF_014279795.1. Lineage (NCBI taxonomy): Bacteria > Bacillati > Cyanobacteriota > Cyanophyceae > Synechococcales > Synechococcaceae > Synechococcus > Synechococcus sp. PROS-7-1. Next base: position 14,830 of record NZ_CP047945.1, read on the forward strand.
TACTACGACTTCATTCCAACGCGTCCCGAGTTGATCGGACGCCGCCGTGAACGGGGGCGCTGGGCCTTGGTGATGGGTGATGTGATGGGCAAGGGGGTACCCGCGGGCCTCTTGATGACCATGCTTCGCGGCATGTTGCGCGCCGAGGTGCTGAGTGGATTGCCGCCGGATCGGATTCTTCACGATCTCAATCAGCTGGCTCTTGAGGATCTGTCCCAGTCCCATCGCTTCGTGACCCTGTTTTATTCGGATTTCGATCCGCGAACCCGGCGGTTGCGCTTTGCCAATGCCGCGCACAATCCGCCTTTGATCTGGCGTGCTCAGCAACGCACGATCAGCCGCCTGGATGCGCCGGGATTGTTGATCGGCCTGCAGCCTGAGGCGGATTACGGCACTGGCTCCATCGTGTTGGAACCTGGAGATGTGCTGCTCTATTACACCGATGGGGTCACGGAAGCTCCAGGCATCACCGGGGATCGTTTTGATGAAGCAAGGCTGATCCGCAGCCTGGAATCAGCCTGTCGCTCCGGCACTGGATCCCAGGGAATTCTCGATCAGTTGTTCGACCGCCTGGATCGTTTTGTCGGGGCCGATCGTCAGCTGGAAGATGATGCCTCGATGGTGGTGTTGAAGGTGCGTGAGGAGGTAATGCTCCCCTCGGTTCCCCGGTCTCCGGCCTGACAAGCTGAGGGCATCTGAGCAGAGGTGAGGGGATGGCTGGCGGAGTGACAGGAGGAGGCTCTGCAACCTGGAGTGATCGCTTCGAGCAGGGATTGCATCCAGCGATTGAGCGTTTCAATGCGTCCATCGGCTTTGACATCACCCTTCTGCAGGAGGATCTCGACGGATCCATTGCCCATGCCCGCATGCTCGCGCAGTGCGGTGTGATTAGTGAAGCTGAGGCGGATCAACTCTGCGGTGGCTTGGAGCAGATTCGGGCTGAGGCCGCTGAGGGTCGTTTCCAACCAGGCCTGGAGGATGAGGATGTGCATTTTGCGGTGGAGCGCCGGCTGATCGCTCTGCTTGGACCTGTTGGCAAGAAATTGCACACCGGTCGCAGTCGCAATGATCAGGTGGGTACGGATCTGCGCCTCTGGCTGCGGCGACGTATCGATGAGCTCATTCCCCAGGTGAAGACGTTTCAACAGGCTCTTCTGCGTCAGGCCCTGAGCCACCGGCAAACGTTGATTCCCGGTTACACCCACCTGCAGCGCGCGCAACCGGTGTGTCTGGCCCATCATCTTCTGGCCTATGTGGAGATGCTTGAGCGGGATCGTCAGCGTCTTGAGGATGTGCGCAAGCGTGTGAATGTTTCACCGCTGGGTGCCGCGGCCCTGGCCGGAACTCCCGTGCCCATCGACCGGCGTAGTACGGCTGCGGCTTTGGGTTTTGAAAGCCTCTATGCCAACAGCCTTGATGCAGTGAGTGACAGGGATTTTGCGGTGGAATTCTCTGCGGCAATCTCTCTGGTGATGGTGCATCTCAGCCGCCTTGGCGAAGAGGTGATCTTCTGGGCTTCCGAGGAATGCGGCTTTGTTCGGCTCAGTGATCGCTGCGCGACTGGCAGCAGCCTGATGCCTCAGAAGAAAAATCCTGATGTTCCCGAATTGGTGAGGGGAAAGTGCGGACGGGTGTTTGGTCATCTTCAGGGCCTGCTGACGATGATCAAGGGCCTGCCACTGGCTTACAACAAGGATTTTCAGGAGGACAAGGAAGCCCTGTTCGATGTGGTCTCCACCGGTTCCCAGTGCCTGGAAGCGATGACGATCTTGATGGATGAGGGCCTCAGCTTCCGGGAGGACCGTCTGGAGGCAGCAGTGGCTGCCGACTTTTCCAATGCCACTGACGTGGCTGATTACCTGGTGGCCCGCCAGGTTCCCTTTCGGGAGGCTTATCAGATCGTGGGTTCGGTGGTGAAACAGTGTCTGAGCGAGGGGTTGTTGCTGCGCGACCTCAGCCTGGATCGCTGGCAGAGTTTTCATCCGGCGATTGAATCCGATCTCTATGACGCACTGGCTCCTCGCCAGGTTGTTGCGGCGCGGACCAGTGAAGGTGGAACGGGCTTCGATCGTGTGCAAGAACAGCTGTCAGCTTGGAGTGAGCGTTTGGACTTAGCGAATGGATGAATATTTCGCGTGGACGGGTCTACGCTGAGTAAGCCGGAGGTGACACGTTCCTTTACTGGACCTTGACCCGATGGCTTGTCTGATCCCAAGGGTCTCTTTCATTCAGGTTCAATCAGGAACGTGAGCATTTTTGTAGGCAATTTGCCCTTCCGCGCTGAGCAGGAAGACGTCATTGAATTGTTCGCTGCTTTTGGAGAGGTCACGAACTGTGCCCTTCCCCTTGAGCGCGACACCGGTCGCAAACGAGGTTTTGCCTTCGTGGAAATGGCTGATGACGCGGCTGAAGCCGCTGCCATTGAAGCCCTCCAGGGTGCAGAGCTGATGGGCCGTCCTCTGCGCATCAACAAGGCGGAGCCCCGCGGCAGCGCACCCCGCCGTGGCGGTGGTGGTTACGGCGGTCCAGGCGGCGGTGGCGGCTATCGCGGCGGCGGCGGTGGCTACAACGATGGCGGTGGTGGTGGTTACCGCGGTGGCGGTGGCGGCTACAACGATGGCGGCGGCGGTGGTGGTTACGGCGGTCCAGGCGGTGGCGGTGAGCGCCGTTCGGGTGCCCGTGGCTGGGAAGATCGCAGTTACGGCGGTGGCGGCGGAGCCGCTGGCGGTGGTTACAGCGATGGTGGCGGCGGAGACGACGGCCGTAGCCGTCGCCGCCGGGGTGGAGCCGCACCTAGTGAGGGCGGCGGAGATGACTACAGCGGCTACGGCGGCGCTGAAGGCTGACGCTTCCGCATTGTCTCGTTACAGCCCGGCATCGATCAGCTGCCGGGCTGATGCTTCCAGCACTGTGAGATCGGCGCCAGCGCGCTGCGCCTTCTCACCGAGATCACGGCGCCAGTGACGGGCACCAGGAACTCCTTCCACCAGTTGCACGAGATGGCGGCCAATGTCCCAGAGCCGGCCTCCGCGCTGCAGGTGCCGTTCGGCATGGGGAATCAGGCCGATCAGTACATCCGATGCCCGCACGCTTTGAGGGGCATCGCCATAGATCAGCGCATCCACTGACGCCCAGCGCAAGGGGTGGGCATAGGCCGCACGCCCCACCATGGCACCGTCACAGTGCTGCAAGGCATCAAGGCATTGTTCCGGTGTGTCGAGGCCTCCGTTCAGTTCGATCGTGAGCTGCGGTCTGCGCTCTTTCAGGGCGATCACCCGGTCGTGCTGTAGGGGGGGAATCGTGCGGTTCTGTTTGGGGTCAAGACCCTCCAGCCACGCTTTGCGTGCATGCACGCTGAAGCGAGAGGCTCCGGCATCGGCCACTCGGTCCACGAAGGCCGTGAGTAGATCGTCGCTGTCGAGATCATCGATCCCCACGCGGTGCTTCACCGTGACGGGTCGATCGCTGGCCAATACCATCGCCTCCACGCATTGCGCCACTCGCTCAGGTTCCGCCATCAGACAGGCACCGAAATTGCCGGCCTGCACCCGCGGGCTGGGGCAGCCCACATTCAGGTTGATTTCGTCGTAGCCCCAGTCCGCCGCCATGCGGCTGGCTTCGGCCAGCAGCTGGGGATCATCGCCTCCCACCTGCAGCACGATCGGATGTTCTTCTGGATCGAAACCGAGCAGCCGTTCCCTGCGGTTGCTGTGGTGCAGCGCCTGGGCCACCACCATTTCGCTGTAGAGAAGCGAACGGCGGCTGATCTGCCGCATCAACTGGCGGAAATGCCGGTCGGTGCAGTCCAGCATCGGGGCGACACTGAAACGCCAGGGGGGTTCCCGATCGGCATCGGTGAGGGAATCCATCCCCCCATGGTGCCTGGCCTTGGGATTCGGTTTGCTTAGAACAGATGGAACACAGCTGAGATGACAGCGATGACTCCCACTCTTGAGCAGTGGTTGCTGAGCCGCCGTTCCCTGATGGTGGCGATGGCAGCGGGTTTGTTTGGGGTGTTCAGGGCTCCAGACCGGGTGTTGGCGGCCTCCAAGGCATCTGATGCGGCCTGGGATCTGACGGATGCGCAATGGAAGAAGCGCCTCACACCCGAGGCCTATTCGGTGCTTCGCAAGGAGGGCACCGAACGTCCGTTCACGAGCGCGTTGAACAACGAGAAACGAACTGGTACTTATCACTGCGCCGGGTGCGATCTGCCTCTGTTTTCGTCGAAAGCCAAGTTCGACAGTGGCACCGGTTGGCCCAGTTTCTTTGAGCCTTTGCCAGGTGCGATCGGCACAAAAGTAGATTTCAAACTGATCGTTCCGCGCACGGAATACCACTGCAGCCGCTGCGGCGGACACCAGGGCCATGTGTTCAATGACGGCCCCCGGCCAACCGGCAAGCGCTACTGCAACAACGGCGTTGCCCTGCGTTTCCAGCCAGCTTGATCTGATCGTTGTTGGTGGTGGTCCTGCCGGAACGATGGCAGCGATCACCGCTGCCGAGCAGGGTCTGGCTCGGGTGCTGGTGCTCGAAGGCACTCCGGAGCCCCTGCAGAAGGTGCGCATCAGTGGGGGCGGTCGCTGCAATGTGACCCATGCCTGCTGGGATCCGCGTGAGTTGGCCAGCCACTATCCGCGCGGCAGTAGACCCTTGCGTGGTCCGTTCAGTCGCTTCGCTTGTGGTGATGCGATTGCCTGGTTTGATGAACGGGGTCTCACCCTGGTGGAGGAGTCCGACGGACGCCTGTTCCCCAAAGAGAACCGATCGGAAGCGGTGATCCGCTGCCTGCAGCAGGCCGCCGCCGCCGCGGGGGTGCAATGGCAGATGCGAGCGATGGTTCAGCAGATCACGCTTCATCCTGAGGGTGGGTTTCTGGTTGAGGGCCGCGGTCTGGAGCAGCCCTTGCGAGCCCGCAGCGTGATGTTGGCCACCGGCGGTCATCCCAGCGGCCGCAAGTTGGCTGCAGCGTTGGGTCACCAGGTGGTGCAACCGGTGCCGTCGCTGTTCAGCCTCACGCTGCAGGCCCGGGAGCTCACCGCCTGCAGCGGCATCGCCCTTGATGCTGTGGGCTTGGATCTGAAGCTGGGTGATCAGCGCTTTCGCCAGACCGGCCGGGTGCTGATCACCCACCGGGGTTTGAGCGGTCCTGCCACCCTGCGGCTTTCTGCGTTTGCGGCCCGAGCTCTGCATCAGAGCCACTACAAGGGTGATCTGAAGGTGGATTGGAGTGCTGGGCTGGGCCGCTCCGGGGTGGAGCAGCGGTTGCAGCAGTGGCGCCGTGAACAGGCCCGGCGCACTGTGTCAGCCGCCAAGCCTATGGACCACCTGCCGCGCCGCCTATGGCAGGCCTTTCTTGCATTGGCTGGGGTGGAGGAGGAGCGGCGCTGGGCAGATCTGCCGGTGAAGGCCGAGCGCCAGCTGGTGGAGATTCTCTGCGCGCAGCGGCTGGCGATCCAGGGACGTGGCCCGTTTGGAGAGGAGTTTGTAACGGCTGGCGGTGTGGATCTCGGTGAGGTGAACCTGGCCACGATGGAAAGCCGCCGCTGCCCTGGTTTGTATCTAGCCGGTGAACTCCTGGATGTGGATGGAGTGACGGGCGGCTTCAATTTCCAGGCCTGCTGGAGCGGCGGCTGGCTGGCTGGGATGGCGATTGCAGGTGTTAATCAAGCTGATTGCTAAATACCGAAGCAATGGAAATGCTTTCTCATCCTGTTTATTGAATCTGATCAAACACGGTGAACATCGGCAGGTACATCGCCAGCAGAATGGACCCCACAATGCCGCCCACCACCACAATCATCGCGGGTTCAAGCATCGAGGTGAGCGCCTTCACGGATGCCGAAACCTCGTCTTCGTAGAAGTCGGCCACCTTGCTGAGCATCTGGTCCATCTCACCGGTTTCCTCGCCGATCGAGAGCATGCTCAGGGCCATATCCGGCAGCACTTTCTGGCGGGTGAGCGCCGTGCTCAGCAGCACCCCTTCCTGCACCAGGCCGCGCGATTCCAGGATCGCGTCGGAAATGATTGAGTTGCCTGCTGTTTCGCTGGAGATCTCAAGCGACATCAAGATCGGTACGCCTGCGCGCGTGAGTGAACTGAAAATCCGGCAGAACTGGGCGGTGGCGGTTTTCATGATCAAGTCGCCAAACAGCGGAACTTTGAGCATGAGGCGATCAATCACCCGGCGGCCCTTGTGGGTGGCGTAGTAGCGGCTGAACAGCCAGATGCCCACCAGCAGCACTCCAGCGAAGACAAGTGCAGCCGAAGAGCGCAGCAGTTTGCTCAGGTCCACCATCAGCTGCGTGAACAAGGGCAGTTCGGCCCCCAGGTCTTCGAAGATTCCCGCAAAGGTGGGAATCAGAAAGATGGTCATTCCTAGGAACACCAGAATGGCAATCACCAGAACGGCCACCGGGTAGCCCAGGGCTCCCTTGATCTGGTTCTGCAATCGGGCGTTGTCTTCCAGCAGTTTGGCCAGGCGCTTGAGTGATTCATCCAGCACCCCGCCCGCCTCGCCGGCTTCCACCATGGCCACGGTGAGTTGATCAAACACTTTTGGCCACTGGCGCATGGCAGCTCCCATGGCCGTGCCCTGGTTCACTTCCAGTCCCACGGCGGTGAGCGCCTTCTTGAACATCGGCAGCTTCTGCTGGGTGGCCATCAGATCGAGGCTGCGCACGATCGGTACGCCGGCATCCACCAGCGCGGCCAGCTTGCTGGCCCAGACCGCTTTGTCTTTCACGCCGGGGGGCTTCTGCAGTGCTTCCTCGAGGGTTTGAAGAAATCCGGATCGGTTGCCTGGTTTGCTTTCGTTGGTGTTGCTGTCTTTACCGGTTGGGTTGATGGCTAATGCGATTGATTCTGCGCGTAAGCCAGAACGTCTGAGTTGTTTTTTGGCAGCGGCAGGATTGGGTGCATCGATGGTTACGGTGCGCTTGTTACCTTTCACAGTGATGCAGTGAGCCTCGAAGCGCTGGGTGCGTGGTGCTTGTGCCGGTTTTTTGTCGTTATGGATTTCAATTTGAATGGGTTTTAAGCCACGTCGTCTCAGATTCTGTTTTGCCGTTGATTCATCCTTGGCATCAAGAATGCTGCTTGCTCTCTGGCCTTCTTGATTGATATAAACAGCTCGATACTTCGTCATATTTATCATCCGTTGATTAATCGTTCGAGCTCTCCAGGTTTGGACGCTTTGCTCATGGCTTCTGGTTGCGAAATTTGTTTGGCCTTCACTAGATCGGCCAGGGCCTTCTCCAGGGTCTGCATGCCCAGTTCGCCACCGGTTTGAATTTGTGAATACAGCTGGGCGGTTTTTCCTTCGCGGATGAGATTGGCGATGGCCGGTGTGTTGATCATGATTTCCTGGGCCATCACCCGGCCGAATTGTCCAGGCGCCGGGTTGCTGCGGCGGCACAGGGTCTGGGAGAACACCGCCACCAGGCTCCCCGAGAGTTGCACGCGGATCTGGGTTTGCTGAGCGGGGGGGAAGACATCCACCATGCGGTCCACGGTTTGGGCCGCTGAGCTGGTGTGCAATGTGCCGAACACCAGGTGCCCGGTTTCAGCAGCGCTGATCGCCAGCTGGATGGTTTCCAGATCGCGCATTTCTCCCACCAGGATCACGTCGGGGTCTTCCCTGAGGGCTGCTCGCAGTGCATTGGCGAAACTGCGGGTGTCTTCATTGAGCTGGCGTTGATGCACCAGGCTCTGATCGCTCTTGTAGACGAATTCGATCGGATCCTCGATCGTGAGAATGTGTTCCGCGCGGCTGTGGTTGATGTGATCCAGTAGGGCCGCCAGGGTGGTGGTTTTGCCTGATCCAGTCGGGCCGGTCACGAGCACTAATCCTCGGGGGCGTTTGCTGGTTTCCACCACCACGGGGGGCAGATTCAGCAGCTCGATGCTCGGGATTTTGCTGCCGAGAGCCCGTAGGCAGGCTGCATAACTGCCTTTCTGGCGATACACATTCACCCGGAAGCGAGCCACCCCTTTGAGTCCGTAGGCACAGTCGAGCTCCCAGGTCTGCTCGAGTGTTTTGCGCTGGCTGTTGTTGAGCATGGAGAAGATCAGCCGGTTGCAGCTTTCCTCCATCAAGGGCTCGTCCCGCATGGGCCGCAACTGGCCGCTGAAGCGGCCGTAAGGCGGTTGACCGCTGGCAATGTGCAGGTCGCTACCGCCTGCCTCCACCAGCTCCTGCATCAGGTCTTCGATCATCACTTCCATGACGCAGCCCTCAATGGCGTGGGGTAAGGCAGTACGGACATTCCAGCCAACCTTCCTGAAGTCCGCCACCACATCCGCTGCAGGTGAGCGTGCTCAGGGCTCGGGCCCGCCGTTCGGATTCCAGGCCGGCATCGGTGAGCACCATGCGGCCGACTTCCTCCAGGGTGGTGCGCCCTTCGCGAACCAGATCAAGGCTGTAGCCCAGCAGCGTTTTCATCCCTGATTCCAGGGCCAGCTGGCGCACCATGTCGGTGGTGGCTCCTTTGGCCACCGCAGCGGCCATCACTTCATTCATGCGCAGCACCTCGTACACCCCCACCCGGCCCTTGTAGCCGCTGCCCTGACAGGTGGGACAAGCGTCCGAATGCCCCTCGCGGTGATTGGCCTTGAAGAACGTCACGCCCTCTTCGTTGCTGGTCATCAAGCCAAACCGACCGAGTTCCTCGGCTTTCGGGTGATAAGGAATGCGGCACTCCGGGCAGACACGCCGCAGCAGTCGCTGGGAGACGATGCCGATCAACGAAGCGCTCACCATGAAGGGTTCAACGCCCATCTCATCCAGTCGGGCGATGGCACTGGGAGCGTCATTGCAATGCAAGGTGGTGAGCACGAGGTGACCGGTGAGTGCTGCCTCGATCGCGGTTTTGGCCGTTTCCAGGTCGCGGGTCTCGCCCACGAGCAGCACATCCGGGTCTTGGCGCATGAAAGCCCGCAGCGCCTGGCTGAAATCGAACCCCTTCTCCCGGTTCACCTGGCATTGGGTGATGCCGGGGAGGGTGTATTCGATGGGATCTTCCACCGTGGAGATATTGATTCCAGGGTCGTTGCGTTCGGCCAGCAGGGAATAGAGCGTGGTGGATTTTCCCGATCCGGTGGGTCCGGTCACCAGGATCATGCCGAAGGGTTTGGAGCCCAGAGACCGCACGGTGTCGAGCGTTGTCTCACTGGTGATCAGCTTGTCCAGCCCCAGCTGGGTGGCGGAGCTGTCCAGCAGTCGCAGCACGATCTTCTCCCCGAAGCGACTGGGTAGGCAATTCACCCGAAAGTCCACGGTGCGGTTCTGGAATCTGCGTCGGATTCGCCCGTCCTGGGCCACCCTTCGCTCGGCGATATCCAGGTCCGCCATGATTTTGAAGCGGGAGGTCACCGCTGGCACCAAGCGGCTTGGTAGGGGTTCGATGCTGGTTTGCAGAACGCCGTCCTGGCGGAACCGCAACTGCAGTCCAGCCTGCTGCGGCTCCACGTGAATATCGCTGGCTCCCAGCTGCAGCGCCTGCATCAGGATCCGGTCCACGAGATTGATCACTGGAGAACGATCGGCATCGTCCAGCCCGTCTTCCAGGTCCACGATGGAGGACGATTGCATCGCGGATGCATCGGGGTCGTCCTCTAGGACCCCGTCCACGGTGAATTCCGCGAGATAAGAGGTGGCGGTGTCGGCAATGCTCTCAGGCACTTGCTGAGGAGCTTCCTGCGGCGTTTGAGCGTGCTCTGCCTGGACCGATTGAGACGGTTCGGATGCTTCGAGAAGGCTGTGCAGCGTGGCTGTCAGGTCGTTGTGGCGAGTCGGATCCAATCCCATCGCCGTGAGGTGGTTCAGAAGATCCGGTTCGTCGGAGCTGTTGAGGGTCCCAGGGATCGTGCGTTTCAGCAGCAGTTCCAGTTCCAGTCGGCGGCGTTCGTCACTCACAGCACATCAATTTCAAAAGGTGCGGGCTTCCGCCGCTTGTGGGAGGCCTACCTCACCTATCAACATGTCTAGACGTGAATTCGCAACCGGTCAGCATGAGTGGCGACGCCTCCACCCCTGAGCAGGACCCGGCCCAGGCTGTCTCTGACGGGCAGCAGCCTGTCGAGACTCCCACTGATCCGGTCGAGACCACCCCGACTCCCGATCCTGGTTCTACGGCTGAGGCATCCCCTCAGACCAGCGACAACGACGCTCGACTGGAGCAATTGGAGCGGGAGCACACCAGCCTGCGCGACGAACACGATGTCCTGCGGGGTCAGTACATGCGCATCGCCGCCGACTTCGACAACTTCCGCAAGCGCCAGAGCCGGGATCAAGATGATCTCAAGATCCAGCTCACCTGCAGCACGCTGAGCGAGATTCTTCCTGTTGTCGACAACTTCGAGCGTGCCCGCCAGCAACTCGATCCCCAGGGAGAGGAAGCACAGGCTCTGCACCGCAGCTACCAGGGCCTCTACAAGCAACTGGTTGACGTGCTCAAGCAGCTTGGGGTGGCACCGATGCGCGTGGTGGGTCAGGAGTTCGATCCCACCCTGCATGAAGCGGTTCTCAGGGAACCCAGCGATGCCCACCCCGAAGATGTGGTGATCGAGGAGTTGCAGCGCGGCTACCACCTCAACGGCAAAGTGCTGCGTCACGCCATGGTGAAAGTGTCGATGGGTCCGGGCCCACAGAATGGCGCGACATCCGAGCCTGTTGAGCCACCACCGGCTGATGCATCCGCTGAAGAAAGCGGTTCAGGCGATGGCAACGGTTGAGCCAATGATCAGACGCCTCCCCTTACTGTGACCTTCGGGATTTCCAGCTGATGGCCGATTATTACGAGCTTCTCGGTGTCAGCAGGGATGCCGACGCTGACACTCTTAAGCGCGCTTACCGCCGTCTGGCTCGCCAGTACCACCCGGATATCAACAAAGAGCCTGGGGCTGAAGACCGTTTCAAAGAGATCGGTCGTGCCTATGAAGTGCTCAGCGATCCTCAAACACGGGGTCGTTACGACCAGTTCGGAGAGGCGGGACTCGGTGGTGCCGCTGGCATGCCCGACATGGGCGACATGGGTGGTTTCGCTGATCTGTTCGAAACTTTTTTCAGCGGCTTCGGTGGTGCCGCTGGGGGAGGACGTCAGCAGCGTCGCCGCGGCCCCCAGCAGGGGGACGATCTCCGCTACGACCTCACGATCGATTTCGAGCAGGCGGTGTTTGGGCAGGAACGTGAGATTCGGGTACCCCATCTGGAATCCTGCACCACCTGCGGAGGCAGTGGGGCTAAGAGCGGCAGTGGTCCCACCACCTGTTCCACCTGCGGAGGAGTCGGCCAGGTGCGCCGGGCCACCCGAACTCCGTTTGGGAGCTTTACCCAGGTGGCGGAATGCCCCACCTGCAACGGCAGTGGTCAGGTGATCGCTGACCCCTGCAACGCCTGCGGAGGCCAGGGTGTGGTGCAGGTTCGTAAAAAACTGCGGATCAATATCCCTGCGGGAGTTGATACCGGAACGCGTCTGCGTGTTGCTGGTGAGGGCAACGCCGGTCTTCGTGGTGGTCCCTCTGGTGATCTCTATGTGTTCCTCACCGTCAAGTCCCATCCCACGCTTCGGCGTGACGGTCTCACCGTGCTGTCTGAAGTGAAGGTGAGTTACCTGCAGGCGATCCTTGGTGACACGATCGAGGTGGAGACGGTGGATGGCCCCACCAGCCTGGAACTTCCCGCTGGCACCCAGCCCAATGCCGTTCTCACGCTTGAGAACAAGGGCATTCCCAAGTTGGGAAACCCTGTGGCTCGAGGCAATCAGCGGGTTGCTGTCACGGTGAAACTTCCCACCCGCTTGAACGACGAAGAGCGTGGACTGCTCGAGGAGCTCGCCGGACACCACTCTGCAAGGGGGGAACAGCACCACCATCACAAGAGCGGACTGTTTGCGCGTCTCTTTGGTCAGCGCTGACCATGGCAGCCCGCCAGCCTGATCAAGTGCTGGATTTGTGCGGTACGCCCTGTCCGCTCAACTTCATCCGTTGCCGGCTTGCCTTGGAAACCCTCGCCTCAGGGCAATGCCTGCAGGTGGATCTCGATCCTGGAGAGCCTGAAGAGATGGTGGTTCCAGGACTGCGCCGGGATGGCCACGCGGTGACTGTGGAACGTTTGGGGCCTGACCGGGTCCGCCTCCTGGTGATCTGCAGCGGTGAGTGAGGCCGTACCCCATCGCGGAATGGTGGTGGCTTTGCAGGCCAATTACCTGGAGGTGGAACTGGATGCCCCATCGCCCGGAACGCCGGCTCGTCTTCTCTGCACCCGCCGCACCAGGCTCAACCATCGCGGCGCTGCTGTGTATGTGGGAGATCGGGTCACGGTGGAGGCGATTGATCCCATTCAGGCTCGTGCCGTCGTGTCCGATGTGGAACCACGCAGCAGTTTCTTGGTGCGGCCTCCGGTTGCCAATGCGTCCTGCGTGCTCGTTGCTCTGGCTGTGGAGCAACCTGCTTTCGATGCCGATCAGGCCAGTCGCTTTCTGCTCACGGCGGAACAGACCGGTCTGCGCGTGCAGCTGGTGCTCACGAAGAGTGATCTTCTTGCTCCGGAGCAGCAGGTGGCCTTGCAGCAGCGCCTGGAGGGCTGGGGCTATTCGCCCGTGATGGTGTCTGTTCAGACAGGCATCGGTTTGGACACGCTGCGCGCCGTGCTCGCATCCGAGGCCATCACCGTGCTCTGCGGTCCTTCAGGGGTGGGCAAAAGTTCGTTGATCAATGCCTTGCTGCCCGGCCTGGCCCTGCGGGTTGGCGCTGTGTCGGGACGGCTGCAGAGGGGCCGGCATACGACGAGGCATGTGGAGCTCCATCCCTTCAGCCCAGGCGCCCGTGTGGCTGATACGCCGGGCTTCAACCGACCGGATCTACCTGGGGATGCCCGCAATCTTGAAGTGCTGTTCCCGGAACTCCGGGACCAGCTCACCATTCATCCCTGTCGCTTTCGCGATTGTCTCCATCGCGATGAACCGGGTTGTGGTGTGCGTCGCGACTGGGAGCGCTATGCCCTCTATCGCGGAGCGGTGGAGGAGTTACTGGGAATCAGCCGCCCATCCCGGGGAGGTTGAGATCGAGGCCTCCGGTGAGCTCTTGCATGCGCTCTTTCATGGTGGCGGTCGAGCGTTCGTAAGCCGATTGGAGAGCGGCGAGGACGGCGGCTTCGGCGCTCTCCTGGCCCTCGCTCAGCAAACTGGGATCCAGCGTTACGCGCAGGGGTTGTTGGTTGCCGGAGAGCCAGATGCTGGCCCGACCATCCTCACTGCTGCCCTCGATTTCCATGGCATCAAGCTCTTCTTGCAGTTTCTGGGCGTCCTGCTGAATCTGCTGGGCCTTGCGGAAGGCTTCGGTGAGCTGTCCGAAATTGGGAAGTCCGAAACCGGCCATGGAACTACTGAAGGAACTGGAAGATTAATCGGGCGTCTCGAAGCCCAGCCGTTTCACTTCTGGATGCAACGCAATGCCCTTGGCATCCTTCACTTCGCTTTGCACCAGGCTGATTAGGGCCCGGATGTCGTCGGCTGTGGCATCACCGGTGTTCACGATGAAATTGGCGTGAAGTTCAGACACTTGGGCACCACCGATGGCCCGTCCCTTGAGCCCCAGGGATTCGATCAGTCGCCCGGCCTTCTCCGGTTCGGGGTTGCGGAAGACGCTTCCGCAGCTGGGCAGCTTGTAAGGCTGGGTGGTGGTGCGATGGTTGAGGTTGCCGCTGGTGCGGCGCTGCAGTTCGGCCGGGTCGTGGCCGGGTTCGAGCTGAAATTCGGCAGCCACCACCAGGAGCTGGCTGTCTTGGAGTGCACTGTGGCGGTAGCTGAACGCCAGCTCGTCCCGGCTGATGTGGGTGACGGTGGGTTGAGGATCGCTCAAGCGGATCACATCCACACCGATCAGCTGTTCAGCCGTGCAGCCTCCCTGAGCTCCGGCATTCATCACGGCGGCACCGCCGACGGTGCCAGGGATCCCCACAGCCCACTCCATCCCTTGCAAGCCGGCCTTGGCAGCACGCCTGGCGAGGGTGGGCAGCGGTTCTCCAGCGGCGGCATGGATGCGGCCTGTCGCTGCATTCAATTCACTGCCTTGAAGCCGTCTCAGGCAGAGGGTGAGTCCAGGCAAGCCACCGTCGGCGATGAGCAGATTCGAGCCGGCTCCGATCATCTGAATGGGGAGTCCCCTCTCCATGGCCCACTGCAGGAGCTCGGGGATCTGCTCGGTGGTGGTTGGTTCAGCCAGCCATTGCGCCGGACCTCCCACCCGCCAGGTGGTGAACTCCGCGAGCGAAACCTCCTGTTGCAGGACACCGCAATCCTGCAGAGCCGTCAGGCTGCCAGTGCCGGTGGACATGGCGTCTGACCCTCGTTGGAAGACTGCGACAACCGCGACCAGAGGCTGTTCACGTCACCGGCGCCCATGGCCAGCACCAGATCGTCGGGAAGGCTGTGTTCCTTCACGAGGGTGACAAGTTCATCCATTGTTGAGGCCACCAGAACGGATTGATTCGTTGAGAGTTCTTGCATGATGCTGGCCAAAGCTTCACTGTTCACCCCGGGCATTTCTGCTTCGCCGGCTGAGAAGATCGGAGCCAGCAGCACCAGTTCGGCCGAGATCAGTGCCTCGGCGAATTGGTTTTGGAATTCCTGGGTGCGGCTGTAGCGATGGGGTTGGAACACGGCGACCAACCGCTGGGGTGATTTAGGGAGAGGACTGCGACCGCTAGACACCATCAGATTGGCCATGTCCAGCGTTGCGGCCACTTCACTCGGGTGATGGGCGTAGTCGTCAACGATCTGACGGCCTTGCCAGTCGCCTCGGTAATCGAACCGGCGACCGGGGGTTTTCAGCTCGGATATATGGCTGATCAAATGCTCTAGGGGCACACCTTCCATGCGGCAGGCGGCGAGGGCGCCGATGGTGTTGCTCAGGTTGTGCAGTCCGGGCATGGGCAGGGTGATCTGCCCCACAAAGGTCCCCTGTTCATAGAGGTCGGCGATGGTGCGGTCGCCTTCAAGTGCGACAGGCAAGCCCGCAAAATCAACGTTGTCGCTGCGCTGGATGGACCACCAGGCATCCGCTTGGAAGTGCTCGCTGAGAATGGGATCGTCTTGATTGGCGAGCAGGCGTTTGCAACCGTGTCCGAAGCGTTGAAGGGTTGCGATCAGGTCGTCAAGATCGCGGTAATGGTCGGTGTGATCCAGTTCAAGATTGGTGATCACACCCAAGGAGGCTGCGAATTTCACAAGCGAGCCGTCGGATTCGTCTGCTTCAGCCACGAGGAGACGTCCTTGGCCGGCATGACCATTGCTGCCGTAGCAGGGAACGATGCCTCCGATCACAGCGGTGGGGTCTTCGCCGGCACCATGAAGAAGCGTTGTGACCACCGTGCTGGTGGTTGTTTTGCCATGGCTGCCTGCGATGGCGATTGAAGGCTGCTGGTCGATCAGGGCTGCGAGTAAATCCGAGCGATGCCACACCTCGAGCTGCCGCTCTCTGGCGGCAACCAATTCAGGATTGTGATCGGGAATGGCACTGCTGATCACCACGATGGGTGACGAGCGACCCAGCTGATCCAAGGCCTGGAAGTTGGCAGCAACTTGGGAATCAAAAGCCACCATCCCCGCGCTTTTCAGGCTCTCCATTGCGGGAGACAGTCGGCGGTCCGAACCGCTGACGCGATGGCCTCGGCTGAGCAGAATTTGTGCCAGTGCAGACATCCCGATTCCTCCCGCACCGATGAAGTGCACAGGAATCTGGATGTCAAGCGTGCAGACCAATGACCATCGCCGTGGACGTGCACGATAAATCAGCTTTTCGAGCTGACCAGTCGTTCAGGAACTTTGTAGCTCTGGCCTGGTCGCAACCCCAAAAACCCTTGTAACAAAGTAAATCCTGTGATTTCTGTATGATCGGCGGCCAAACCCCAGTAGCGGACGATCCGCTTTTGTTATGACCCTGCGCGTTGCGATCAATGGATTCGGCCGGATTGGTCGCAATGTGATGCGGGGTTGGCTCAGCCGCGGCGCTGACACTGGTCTTGAGATCGTGGGGATGAACTCCACATCTGATCCCAAAACCAGTGCCCACCTCCTGACCTACGACTCGATCCTCGGTCATATCGACCGCAGCGTTCAGATCGAGACCACCGACGACACGATGATCGTCAACGGCAAGGAGATCAAATTCTTCGCTGATCGCAACCCTCTCAACTGTCCCTGGAAGGACTGGGGTGTGGACCTGGTGATCGAGTCCACCGGTGTGTTCAACACCGACGAGAAAGCCAGCATGCACCTTGAAGCTGGTGCCAGCAAGGTGATCCTGACGGCGCCTGGCAAGGGTGACGGTGTGGGCACCTTTGTGGTGGGCGTGAATGACGATCAGTACCGCCACGAAGATTGGAAGATCCTCTCCAATGCCAGCTGCACCACCAACTGCCTGGCACCGATCGTCAAGGTTCTCGATCAGAGCTTTGGTTTGGATTGGGGTCTGATGACCACCATCCACAGCTACACCGGTGACCAGCGCATCCTCGACAACAGCCACAGGGATCTGCGCCGTGCCCGTGCCGCTGCGCTCAACATGGTTCCCACCACCACCGGTGCTGCCAAGGCTGTGGCTCTGGTCTACCCCGAAGTGAAGGGAAAGCTCACGGGTTTCGCCATGCGCGTACCCACGCCCAACGTCTCCGCTGTTGACCTCACCTTCGGACCCTCCCGCGCCACCAACGTTGAGGAAGTGAAGGCCGTGATCAAGGCCGCTTCCGAGAACGGAATGAAGGGGATCATCAAGTACAGCGACCTACCCCTGGTCTCCACCGATTACGCCGGCACCAACGAATCCACCATCTTTGATGCAGACCTCACCTATGCCATGGGTGACAAAGCTGTGAAGATCCTTGCCTGGTACGACAACGAGTGGGGCTACAGCCAGCGCGTGGTGGATCTCGCTGAAGTGGTGGCCCGCAACTGGAAGTGATTCAGCAGAGCTCACGGATCTGAGCGGTTTTATCCCCCCTGAACAGGGGGGATTTTTTTTGCTTAGGACGTTCCGTAATGGGCGAAACCCTCCGCGACCACCGGTGTGTTGTCGTCGCTCCAGATGATTGCCTGGGGTTGATCGGTGATGACTCCCACCTGCCGGCAGGACGGTTGCTCGTCCATCCAGGCTTTGGCCCATGGTGCGGGAAGAGTGACCACCAGTTCGAAGTCTTCACCTCCACTCAGGCACCACCGCTGCCAGAGCGGACCATCGGGCCATCCCTCTGCCTGAGGCAACTTTGTTTTGTCCAAAACAGCGCCGCAACCACTGCTTCGGCAGAGGCAGTCGATGGCTTGAAGTAGACCGTCGCTGCTGTCGGTTCCACCGGCTCTCCAGGGAAGTTGCTCTGGCTTGCAGGTCACAAGTGACTTGAGCGCATCAAGCCTCGGCAGTGGACGCTGATGCTGTTGGATCGCCTGTTCTCTCAGAGAGCCTGGCAGGGTGATGCCCAGCAACGAGGGATCCTTGAGCAGCAGGGCCAATCCCAGTCGACTCAGTCCATGGGCTCCGCTCACCACGATCGAATCTCCAGGCATGGCCTGGGAACGGTGCAGTCGCAAGGTTCCGAGCGTGCCCAGCGCTGTGATCGAAAGCATTCTGACGGGGCCCTGGGAGCAGTCGCCCCCCAGCAGCACGCCCCCACTGTCCTGCAGGAGGGAGCCGATGCCGCTGTAGACACCCTCCACCCAACTCCAGGGTGTGTGTGCTGGCGCCACAAGCCCCACAGTGATCCCCAGGATCTGATCCACACCGCTGGCGGCAAGGTCGGAGAGGTTGGCGGCAACGGCACGCCAGCCCACATCGGTTGATGCGGTAGTGGCATCACTGAAGTGGATGCTCTCCACCAGCACGTCGGTGTTGATCAGCAGATCCGCTGTTGGCTGCTGCAGTTGAGCGGTGTCGTCCTCCAGCTGACCCGGCGGAGCGAAGCGCGCTAGGCGCCGCAGCAGTTCCGCTTCACCGAGGTCAGCCAGTGTCTGCGTCACTGCAGGTCAGGCGTGGGGTTGCAACCGATCAGCTCCATCCACTACCTCGATGCGGTTGATCTGGTCGTCCACGCTGAGTTCCTCGAGAACATCGAAGCCATTCACCACATAGCCGAAGGCGGCATTGCGTCCATCCACCAGATTCAGACCGGCAGGGGTGAGCTCCGCTTCGTAAAGAAACAGGAAGAACTGGGAGGAGCCATCGTCGAGGGCTTGATCGGAATGGGCCCAGCCAAGGGTGCCGAGGGTGGCGAAGGGAAGAACGGGGGTGGCCTTGTACAAACCCACATCCTCAAAGGTTTCGTTGTAAAAGGTGTCCGGCTCGCCTGGAACACGAATTTCCAGCGGCACATGCCGTTCCTGCTTGCTGGTTGGATCCACATATCCGATAGCAGGACCCTCAGGATCGCCGCTTTGCAGGATGTAGAAATCCTCGGCTCTGCTGAAGGGAAGGCCGTCGTAAAAGCCCTTGAGGCTGAGATCGATAAAGGCGCCGGCCGTCAGGGGTGCGTTGTATCCATCCACCACGGCAGTGAGATCGCCCTGGGTGGTGCTGATCACCACGGTGGCCCGTCCATTGAGGCGGGGCAGGTCATCGAACTCCGCCGGAATGGGAGGAATCCGGTCATCAATTAACAGGTACTCGAGATCGCCGATCGTGGTCAGCGTCTGCCGGCGGGTCTGGATGAATCCTGATTTATCAGCGGCATCCACCCGTTCCTGCAGTAGCACCAAGTCGTCTTTGACCGTGTCGAGCAGCTGTTCGGCCTGCTGACGCTCGGCGTTGGGCACGGCGTTGAGAATGTTGTTGCGTCGCGTGTTCAGCAGCGCTTCGCAGCGGCTGATGCTGCGTCCGAGTGCACTCCAGCGCTTGGCCCGCAAATCGTCGCTCGTGCCTTCCAGTCGGTGCTGCAGTTCACGCAGATCGTCCTGGTCCATCGGCAGGGAATCTCGCAGGATCGCGGCGGGATCCTTCACGGCATTTCCCTGGGGCAGTCCGGCCCAGACTGGTTCGGCCCAGACCAAGCCGACCATCATCAGAAGGCTGAGCAAGCCAGTGCTCAAACGCTGAATAGCCAACCGAATCGCCAAGGAGAACCCCAGGTGCTGAAAGGACTTTGGCACAGCCGTATGATCCCCTGAACCGTTTAGCGGGAATGATTTCCAGCAACGACTTTCGCACTGGCACCACCATTGAGCTGGACGGTGCCGTCTGGCGTGTGGTCGAGTTCCTGCACGTCAAGCCCGGTAAGGGTTCCGCCTTTGTGCGCACCAAGCTCAAGGCGGTGCAAAGCGGCAACGTGGTGGAGAAAACCTTCCGCGCTGGCGAGATGCTGCCCCAGGCCATTCTTGAGAAGGCCACCCTTCAGCACACCTACATGGAAGGTGAGGACTATGTCTTCATGGACATGGGCACTTATGAAGAAACCCGCCTGTCTGCGAAGCAGATCGGCGAGAGCCGCAAATACCTCAAAGAAGGGATGGAGGTGAATGTTGTCTCCTGGAATGACAAGCCCCTTGAGGTTGAACTGCCCAATTCGGTGGTGCTCGAGATCAAGGAGACGGATCCGGGCGTGAAAGGCGACACCGCGACCGGTGGCACCAAGCCAGCCATTCTCGAGACCGGTGCCCAGGTGATGGTGCCTCTCTTTCTTTCCATTGGTGAGAAGATCAAGGTCGACACCCGCAACGACACCTACCTGGGTCGGGAGAACAGCTGATCATGCACCTCGACCACGATCAGCTGAATCAGCTTCTCGACAAGCTGGCGGAGAGCGACATTCAGGAATTTCGTCTCGAGGGCGATGACTTCCGCCTGGAGGTTCGCAGGAATCTTCCTGTGTCGGCTGCGGCCACCCAGATGGTTCCTGTTGCAGCTGCTCCAGTACCAGCGCTGGAGATCAAGACTCAGAGCGAGTCATCGTCCGCTGCTCCTCCTGCAGCTGCAGGAACCCGCTCGGATCTGGTGGATGTCACGGCTCCAATGGTGGGTACCTTTTACAGGGCTCCTGCACCCGGTGAAGCTTCCTTCGTGGAGATCGGCAACCGCATCTCTGCTGGTCAGACGATCTGCATCCTCGAGGCGATGAAGCTGATGAACGAGCTGGAGGCCGAGTTAAGCGGCGAAGTGGTGGAAATTCTGGTGGACAACGGCACGCCCGTGGAATTCGGTCAGGTGTTGATGCGCGTCAAGCCTGGCTAAGCGTCCAGGCTGCGTCGATGGCGGCCAGCATGCTGTCGCAGCGTGCGATGCCCTGGCCAGCGATGTCGAATCCGGTTCCATGATCGGGTGATGTGCGCAGAAACGAGAGGCCAAGGGTGGTGTTGACCGCCTGGTCAAAGGCGAGCAGTTTCACGGGGATCAGCCCTTGATCGTGATACAGGGCCAGAATCCCGTCAGGGCCGGGTGTGTTTGTGCTGCTCCATGCCTGGGCTGCGCTGAGCCAGCACGTATCGGGCGGTAGGGGTCCCTTGAGCCGGATCGTGGGGTTTGCCTCCACCCATTGATGCAGCAAAGGTGTGAGCCATTGCTCTTCCTCGCTGCCGAGCTGCCCTTTCTCGCCGGCGTGGGGATTGAGACCGGCCACCAAAAGTTGCGGTGAGGGATTGAAGCGTTGGCAGAACCGGGCCAGGGTCTCCAGCTTGGAGCTCACCAAAGCCGGGGTGAGGGCCTGAGACACCTGTTGCAGAGGGATGTGGGTGGTGGCCAGAAGGGTGTTCAGTCGCCAGCCGGTGCTGGGTGAAACGGCAGTGAACAGCATGGATGCGGACGCCGCTCCGTCGAGTTCGGCCAATCGCTCGGTCTGCCCGGGATAGGGATGGCCTGCTGCATGCCAGGTGTGCTTTGCGATCGGCGCCGTGACCAGGGCTCGACCGCGACCTCCCTGGATCAGTTCCACAGCGCGACTGAGCCAGCGGAAACCAGCCTCCCCGCTACAGGCCCCCGCATTGCCTGGATCCACTGGGCCGTTGGGGATCGGAAGGTCTTCAACCTCAAGGTCATCAGGATTCGCCAGGGGAACGCCCTTCAGGTTGTGCAAGAGCTGATGGGTGCGTTTGAGGCTGGCTCTGCAGCCCACCAGCAACGGTTTCATGCCCTGCGGACAGCGGGGATCTGCGAGGGCTTTGAGGGTGACTTCCATGCCGATCCCAGCGGGATCCCCTAGAGCGATCACGAGATGCTGATTAGCGTCTGTGGATTGATGGAGCGGGATCATGCTGCGCTGGCTGTTGATCGGGTTGCTGCTCTACGGCCTGGGAACTGCTCTGCGGCAAGGGTGGTTGGAGGTTCAGTGGAGTCAATTTCTCCATGACGCCGGGCTGACATTCATCGATCCTGACCAGCCCCTTGAACTGCATGAACTGCCCATGTTCAAGCCGGAGACGAGGGAGTCTCCGACTCCCTGAGGGTTTCGATCGCGAGGCATTGCGCTAGTCCGCTGCGGTAGGTCGGATACACCAGCTCATAACCGAGATCCTGGCGGAGGCGCTGGTTGCTGACCCGTCGGTTGTCCGCCCAGAACGACCTGGCCATGGCGCTCATGCTGGCCTCCGCTTCGCAGAACGGTTTGGGTTGGGGAAGCTCGCAGTTCAGGAGGGATGCGGCATAGCGGTGCACTGAAACACTCGCGGCTGGTTCGTCATCGCAGACGTTCACGATCTCTGGGTGCTGACCCTGAGCGGATCGGTGCATGAGATGGAGGCAGGCCGCGGCTACGTCATCCACATGAATGCGACAGAACATCTGCCCAGGCTTGTCCACCGGCTGCAACGTTCCTGCTTTCACCGCAGCGAGAGCGGAGCGGCCCGGTCCATAGATTCCTGGTAAGCGCAGGATCTGTAGGGGAAGTCCGCTGGCCTGCCACTCCTGCTCGCACGCCAGCCGACGCCGGCTTCGATCTTGGGTGGGTTCTGGGGGGTCGTCCTCACAGACCCAGGCGCCATCGGTGTTGCCGTACACCCCTGTGGTCGAGAGATAGCCGACCCAGCGCAGCGGCCACTGCTTGATCTGATCGCCGAGCGTTTTCAGGACCGGATCGTTGCCATCGCGATCGGGTGGGATGGTGCTGAGCAGATGGGTGACGCCCTCGAGCAGGTGAGGATCAGGACTCCTTCCAGTTGCCGAGTCGAAGGCGAGGTGTCTGCTGTCCGGCGCGGGATCACGACGGGTGCTGATGACAGGGATCTTTAGGGCAGCAGCGAGTGAAGCCAGGCGGTTGCCACTGAACCCGGCGCCAAGGATGCAGAGCTTGGATCCGGCAGGCAGGGGCTGACAGCGGTTGACAAGTGATTCAGGCATGAGTACAAACGTATTATTCGCCATTCAGTCGTGACCGGATCTTGTCTTTCTCTGGTGTCATCCCAGAACTCCATGCTGCCGCGTCGTGAGCCGATCCGCAGGGCTCGTGCCGTAGGTCGTCAGGACAAAGGCCTGCTGCGTGCTGTGATGGCCGCCGCAGCGGCTGCACTGGTCAGCGGAGCATTTCTGCTGGCTCCAGAGCAGCCGGAGCAGCAGGCTTCAATCTGCCAACAGCATCACTCAGTGGATGCCTGCCGGGTTTGGTGATCAGGCCACCTGGAAGGCCCAGTCGCTGTCGTCTTGTTGATTGGTTAGGAGCGAGTCAGCATTTGTGGAGTCAGCTGTTGTTTGTTGAAGATCTGGTTGGGCCCATTGCAGCAAGCGCAGTGCCAGGCGCAGGTCGCCATCCATCCAGGCTCGGATCGCCATGGCACGGCGCGGATCATAGAAACGCTGACGCCGATACCAATCGAATGCATCAGCATCCGACTTGTGGCCGTTGCAAGACAAACAAGCGGGTACGCAATTTTCAGTGATGCTTAGCCCGCCGCGACTTCTCGGCAATACATGATCGATTGATTCAGAAGGTTTGCCGCAATAAATACAGCTTTTACCAGTGTAAGTATGGAGTGATTGACGCCATCTTCGGACACGTAATTTAGGACAGAGATCTTCGAGAAAGACTGCATCTCTGTTGTGCATCCGAATCATTCGGTTGCCTGAAGTTTGCCGCGACCGGCACCATCGTCAATGTGTTGAAGACTGCATTTTCGCGATTTCGTTGTGAGGTCTTGCTGGTGGTGTCTGACCCCTTGTTTCTCTCGCTGGAAGGCATAAGATAGTGATTGCTGATTTGGGTCCACGGCGGGATCTCCTCCTAGCTGCAGTCTTGGGTTGACCCCATCGGGCCTTGTGCGCGCAACGTATCCCTTTGACGCAGTGACGCATGCGCAAATGGGTCGCATTCGTCCTCGTGGGCTGTGGCGAGGTTCATCCCTGGGTTGGGAATTTCCGCTTGCGGCTGCAGAGACCTTGCTCGAACGTTTTGGTCACCGCTTTCGCGTGGATGAGGAGCTCCTGCGCTGGCTGCATTGGCATAGGCATCCCTTACCGCCTTTGCCTCACCACCGCGAATTGATCGCGCATGCTGATCTGAACCAACCGTTGGCTGATGGCCGCCGGCCTCTTCCCCATCAACGATCCGGTGCCCGTTGGCTCCTCGCCCGTCGGGGGGCGCTTTTGACCGACGAGATGGGGCTGGGTAAAACCCTCACGGCCCTGTTGGCAGCGCGAGCTCTTGTGCGTGTGGTCCCTCTGCGCCTGCTGGTCGTCGCTCCAGTAGGGCTGCATCCCCACTGGCAAAGGGAAGCGTCGGCCGTGGATCTTGAGGTTTGTCTGCACAGCTGGGCACGCCTGCCGAGCGACCTTCCCGAAGCAGGCACCGTCATGGTGGTGGATGAAGCGCACTACGCCCAGACGATGCAGGCGCAGCGCACCCAGGCTCTGTTGCGTTTAGCCCGCCATCCACGCTTGCGTGCGATTTGGATGCTGACGGGAACTCCAGTTCGCAACGGCAGACCGATTCAGCTTTATCCCCTGCTCGCTGCGATCGACCATCCTCTCGCGCGTGATCAGCGTTCTTTTGAGGAGATGTTTTGTCAGGGCCACTGGAGCGAACGTGGAGGACAGCGACGTTGGCGCGTGGATGGAGCCAGCCGTCTCGAGGAGCTGCGACGTCTGACCAGGCCACTGGTTCTCCATCGCCGCAAGCAGCAGGTGCTGGGCCTGCCTCCGAAGCGTCGGTCTTTTCAGCCTGTGGCACTGGAGCCCACTCAGGCCCGTGGAATGGACCATCGGCTTGCCTTGGTGGTCGAGGACTATCGCCGTCGGGTCAGGGCCGGAGATGTGCGTTCCGATGCCGAATCACTGGCGGTGTTGACGTCATTGCGTTTGATTGCCGCGGAATTCAAGCTGCCGGCAGCTGAACGGCTCGTGCAGCAGCTGCGGGCTCAGGGTGAATCCGTTGTGCTGTTCAGTTCGTTTGTGTCGCCCCTTGTGTTGTTGCAGCAACGTTTGGGCGGAGCACTGCTCACCGGTCGGCAGAAACCAGAAGAGCGTCAGATGGCTGTGGATCGTTTTCAGAACGGGTCGACTGATCTGCTGCTGGCGACCTACGGAGCCGGTGGCCTGGGATTCACGCTCCATAGGGCCCGTCAGGTGGTGTTGTTGGAGCGCCCCTGGACTCCTGGCGATGTTGATCAGGCCGAGGATCGCTGCCATCGGCTGGGAATGGATGGGGAGCTTGTGAGCCATTGGCTTCAGCTCGGTCCAGCGGACCAACTCGTGGACGGGCTGGTGGCCAGCAAAGCCAGTCGCATCGAGCTGATGATGGGTGCGCGACGGGTGAGCGTTGAACGTCAGTCGTTGCCGGCGATGGTGGCCCGCAGTTTGCAGGACTGCTGACGCACGCTGAGTTCATGCAGCAGCATCGGGTCGGCTTTTTGTTGGCTCTTCTTGAGTAAGCGTGCGGCCTTGGCTACGTCGTTGCAGGCCTCCTCAGGCCTCTTCATCAGGTTGAAAATCAACGATCGATCCACCAGGGGGGCTGGATTGCGGCGGTGGGCGCGAACCACCGCATTGCAGCGATCCAAGGCGGCATCCAAGCGTTTGAGGTTCAGATTTTCCAGACACTCGGAAGCCGCCACTTCAGCGGCTTCAGTTGGAGCGGCTTGATTGGATTGCTTCCCGCAGCCCATGCTGCTGATCAGCAACCCGCCGAGGACAAGGCTGGAAACGAGCCGCATCAGTAGCTGTAACGATCGTCAGCATCCCAGTTGGGGATCTCTTCGTTGCCGCTGGAGCTGCTTGGGGCGATGGAGGATGCAGACGCACGGCCTGATCCACCGAACAGATCGCCGAGGTATTTGCCGCAGTCTGGATAGCTGCCGGGATCTTCAACCACTGCTTCGGTGATCATTACGGCTGCGTGTTCGGGAGAGGTTTTGAACAGGCCGCTCCCCTGCCGCTTGATCAGCGCGTAGGAGGCTTCCCAACTCACGTTGTGATTGTTGCCATTGCTGCGCATGTAGCAGTAAACCTGCGCTCCCTTACCGGCGGGACCGTTGGCTGCGGCCTGAGCTGGGGCCGCAGACCACAGCATGCCCGCCATCGGCAGCAACAGGGCAAGGCGCATGGGAAGGCTGGCCATTGGTAGACAGTTAAGGCGATCTGCGCCAACGTATCGATTCTTGAATCGCTGTCCAGAGGTGGATCAGGAATTGCCAAGGCCCAGCGGCGCTAGCAATTTCACCACCAGGGGCAGCACCAGAAGCACCGTGACCAAACGGACGGCATGCAGTGCTGCCACGGCAGCTCCAACCCCGTAATCAGCGCCCACCAGACTCATGCCGCTAATGCCTCCTGGCGCGGCACCCAGCAAGGTGATCAGGGGGTCTACCCCCAGGAGCCTGCTGGTCCAAAGACCGATCACAATTCCGGTGAGCACCAGCGTCACCGTGATTAGCACCGCAGGTCTCCAAAGATTTTGCAATTGATCGAAGGAGGCCCGCGTCAGACCAGTGCCGATCACGGTGCCGATGCCGATCTGCAGCGCCGTTCGCGTGCCGCTCGGCCACTCCGCCACCTCCACGCGCCCACTCATGCTCACCACGGCAGCTCCGATCAGAGCTCCGGCGAGCGGCGCCGCAGGAAGCCCTGTTTTGAGTGCCAGCAATCCAAAAATGGTGCCTGCCAGGACGTACGCCAGCAGGGTTAACGGAGAAGCCAGCACATCAAACTCCCAGCGGGTGGTGGTTCAGTCTCTGTCCACAGTGGCATCATCGGACGCACGACATGCGGTTCTGACTCGCGGGTCCGACTTGAGGGTCTGTCTTGCATGTGTTGTGATCTGCCCATCACTGTTCTTTTCCCGGATGACCCAGTCCGTGTCTTTCCGTATCACCCGAACGGCAGAGGATGTCGCTCAGACGCTCAACGCCTTGTCCCAACGCCTGATCAGGTTGGAGCAACGGCTGGAGAGTGTTGAACTGCAGATGAAGCAGCAACGCAGCGAAGCGCAGACGATGCCTGCCGAAGAGCTGCATCGCCTGGATGGTGTCGATCAGTTGCTACTGGAATGTCAAGAGCTGCTTGGTCGTTCAGAACACCAGCTCGATGAACCGGAGGTGGATCTGGCCGCATAAGGCTGGCCAGGGGTGGCAAAATAAAAAGAAAGCCAACCATGGCACTCACAACCCTTTCCACATCTGGTACTCGCGGTTCCGGAAACGTTCCGCGACCAGGCTGTTCCTCCTCCGGTCTGTCAATGCCAGGACATCGTCGCAGCTTCTTCGAAGGTGGTCATCAGCTTGAAAAGCTGGAGTTCGCCCTCGCTGTTGCGATCACCCGCGGCGACGAGAACCGATCAGAACTTCTTCGGGCTCAGATTGCCGAGCTGGGTGGCAACGTTGAAGAACCAGGAACCTGAAGCTTTGGTCTGAAACTCATCATTGAATGAGTGCGTTGTCTTAGCGCTCGAAGAATCTTTGATGTGGGCTTTTCTTTGTGATCTTTTGTTGATATACTTTGTGCAAGTAGAAAAAGTAAAGACGTGGTTGCCACGCTATTGAAGCCTTCAAGCCTAGGTAAGAATTCTGGTCCTTCACGCGATCATTGCTTGAAGCTTGCTGAACAGCATTATTTAGAAGCGCGTTCCAATGCAGAGGCAGGTCAGATTGCTGAATCCGCTCAGATGATTCTCAAGGCTCTTGATCAGGAACGGCGTGCAGGAAGCGTGGGTCCACAGGTTATGCAATTAATCAAACCACGTGCATCGTGGGGCAACCGCAGTTGAGTGTGGTTGGAATCTTTAAGGCAAGCGGGTGACCGGACTCGAACCGGCGACGTTCAGCTTGGGAAGCTGACATTCTACCACTGAATTACACCCGCGCTATGGGCATGATGGTATCTCATGCCCTCAATCAAAGATCGGCTCAATCGTGATTGTTTCAGCGATTCAGTTCTGAAGAGGCTGCACTGAGGCCTGCCCCCATCGTGCCTTTGTGCAGACTCAGAGACTGCAGAACCGATTCGATTGCGGCTACAGCTGTGAGCACATCGCGATCACAGACAAACCCAAGATGGCCGATGCGGAACACCTGACCCTTGAGATGGTCCTGACCGCCAGCCAGCAAGATGTCGAATCGTTCTTTGACAGCTTTGCGAAGTTGCTCAGCATCAATCCCATCCGGTGCCACAGCTGTGATTGCAGGGCTCCCATAGCCTTCAGCCGCGAAGAGCGGCAGGCCGATGGCTTTCATCGCTGCAGTCGCCGCAGCCCGATGGCGAGCGTGCCGGGCAAAGATCGCTTCCAGTCCCTCCGCTTGCATCATCTCCAGCGCCGCATCCAGGGCGAAATAGAGATTCACCGCTGGCGTGAATGGGTTGCTGTTCTTGGCTGCCGTTTTGCGATAAGGCCCGAGATCCAGATAAAACTTGGGGAGGTCCGAGCGCTCGTAAGCGGCCCAGGCCCGATCGCTCATGGCCACGAAGCTCAGGCCCGGGGGCATCATGTAGCCCTTTTGGGAGCCTGAGGCCACCACGTCCAAGCCCCAGGCATCCATGGGAACGTTGGTGGCGCCAAGGCTCGTGACGCAGTCGGCGATGGTGAGCGCCTCACCATGGGCCTTCACGTGGCTGCTGATCGTCTGCAGGTCGTTGATCACTCCGGTGGACGTTTCGGAGTGCGTGAGGATCACCGCCTTGATGGCCTTGTCGGTATCGGCCTTGAGCGCTTTGCGGAATGCGTCGGGGTCGAGAGGCTGCCCCCACTCGGCCTTGATCACGTCCACTTCGAGTCCGTAGGCCCGCGCCACCTTCACCCAGCGTTCACCGAACTTGCCGTTGTCTCCGCAGAGCACACGATCGCCGCGACTCAGGGTGTTGATGATGCCGGCTTCCATGGCTGCCGTTCCGCTTCCGGTGATCACCAGCACGTCGCTGCTGGTCTGATGCAGCCAGCGCAACTGGGCATTGGTGCGCTCCACCACGGCCTGGAATTCCCCGCTGCGGTGACCGATCGGGTGTCGTCCCATGGCCTTGAGCACCGTTTCGGGCACCGGGGTAGGCCCGGGAATCATCAGGGTCAGCTTGTCCTGCACGGCCTCTGGAGTGCCAATCCTCCATCCTAAAAAACGATCCGCTGCCCTTCCCCGTTATCGCTGCCCCTGTTCTTGATTCCGGATCCGGGCTCACCCTGCCGGTGTGGGTGGCAGCGGCAGCTTGCGCTGCCACCCAGGTGTTGCTCGGCGATTCAGCTCCTGATCGCGTCAGCTTGCAGATACCTGGGGAGTCCGAGCCCCGCAGTGTGCCGGTCCAGACCGCGTGTTGTGTTCGCGATGGTGCCCAGGCTCTGGCCATCAGCGTGTGTGACCCCGGTCCTGGCCTCGATCTCACCCGTGGTCTTGAAATTTGGGTGCACGCCTGCTGGGGTCCTGCTGATCAACACTGGCTGACGCTGAAGGCTGGGGCGGGGGTTGGCCGGCTTGAGCGCAATGGCTCCCTGTGCATTTCAGGTTTCGCCAAGGATCTGCTGGAGTGCAATCTCCAGAATCTCGTGCCCAGTGGCCAGTGTTTGGAGCTTGAGGTGGTGCTACCCAGGGGGCGAGAGTTGGCGCAACGCACGAGCAACGTTGCCTTCGGGGTAGTGGAAGGTCTGGCGCTCATCGGCACGCAAGCGGAGGTGCAGGCCAGCGCTTCTCCAGATCAGCTCCAAGCCGCGCTGGTGCGTCTTCAGACTTTGACGGGGACTCCTGGTTTTCAGGGGCGGCTGACGTTGGTGATCGGCGAGAACGGTCTTGATCTGGCCCGATCTCTGGGCCTCTCGTCCCATCAGCCTCAGCTGAAGTCCGGCAACTGGGTGGGCCCGCTGTTGGTGGCGGCCGCTGAAGCGGGTGTGGAGGAGCTTCTGCTCTTCGGATATCACGGGAAACTGGTGAAGCTGGCTGGCGGCATCTTCCACACCCATCACCATCTGGCTGATGGGCGCCTAGAGGTGCTGGTGGCGCAAGGGGTGAAGCAGGGCCTGCCTGGTGATCGCCTGCGCGGATTAATGGCTGCTGCGTCTTTGGAGGAGGCTTTCCGCTGGCTTGCGGATCAGGATCGTGATCAGGCTGCGGCGTTGTGGCAGGCCGTGGCCGCAGCCGTGGAAGAGCGAAGCTTGGCCTACCTCGCGCGCTATGGCTGCAGCGGCATGCGCGTGGGTGCCGCTTTGTTCGATCGTCAACGCCAGTTGCGCTGGGCAGGACCTAGCGGGCAGGAGATGCTCAAGCGCTGTGAGGTCCTTCTCTACGCTGATGGATCGGCCGCCGATTGCGCGGTCACCCGTTCCACGGCTCACGGGCGAGATGTCACAGGCTCCGAATGAAGGTCAGCGTCAGCCGGCCATTGTCATTCTTGATTTCGGCTCTCAGTACTCGGAACTGATCGCCAGGCGGGTCCGAGAGACCGAGGTGTTCTCCGTGGTGCTCGGTTACAGCACCTCGGCGGAGGAACTGCGCCGGATGGCTCCGAAGGGAATCATCCTCAGCGGTGGACCCAGCTCCGTCTACGCAGAGCACGCACCCCTGTGTGACCCAGAGATCTGGAACTTGGGTATTCCCGTTCTCGGGGTTTGCTACGGCATGCAGCTGATGGTGCAGCAGCTGGGCGGTCGTGTGGTGGCGGCCACCGGCAAAGCCGAATACGGCAAGGCACCGCTCGAGGTGGATGACCCCACCGACTTGCTCACGAATGTGGCCAACGGATCCACGATGTGGATGAGCCATGGGGACTCGGTAGAGGCCCTGCCGGAAGGGTTCGTGCGATTGGCTCATACCGCCAACACGCCCGAGGCGGCTGTGGCCAATCACCAGCGCAGGCTTTACGGCGTGCAGTTCCATCCCGAGGTGGTGCATTCCACCTGCGGGATGGCGATGATCCGCAATTTCGTTTATCACATCTGCGGCTGCGAGCCGGATTGGACCACGGCGGCATTCATCGAGGAAGCCGTGAAGCAGGTGCGGTCTCAGGTTGGTGACAAGCGGGTGCTGCTGGCCCTGTCCGGGGGTGTCGATTCTTCCACTCTGGCCTTTTTGCTGAAGAAGGCCATCGGTGATCAGCTCACCTGCATGTTCATCGACCAGGGATTCATGCGAAAGGGGGAGCCGGAATTCCTCATGGATTTCTTTGATCGCAAGTTCAACATTCACGTTGAATACATCAATGCCCGCCGGCGTTTTCTCGACAAACTCAAAGACATCACCGATCCGGAGCAGAAGCGCAAAATCATCGGAACGGAGTTCATCCGCGTGTTTGAAGAGGAGAGTCGTCGCCTGGGCCCCTTCGATTACCTGGCCCAGGGCACCCTTTATCCCGATGTGATCGAGAGCGCCGGCACCGACGTGGATCCCAAAACCGGTGAGCGGGTGGCGGTGAAGATCAAGAGCCACCACAACGTGGGTGGTTTGCCGAAGGATCTCCAGTTCAAGCTGGTGGAGCCCTTGCGCAAGTTGTTCAAAGACGAAGTGCGCAAGGTGGGTCGTTCGCTCGGCTTGCCGGAGGAGATCGTCCGGCGTCATCCCTTCCCAGGGCCTGGGCTGGCCATCCGCATCCTCGGCGAAGTGACGGCCGAGAAACTCGATTGCCTGCGCGACGCGGATCTGATCGTCCGCGAAGAGGTGAAAGAGGCGGGGCTCTATCACGAGATCTGGCAGGCGTTCGCCGTGCTTCTGCCCGTGCGCTCCGTGGGTGTGATGGGTGACAAACGCACCTATGCCTGGCCAATCGTTCTCCGTTGCGTGTCCAGCGAGGACGGCATGACAGCGGACTGGTCGCGGTTGCCTTACGACCTGATGGAGACCATCTCCAACCGCATCGTCAATGAGGTGAAGGGCGTGAATCGGGTGGTTCTCGACATCACCAGCAAGCCACCGGGGACGATTGAGTGGGAATAAGGGGCGTAGGGGCTGGTGGGCCACGCTCAGTGCCGATACCCTGAGCCCCCGGCCTCAAGTCTGTGACCGCTGCCCAACAGCAGGACCTGCAACTTCAGCGTCGTCTGCAGCAGGACAGCATCCAGCTCGCAGGCAAGACCATTTACATCAATCCGTTCCTGTACTGGAGACGGTTTGACAGCAACACGGATCGCTGGTTGAGGGAACCTGGCCAGCTCAGCGAAGAGCAAATTCAGCAGAATCGAATTCGCTTCTATCCGGAGCTCGAGTGGGCGCTCCTCGATGAACGTGATCAGGAGATCAAGGATGGCGCCGTTGAGATGTTTCTCAAGAGCCTGGAGCTGATCAGCACGTTTCATCCCGAGCTCACCTCCGGGCAGCTTCTGGAGGTGGAACGCAAGATGGCCATCACCAAGAAACGCTCCTTCGAGCGCTGGGTTGAGAAGTCCTATCGCCGCAGAACCCGGGAGGAGTCCAGGGAAAAGCGGCGTTTTGCCCGCAACCGTTTCTTGCGGGGATGGGGAGAATGGATCGCTCTGGACACCACCCATCAAGCTCTGGTGCCGGTGGTGGCCTTGCTGGTGCTCTCCGCTGTTGCGGGCTGGTCCCTGGGGTCGTCACGATCCAGTTGTCCGACACTTGTGCTTCCGCCGGAGCAGACTGGAGTTCGTTGAGTAAGGCGTTCCGGATCCATGGCTGAAGGCCAACCGCTGGATGAGCTTCGTCTGGCTTTGATGCAGGACGTGCTGCCCATGGGACTGGCCTTCGTGGACCGGGTGCGCAGCGAAGGACCGGCTCGGGTTGTGGAGTCGTTGTCCCAGGGCGGTGATCCGTTGGCCGACCTGCGCAAGGAAGGGGAGCCTGCCGCGCGGGTGTTGCGGGAGCGATTGGATCAGATCAGCCCGGGCCTTGGTAACCCTGTGATGCCGGTGCAGGTGCAGGTGGATGAGCCCGCTGAGGCGCAGGAATCGCCTTCGCTTTCGGATGATCCCCAGGAGCTGCAGGAGGTGTTGGTTCGCATCGAGAAGCGCCTGCAGCGGCTCGATGCCTTGATCACGCCAGGGGATTAACACCGTGGCGGGTTTCGCGCAGGGGGACGGGCAGCGGCATGCCGGTTTGCGCCAGCAGCCCCTGGTGTTACTGGGTCTGGTGCTGTTGGTGAGCACCGCCATGGTGTCTCGTTTGGTGTGGCTTCAGGTGCTGGAAGCGCCGCGCTATCGCCAACTTGCTGATGAAAACCGAATTCGTTTGGTTCCGCGGTCGCCCACCCGCGGTCGGCTGCTCGACCGCAAGGGCCGGGTGCTGGCCTCCAGCAAGCTCACCTACTCGTTGTATGTGGAACCGCGTCTTGTGGATGATGCGGCCTGGCCGGATTTGCGCGATCGGCTAGCCCGCCTCCTGAATCTTGATGCGGATGTGCTGGAGCAGCGTCGGGGTGGTGGCCTGGCCAGGGATGGCTACCGCATCAATTTGGCCACCGATCTGAAGCCGGAACAGGTGCTGCGTTTCCGGGAGCAGGCACTTGGGCTCAAGGGGGCGCAGGTGGATGTGGACATCCTTCGGGCCTATCCCCATGGAACCCTGGCCGCCCATGCCCTCGGTTACACCCAGCCGATTACGGAAGACGAATACAAATCGCTGGCCAAGAAGGGTTACAAGATTCGTGATCGGATCGGCCGGATCGGTGTGGAAGCGGCCTACGAATCTCACCTGCGCGGCGCCTGGGGCGGCCAGATGCTCGAGGTGAATGCCATGGGCGAGGTGCAGCGCCACCTCGGTGACCGCCCATCGGTGGCGGGCAAGGATCTCACCCTTACCCTGGATCTGGATTTGCAGAAGGTGGCTGAGCAGGCCCTGGCGGACAAGCCCGGGGGCGCCATCGTGGCCATGGATCCAAGGACGGGCGCCATCCTGGCGTTGGCCAGCAAACCCACCTTCGACCCCAACTTCTTTTCCAAGCTCGTCACCACGCAGAAGGAGTACGACGCGCTGTTCTCCAACCCGAAGAAGCCCTTGCTCTCCCGGGCGATGAATCCTTACGACCCCGGCAGCACTTGGAAGGCGGTGACAGCGATGGCTGCTATGGAGTCAGGCAAATTCCCGCCGGACACCAAGTTGCCCACGATGGCTTGCATCACCTACGGCGGTCATTGCTTCCCCGACCACAACGGCGCTGGTTTCGGCACCATCGGTTACGCCGACGCGTTGCGCTTCTCCAGCAATACGTTCTTCTATCAGGTGGGGGTGGGAGCTGGTTCGCGCGCCCTGCAAAAGGCAGCGACGGCCCTCGGTTTTGGGCAGAAATCAGGCATTGAGATCGGCTGGGAGGAAAGTGTCGGTCTGGTGGGTGATGAAGACTGGGCCGCGGCGGGTCGTGGCTGGGCGGAACCGGGGACGACCCCATGGATTCCGGAGGATATGGCCAGTGCGTCCATCGGTCAGTCGGTGGTGCAGATCACGCCGTTGCAGTTGGCTCGGGCGTATTCGGTGTTTGCCAACGGTGGCTGGCTGGTCACACCCCACCTGGCGGATCAGGGTCTGGATTGGACCGATGCGTCCCGTCGCACCAAGGTGGAGATGAAGCCTTCAACCTTGGCCAAAATCCGTGAAGGTCTGCGCAAGGTGGTGTCTGATGGCACTGGTTTTGCTCTGAACGGGCCGGGCATTCCTCCAGCAGGCGGTAAGACGGGGACCGCAGAGGACAGCACTGGCGGTCCGGACCATGCCTGGTTCGCTACCTATGCCCCTTATCCGGAAGGAGAGATTGTGATCGTGGCCTTTGCTCAGAACACCCCCGGGGGAGGGTCCGTGCATGCTCTGCCGATGGCCAAGAAGGTGATGGAGGTGTGGAACCGCAACCGTGCCCAACCGATCCCATCGGCTTCCTAGCGCCTAATTCAGGCGGCTGCGTTCAGCTGAGGCTGCTTCAGAACCTGGCGGTAATACCCGCGCAGCTGCTCGGTGGCGCCGGCCCATCCCCAGCGCTCGGCTTCCGAGCGGGCGGCATTGCGCAGGGCCTGGCGTTCAAGGTCGTTGCCCAGCAGGCGTTGGGTGGCTTCGATCAGGCTGGCCGCACCGCCATCGGCGCCGTCGGGTTCGTAGAGGCAGCCGTTCACCCCGTCGGTGATGATGTCGGGAATGCCCCCCCGGTTGGCTCCCACCACGGGGCATCCCGCTGCCATGGCCTCCAGCAGCACCAGGCCAAGGGTTTCGGTACTGGAGGGGAAAAGGAAGGCGTCACCGCTGGCGTAGGCACCAGCGAGCTCCTCGCCCGCCAGGTAGCCCACGAAGGTGGTTGCGGTGCCTTCGAAGTGCTTTTCCAGCTGCTGACGGTGAGGCCCATCGCCCACGAGGGCGAGGCGGGCGTCGGGCAAGGCTTCGAGCACAGGCTTGATGCGCTCGATCTGTTTCTCAGCGGAGAGGCGGCCCACGTAGAGCAGTAGGGCTCCGCGGTCGTCATGGCAGCCGAGCAGCCGCTGCCGGAGCTCCGCACTGCGCAGTTCGGGCCGGAACAGCTCGGTGTCCACACCGCGCTGCCAGAGGTCTGTGTGCTGAATCCCCTTCTCGCTCAGTTCCTGCACCATGGCGGTGGAGGTGCAGAGATTGAGCAGTGCCTGGTTGTGGGCTGCCTTGAGCAGTTCCCAGAGCAGGGGCTCGAGCATGCCCATGCCGTAGTGCTCGAGGTATTTGGGCAGGTGGGTGTGGTAGCTCGCCACCAGCGGAACCGATTTGGCTTTGGCCAGCCAGATTCCTCCAAGGCCCAGCACCGCCGGATTCACCACGTGGATCAAGTCAGGCTGGAAGTTGTCGATCGCCTCGGAGACGGCGGGTCGGGGCAGTGCCAGCTTCAGTTCGGGGTATAGCGGCAGGGGCATGGCCGGAACGCCGATCAGGCGCGCTCCCATGTACTCCTCAGGACATCCCTCCGGGCAGAACACGGTCACTTCATCACCGGCATCCACGAGGTGCTTCACCGTTTTGGTGAGACGGGTGACGATGCCATCGACCTTGGGGAGGAAGGTCTCGGTGAAGAAGGCGATTTTCAAGGGAGTGCCCTGATCAAGCGGTAGCGATGGCCTGGGCCTGGGTCTTGGTCCAGGCGGAGGTGCAGAGGATGCGGTTGCGATCGCAGCGGTCGGCATAGCGCGTTGCGATCTCCACCACTTCCTTGAGCAGGCCGTCATCGAGGGTGGTGGGATTGAGTCCCAGCTCAATGAAGCAGCGGTTGTCCACGATCAGGTCGTTCTCCACGGCCTCATTACGGGGGTTGGGCAGATTGTTCACCTGAGCTCCGGTGAGAGCGGCCACTTTCTTGGCCAATTCACCCACCTGATGGCTTTCGGTCATCTGGTTGAAGATCTTCACCCGCTCGCCCTGGGTTGGTGGATTCTCCAAGGCCAGCTGCACACACTTCACGGAATCGCGGATGTGAATGAAGGCACGGGTCTGGCCGCCGGTGCCGTGCACGGTGAGGGGGTAACCGATCGCCGCTTGCATCAGGAAGCGGTTGAGCACTGTGCCGTAATCGCCGTCGTAATCAAAGCGATTGGTGAGGCGCGGGTCGCGGTCGGTGGCATCGGTGTTGGTGCCCCAAACGATCCCCTGGTGCAGGTCGGTGATGCGGACCTTGTCGTTCTTGTTGTAGTAGAGGAAAAGCAGCTGATCGAGCGTCTTGGTCATGTGATAGACGCTGCCCGGGCTGGCGGGATGGAGAATCTCCTCCTCGAAGCGGCTGCCGTCCGGCTGGGGGACCTCCACCTTGAGGTAGCCCTCGGGAATCGTGGCGCCGCGGTGGGAGCCGTAGCCGTACACGCCCATGGTGCCGAGGTGCACCACATGGATGTCCTGGCCGCTCTCCACGATCGCGGCGAGCAGGTTGTGGGTGCCGTTGACGTTGTTGTCGACGGTGTAGCGCTTGGTGGCGCTGCTCTTCATCGAATAGGGAGCAGCGCGCTGTTCGGCGAAGTGCACCACCGAGTCGGGCTTTTCCTCGATCAGCAGATCGAGCAGTCGCTGGTACTCATGGGCGATGTCCATGTGCACGAAGCGCATCGGCTTGCCGCCGATCTCCTCCCAGGCCTTGAGACGCTCGCCGATGGTGGTGATCGGTGTGAGCGATTCCACCTCGAGGTCGATGTCGATCTTGCGCCGGCTGAGGTTGTCCACGATCAACACGTCGTGGCCCTGATCAGCGAGATTCACGGCACAGGGCCAGCCGCAGAAGCCGTCACCACCGAGAACGAGAACTTTCACCTCAAACTCCTGCTGAAGCGTGCAAGCCGCCAATCTGGGGCAAGCTACTACAGGCTTTTCAGCTGATCGCCACAGTGAAAGCCATCAGGGCGATCACAAGCAGGGAGCCGCCCACCACGATCAGTCGGGAGCCATTGCTGTGGCTGGCTTCCTTGCTCAGCACCTCCATGCGTGGCTCGTTCGCAAATGCGTTCAAACGGCCTCCGTCCTCCTGGGTGACCTGCATGGGTTCCTCATCAATTGATCCGGACCTTATGGAGCTGATGGTGCAGGGGCCTGGATCCTCAATGCAGCTTCATAGGCCTTGATCTGCCGTTACAGACACGTCAGCCGTTGACCTTGCCGGTGGTGGGGGAGCTAGGTGAGGCCTGGGCCCGGGTTGGCAGGCGGCCCGCTTGGAAGGCCTGGCGCCCGGCCCGCACGGCGGAAGCCATCGCTTCGGCCATCAGCGGCGGATTGCCAGCAAGCGCGATAGCACTGTTCACCAGAACGGCGTCCGCTCCCATCTCCAAGGCAGCAGATGCCTCGCTGGGTACGCCAATGCCTGCATCCACCACCACGGGAACTGAGGCGTTCTCAATGATCAGGGCGATGTTGGAGGCGTTGCGCAACCCCTGACCGGATCCGATCGGAGAACCCAGGGGCATCACCGTGGCGCAACCCACCTCTTCCAGGCGTTTGGCCAGCAATGGATCCGCATTGATGTAAGGGAGCACCGTGAAGCCCTCTTTCACCAGCTGTTCAGCGGCCTCAAGTGTTCCGAAAGGGTCCGGCAGCAGGTGACGGCTGTCGGGAATCACTTCCAGCTTCACGAAGTTGTTGTTCTCCTGGCCGGCGAGCCGTGCCAGTTCCCGTCCCAGCCGTGCCACCCGGATGGCTTCCTCTGCCGTGGTGCAGCCAGCGGTGTTGGGAAGCATCCAGAT
The DNA here is from genome assembly GCF_014279795.1 of Synechococcus sp. PROS-7-1. Lineage (NCBI taxonomy): Bacteria > Bacillati > Cyanobacteriota > Cyanophyceae > Synechococcales > Synechococcaceae > Synechococcus > Synechococcus sp. PROS-7-1. The sequence continues at coordinate 52,304 of NZ_CP047945.1, forward strand.
CCGTGTCCAGTCGATCGCTTCCATCAGTCCGGCGTGTCCGGCCGCCACCGTTTGCACCCTGCGAACAGCCACAGTCACCATCTCGCAGTCAGAACGCTCCAGGCTCTGTTGCATTAACGGAAGGCTCGGATATTTCCCCGTGCCGGTGAACAGCCTGCTGCGGAACTGGCGGCCACCGATCACAAGCGTGTCGGTGCTGGTCGGGGTCGAATCCATGAAAAGGGACGGAGGGACTGGTTAGGGAACCGGATCGGAAAACGGACGAGCACCACTGAAGGGCACTACCGTGCGCCCATCATCCGTTCTCGTCACGTCTGTCACCATGGACATGAACGCGCCGATTGAGATTCCGGCGACCTTCGAACCATCTCTGCCCCTGGATAGCTCCGTTCTGGACGAGCCCCTCGTGCTGGATGGCACGGTTCAGCAATTTGATCCGGTGCTGCGTGCGGCTGATCTGGCTGCCACCATGCCCCGTCAATGGTGCGGCAGTTACAAGTCGTTCACGTCCGGCAACGCGGTGGATGTGAAGCTCACGCTGGCGAGCGTGCAACCGATCGGCCAAATGGTGGATCTGCGCGGTGACATGGTGATCGCCGGCGTCAGCACGCCCGTGCAGGGCAATCTCAATGCCACCTCGGACCAGCTTGATCTGCTCCCTTTGGCCGGTGAGCTTGCTGACGATCTTGAAGCCGGTGGTGACTTTCTCGGACTGCAGGGAATGAGTCTGTCCGGTTGGCAAGCGCCAAGACTGACCAATCTGGGCGGCAGTCTCAGCCTGGCTCCCAGCTGCTCCGGTTCAGAAGCCCCTCCCATCCGGGCTCTCTGGTGAATCACTCGTGGGTGTTGTCTCGGAGCGGCTGCTGGCCTGGCGCTTAGCAGCGCGCTCCAAGCGATTGAGGCGCTTCTTCGCTGTTTGATTGTTGGGCTCGAGCTTGAGAACCTTCTGATACAGCTCACAGGCCGCATCCCTGTTGAGCAGGCGTTCTTCTGCGAAGGCCAGATTGTTGAGAGCCACGGGATAATCCGCCTTGGCTTGCAGCGCTGATTTGTAATGCCGGATCGCTGTTGAAAAATCCTTCTGGGCGGCCAGAGAGAAGCCCAGAGCGTTCTGGATCAGTGCGCGCGCTTCCTGCGGTTCGTTTCCAAGCCGTTTCACAGCCTGTCGCAGGGTGGCTGTGGCCTGGGGATACAGGCGCTTGCGCAGTTGAACGGAGGCCAGTTCGTAGAGGTCACCGGCATCGCGAGAACCAGCTGCATCCGCCTGCTCAAGACGGATGAGGTTCTGTTCATCGCGGCGGACGCGCAGAAGCTGGCGACCAACGACAACGGCAACGATTGCCAGCAGGCCAGTCAGGCCCAGCAGATAGGTCTGCGGCAGAAGGGATTCCATGGGGGGAAGAGATGGTCCCGAGGCGGGACGCTACTCAACCCTGAGTGGCATTCACCACAGTTGTGAAGCTGGAAGGATCAGCCACGGCAAGTTGAGCCAGCATCTTGCGATTGATGCGCACATCGGCCTGTTTCAAACCACCGATCAAACGGCTGTAGCTCACACCGTTAAGACGGGCTGCTGCATTGATGCGTGCAATCCACAGACGGCGGAAATCGCGCTTGCGCCGGCGACGGTCGCGGTAGGCATTGCACAGGGCCTTCATCACCCGCTGATTCGCGGTGCGGAACAGGGTTCCATTGCTGCCGCGGAAACCGCGAGCGAGGCGGAGGATCTTGTTGCGGCGCTTACGGGCGACGTTGCCTCTCTTGACGCGTGCCATGAATTCGGTGGGTAATTAAGAAACGATCGTGCGCTGAAGCTGATCAGGCGTAGGGCATCATCAGGGCCACCCGCTCTTCGTCCGTCCGGTCCACCACAGCTTTGGTGGCCAGGTGGCGCTTCAGTTTCGGGCTCTTGTGATCCAGCAGGTGATTGCGGAAGGCGCGCCGACGCAGGAACTTGCCAGTGCCTGTTGCCTTGAACCGCTTGGCGGCTGCTTTGCGGGTCTTGAGCTTGGGCATGTCTCTGGCGGCACGGGGCACAAACGAAGACAATAGAACCTCACCCTCCCCACAGCCAAATGTTCGGTGTCCGATCTCTGGCCCACCTGCTGGTGCTGCCGGTTGTGGCGACGGTCGGTTGCCGGGCTCAAGACATCAGGTCTATGCCGCCAGACCTTCAGGCGCCGGTACTTCCCACCCATCGCTCCGTGCCGGCGCCGCCCGCTGCGGGTCAGGCAACTCTGTGGGTGTCGCTGGCAGATCACCTTGGCCGCGGCACTCTTCCGCAGCATTCCGCGTCTCTGCTCACGCTCACCAGTGCCGGCCAAGCGCCGCTGCAGCTTCTCGATCCCAGCGGAACGGTTGTGGCCGATGGCCCAAGCCTGCGCTTCAGCTGGCGATTGGTGCCCTTAGAGACTCCCCTTGCCGTGGCCAGACGGGTGGCAGGGCCTCTGGCCAGTTTCGAATCAGCCGAGCGGCTCGCGGATCGTTGGCGGGATCAAGGTGTGGAGGCCAAGGTCGCCCACCCCGATGAGTGGGAAGTGTGGGCACCGCTCGATGCGCCGGATCTCTCCGGTGTGGCTTTGCGTGATGTCACGACCACGATTGCGGCCGTGGTTCGACCCGTGCTGGAGGGAGCTGAGGGTGGCCGCACGCTTCAGGGACCTCTGCAGGTGCAAGCCCCGAATGGATTGCGTTGGAAGGGTGGTGTGATGCGTGGCCCCTTCCGGCTGCAGGCCGATGCCTACGGCAGCTGGACCTTGCTGGAGCAGGTGCCTCTGGAGCGATACCTGGAGGGCGTTGTGCCCCATGAAATCGGTGCAGGGTCTCCCGCTGCAGCCTTGCAGGCTCAGGCGGTTCTGGCCCGGACCTGGGCCCTGGCCAACAGCCATCGTTTCGCGATTGACGGGTATCACCTCTGCAGCGATACCCAGTGCCAGGTGTACAGCGATCCGCGGCAGGCTTCAGCCTCCGTGCGTGCGGCCATCCGAGCGACGTCCGGTGAGGTGCTCCGCTGGGAGGGCGAACCCATTCATGCGGTGTACCACGCCACCAATGGCGGGATCAGTGCCAGCGGTGAGGAAGCCTGGGCGATGGACCCATTGCCGTATGTGCGCGTGCAGGCGGATGGAACCCAGGCCTGGCGCGAGTCCACGCTGCTGCCCCTGCAGTCGGCGGAGGGCGTGAAAGCGCTCCTGCAGCGCCGGGATGGCGCTTATGGCGCCGGTCATCCGCGCTTCCGCTGGACACTCAGCTATTCAGCTGGCCAACTGGCCCAGGCGTTGGCGGCAGCCGGCAAGGGCAATGCCCTTCCCACCAAAGTCAGCGTGCAGGACCGGGGGCCGAGCGGACGTGTGCTGGCTCTGGCGATCGAGCGGGATGGGGGTGCGCCCTCGGTAGTGCTGCGCCTTGATGCGATCCGCCGGACCCTCCGCCGCCTCCCCAGCACCCTGTTTGTGCTTGAGCCTGAGGGAGCTGGTGCCTGGCAATTCCAGGGCGGTGGATTCGGTCACGGCGTGGGCCTGTCGCAGGCCGGGGCCATTGATCTGGCCGGTCGCGGCTGGAGTGCGCAGCGCATCCTTCAGCACTACTACCCCGGGACCCGATTGGAGCCGCTTCGGCAGGCTCCACCGACTCCTCCTGTTCAAGCCCCTTAAAGTTCGTGGTATTCGCAGTTGGGGAGGGGCGTGGCCGCAGGCACAGGTGATCACCGACGCGGCAAGACGGCTCTCTTTCTTGCGGCCTGCGGCTGGGCCGGAGCGGCGCCCCATTGGCTGGATCCGAGCCGAAGCCTCCTGCCTGCCCTCACGCTCGCTGTGCTCCTTGGGGGGTACAGCCTTCGCACGGTGCTCCGCCGGCAGTCGTCTGCCGATGGCTCTGAGCCCGGATTGGCAACGGATGACTCAGCGAAAGCGGTCAACACGCCGCTGCCAACGGTGGATGTGGTGGTGGCGGCCAGGGATGAGGAGGCCGTCGTCACGCGCTTGGTGGAGCGTTTGAGTGCGCTGCGCTACCCCGCTGATCGCCTCAGCCTGTGTGTGGTGGATGACGGCAGCGAAGACCGCACGCCCGACCGATTGGCTGCGCTGCAGGATCGCTTTCCGTCGCTGCGGGTCATCCGCCGGCCACGCAACGCTGGTGGAGGGAAATCCGGTGCACTCAATGCAGCCCTGTCTCAGACCGAGGGGGAGTGGTTGCTGATCCTTGATGCGGATGCTCAGCTTGCGGAAGATCAGCTCGAGCGGCTGATTCCTTTTGCCTGCGGCGGTGAATGGTCGGCCGTGCAGATGCGCAAGGCCGTCACCAATGCGCAAGACAATTGGCTGACCCGGGTGCAGGCCATGGAAATGGCCTTTGATGCCCACATTCAGCAGGGACGCCTGGCCGGTGGTGGGGTGGCGGAACTGCGCGGAAATGGCCAGCTGCTGCGCCGGGATCTGCTGGAGGCCTGTGGCGGTTTCAACGAGGAAACGGTCACCGATGATCTGGATCTGAGCTTCCGGTTGCTGTTGCAGGAGGCCCGCATCGGCATTCTCTGGAATCCACCGGTGCAAGAGGAGGCAGTGGAAACCTTGCAGGCCCTCTGGAAGCAGCGTCAGCGTTGGGCTGAGGGAGGTTTGCAGCGTTTTCTCGATTACTGGCCGGGTTTGCTCTCATCCCGGCTCACCCTGGCCCAGCGCCGCGATCTCGCCAGCTTCTTCCTGCTCCAATACGCCCTGCCGGTGGTGTCCTGGTCGGATCTGCTCACCAGCCTGGTGAGCCGCACTACACCGGCGTACTGGCCTCTCTCGATCGTGGCGTTCAGTGTGTCGGGGGTGGCTTACTGGCGAGGCTGCCGCCGGGCCAGCGACGGTCCTGATCTGCCCCACCCGGATCTGCTCAATTTGCTGTTTGGTATCGCCTACCTCAGCCACTGGTTTGTGGTGATTCCCTGGGTGACTCTGCGCATGGCGCTGCGCCCCAAACGACTGGTGTGGGCGAAGACGAGCCATCGCGGCCAAGAGGAAGCGGTTCAAGCCTGACCCTGTCTGGCTGGCTCAAGGGTCCAGATCAACATTCAGCACCTGACCGTTGAAGAAATCGGCCAGGCGCTTGGCTTTGTCATCCAGCACTGACGGTTCCTGTCGAGGAGCCGCCACAGGGTCGGAGTCCGATTGTTGACCAGGACCAGGACCAGGACCAGGACCAGGAGCTGGTGTCGGTGTTGGTGTTGGTGGTGCGGCCACCGGTCGCGGCGGCAGTTGCGCTTCGCTGCTCGTGACGGCGGGGGCTGGAACTGGAACTGGAGCTGGTGTGGGAGTAGGTGCTGGTGTCGATGGTGCCGGCATGGCGGCCATCGGTGCAGCCCCCCCATGGCTCTCCAGCACAAGTTGGCGGCTGCCGCCGACAGCCCTGGCGATGGCCTTCTCCAGCAAGGCCACACGGCTTTGCACCATGCCCATCCAGTTGCCAGCCACCTGCACGACGGCGCGGTGGTTGTCCAGGCGCACTAGCTCGGCTTGTTGAGACAGCAACATGCGCGTGGAAGGCAGTTCCAGACCAGCCAGGATTTGTTGCCAGAGTTCTCCGAGATCCTGGGGAGGCGACGGGCTGGTTGCAGCAGCAGGCTCTGCTGCCGGGGTGCTGGTGACCGGCAGGCTGACGGGCGGCGGTGGCGGGGAGGCCTGCGTTGGCGGGGCCTGTGGGGCCTGAGCGGCGGTAGGAACAGTGGGAACAGGCGGTGCTGGGGCTTGGGTTTGGGCCGCGGTTGTCGGGGGCTGGGGGGCAGTGGGCTGGGGGGCCGTGGGCTCTGAGAGCAATCCCAGCAGCAGCACCTCCAGCCAGAGCCGGGGTTGCACGCTCTGGCGCAGTTGTTGCTCTGACCCGCGCAGCTGGGATTGCCACTGCAGCAAGCGGTTGCGGCCGATCGCTTTGGCCAGCTCTGGCAGCTGGTCGCGGAACTGGGGCGACACGCTGGTGAGTTCCGGCCGGTCCGGAGCCGCAGCCATTAGCACCAGATCGCGCAAGATTCCTGCCAGGCCCTGCAGCACGGAGCCTGCATCGCGACCGCGGTCCAGCAGGGTGCGGGTGGCTTCCAGCAGGGCTACCGGTTCGCCGCTGCTCATGGCCGTCACCAGCGCCAGCAGCTCCTGTTCGGGCACGGCACCCAGCAGATCCCACACCGCGTCGGCCTGAATCGGTCCTGGCAACAGACTGAGCTGATCCAGCAGGCTTTCGGCATCACGCAGGCCGCCCTGGGCCCGTTGGGCCACCACATGCAGCGCTTCGGGCTGGATCGGGATGGTTTCCTGCTCTGCAATCCAGGTGAGATGGCGCTCAAGCGCCTCCAGGGGAATGCGCCGGAAGTCGAAGCGCTGGCAGCGACTGAGGATCGTGGGCAGCACCCGTTGCGGGTCGGTGGTGGCCAGCACAAACACCACCTGAGGCGGCGGTTCCTCGAGGGTTTTGAGAAGGGCGTTGAATGCAGCCGTAGAGAGCATGTGGCATTCATCCACCACATACACCTTCCAGCGCGCCTGCACTGGTGCAAAGCGGGAGCGTTCGATCAGATCGCGGATGTTGTCCACGCCGGTGTTCGAGGCCGCATCGATCTCGATCACATCGAGGGCCGTGCCGGCGGCAATCGTGGTGCACAGCTCGCAGTGGCCGCAGGGTTCCGGGGTGGGGCCCTCACTGTTGAGGCAGTTGAGGGAGCGGGCCAGGATCCGGGCGCTGGAGGTTTTGCCGGTGCCCCTTGGGCCGCTGAATAAGTAGGCCGGGGCGATGCGGCCACTGCGCAGGGCGTGGCCAAGGGTCGCGGCAATCGCCTCCTGCCCCACCAGTTGATCGAGACGCTGGGGCCTGTATTTGTGATGCAGTGGCTGGTAAGCCTGACCCATGCACAGCCTGCGAGATGCTGAGGCTACCTAGGTTTCAGGGTTGGTCTCCAGGAGAGTCCTGATCCGGGTTTCTAGGTCTTCCACAGCAGCCAGTTCGTCGGCGATGGTGCGGCCGGTGAGCAGCAGCTGGCGTCCACGGCGATCCAGGCGATCATCCGCACCCTGGCCTGGCATGCCTTTGAGCCAGACCTCCGCCTGCTCAAGGGTGGACTCCAGCTTCTCCAGCAGGGTCTGACGCAGGCGCTGCAGCTGCACCAGTCCCTGGCGGGCCCGTTCCTTCGAGGCCTCGTCGATCAGACCTTTTCGGAGCAGCAGGCCCAGCCCGGTGAGTAAAGCGGCGGGCATCAGCTGACCGAGGGCTAGGGCGCCGAGGCTGCCGGTGTGCAGCCAGTCCTCCACCTGTCCGCTGCGGTGCCGGCCGGTTTTGCACCAGTTGGCGAAATGCTCGCAGTTGTTGAACAGCAGGTTGTAGTTCTGCTCGCCGATGCGGCTCATGGCCCGGCGCAGGGTGACGCCAGCCGGCGAGGCCTGATCGTGACTGACCACGCTCACCTCCTGGCCGCGGCTGAACTCCGCGAGTGGGCTGCGCAGAATTTCCCGCCCTTCCAGGTAGTGGGCGACGCTGCCGTCGCCCAGATCGATGCCGTGGTGGAGAAACAGTCCGTGCTGGCGGGGCACCCGCAGGTGGTCGGCAGCGGCCATGGCCTCAGGCCGATTCCTGCTGCCGCTCGCTTCCAGGAAGGGGCAGCACCTTGCCGCCGGTGTGCTCCTCAACCATGGCCCGGGTGATGGTGAACGACGACGCGTTTTTGCGGGAGGGCAGCTCGTACATGAGATCGAGCATCAGCTCTTCCACGATCCCGCGCAGGGCCCGGGCGCCAGTCTTGCGGCGGTGGGCTTCCTGGGCGATGGCTTCGATGGCGCCAGGTTCGAACTCCAGCTGCACGTTGTCCATGCTCAGCAAGGTGCGGAACTGTTTCACCAGGGCGTCCCGCGGTTCGGTGAGGATGGATTCGAGGGCGTGCTCATCGAGGGGCTCAAGCACGGCACTCACGGGCATGCGACCGATGAATTCGGGGATCAGGCCGTAGCGCACGAGGTCATCCGGTTCGAGGTGGCGCAGCACCTGGGCAGCCTGAAGGTCGCGGGTGGCCTTGCCACGTCCGCGACCATCGGCGGGCACGAAGCCGATGGCATTGCGGCCCATGCGCTTCTGCACCACGTCATCGAGGCCAACAAAGGCCCCGCCGCAGATGAACAGGATCTGGCTGGTATCGATCTGGATGCAGTCCTGATAGGGATGTTTGCGCCCTCCCTGGGGAGGAACGTTGGCCACGGTGCCTTCCAGCATCTTGAGCAGGGCCTGCTGCACCCCTTCCCCTGAAACATCCCGGGTGATCGACGGGTTTTCGCTTTTGCGGGCGATCTTGTCGATTTCATCGATGTAGATGATGCCCCGCTGGGCCAGATCCACATCCATGTCGGCCTTCTGCAGCAGGCGCAGCAGGATGTTTTCCACGTCTTCGCCGACGTAGCCCGCTTCGGTGAGCGTGGTGGCGTCCGCCACGGCGAAGGGCACATCCAGCATCTCCGCCAGCGTCTGAGCCAGGAGCGTCTTGCCGCAGCCGGTGGGTCCGATCAGGAGGATGTTGGATTTGTGCAGGCGGGTGGCGGTTTCTTCGGTTTCGCCCTTGCCATCACCCTGCCAAGCCAGGCGTTTGTAGTGGTTGTAAACGGCAACCGACATCACTTTCTTGGCGCCTTCCTGCCCCACCACCTGCTGGTCAAGGAACTCCTTGATCTCCTGCGGCTTGGGAATGGAGGCCAGGGTGGGTACGGGCTTTGTGCTCTTGCGAGCTTGCACTGCACCCCCTTTGCGGGAGGCTTCTCCGCCCTGGCGGGTTCCGCCCTGGGAATCAATCAGTTCTTCATCCAGGATCTCGTTGCAGAGATCGATGCACTCATCGCAGATGTAAACGCCGGGACCGGCGATCAGCTTGCGCACCTGCTCCTGGGATTTTCCGCAGAACGAGCACTTCAGATGGGCGTCGAATTTGGCCATCGGGCGCTTGGCAGATCAGTCAGTACACGGAACCCGTTCGATGGGTCATCGTTCGGAACACTCAGGATCGCGGTGGAACGGGGCAATGTCAGCCCCCCGTAACGATTTCTCCGTCTCCGAAACTGTCCACCACCCGATCAATCAGCCCGTAGTCCACGGCCTGAGCCGGAGACATGAAGTTGTCGCGATCCGTGTCTTCGGCGATTTTGTCGAGCGGTTGGCCCGTGTGCTCGGCCATCAGGCCATTGAGGGTGTCCTTGAGAAAGAGAATCTCCTTGGCTTGGATTTCGATATCCACCGCCTGACCCTGGGCTCCCCCCATGGGTTGGTGGATCATGATCCGAGCATTGGGCAGAGCCAGGCGTTTGCCCTTGGTGCCGCCGGAGAGCAGGAAAGCGCCCATGGAGGCGGCCAGTCCGTAGCAGATGGTCACCACATCAGGAGCCACCTGCTGCATGGTGTCGTAGATCGCCAGGCCGGCTGTCACCGATCCGCCCGGGGAATTGATGTACACCTGAATGTCTTTTTCAGGATCCTCGGCTTCAAGGAAGAGCATCTGAGCCACCAGGGCATCAGCCACGGCATCGTCGACGCCGGTGCCGAGGAAGATGATGCGCTCGCGCAACAGGCGTGAGTAGATGTCGAAGGCCCGGTCACCGCGGCCGGACTGCTCCACCACTGTCGGCAGCACACCGGGTGCGGCCTGGGGATGGACCGACATGGGCTGAATGCCCCGCCAGCGGTTCTGAATCGGATGGGGGGTGCGGGCGTCGATCACGCGGCGACTGGCGGGCTGTGCTTGAACTGCAATCTATGGGCGCCGATCAGGATTCGGCGCTTTCACTGTCGGCTTTGGCCGTTTTGGCTTTGCTGGTTTTGGCCGTCTTGGCTTTGCTGGCACCCTTCTTGGCTGCTGCTGGCTTGCTGGCCTTGGCGGTGTCTGATTCGGCGTCCGGAGCCTTTTCGGTCACCGTGCTGTTCTCCTCCAGCCAGCCCAGGAGTTTCTCCTGCAGCAGATCGTCGAGCACGGCCTGACGCAGGCGTTCGGGGTCGATGTCCCGTTCGCCGGAGAGCTGGCCCTTCACCTCCTTGAGCTTGGCGTTCAGATCGGCGTCATCCACGCTGAGTTTCTCGCTTTCCGCCAGGGCGGTGAGAGCCAGGCTGCGGCGCAGGCGCTCTTCGGCTTCAGGCCGGGATGACTCCATCAGATTGCGTACCAGTTCGGGGGTGAACAGGGACTGCACATCCATGCCCTGCTGGGCGAACTGGCCAGCGGTTTGCTCCACCAGGTTGCGCACCTCCTGCTGAATCAGGCTTTCGGGCAGTTCCACCTCCAGCTGCTCCACCAGGGCCGCGAGCAGGGCATCGTGCCGGTTGCTGCGGGAGCGGCGTTCGGCGTCATCTTTCAGGCGCTGCTCCAGGTCGCTGCGCAGCTCAGCCAGGGTCTCCTGTTCGCTGGCCTGCTTGGCAAAGGCGTCGTCCAGTTCCGGCAGTTCGCGGGTCTTGAGATCCTTGAGCTCGATGGCGAAGCTGGCCTTGCGGCCGCGGGCATCTTCCTTGGGGTAATCCTCGGGGAAGGTGCAGTCCACGGTTTTGCTATCGCCAACGGCCATGCCCACCACGCCTTCCACGAAGCCAGGGATCATGCGGCCGTGCTCGAGATCCACATCCATGGAGTCGGCACTGCCGCCTTCGATCTCGCTGCCGTCATCGCTGTAGGTGCCTTTGAAGCCCACCACGGCGATATCACCCTTTTCAGCCTTGCGACCTTCCACAGGCACCACCGTGGCCAGCTGCCGGCGGGACTGCTCCAACATTTCATCCACCTTGGCGGCATCGAAAGCAACGCTTTCTGCTTCCGCTTTCAGCCCCTTGGTGCTCTTGAGCTTTGGTGACGGCGCCACATCGGTTTCCATCGTCACGGTGAGGGCTTCACCGGGCTTGAAGCTGTCCAGCAGCTCCTCGAAACTTCCGCTCAGTTCCGGTTGGCCAAGGGCCTCGATCGTTTCCTGCGCCAGGGCATCACGCCAGATGCTTTCCACCAGGGATTCCAGGGCTGTGGCCCGAATGCGCAGGGCTCCGAGCTGCTGCACGAGCACCGTGCGGGGCACCTTCCCCTTGCGGAAACCGGGCAGGTTCACGCTGCGGCTGAGGCGATTGATCGCCTCCTCGTAGCTGGCCTGACTGCGTTCCGCTGGAACGGCCACCTCCACGGCCAGGCGGCTGCCGGGGCGGGAGGTGGTGGTGACCTTCAGGCTGGCGGCACTCATTGGCGGGTCGGAGGTACAAGCAGCCCAATACCTTAATTAAGTGCCCGACCATGCTCTGCCGCGTAAGCTGGCAGAACGATCAGCAACAGCTGCAAGTCCGCTCAGGCGGTGCTGAATCACCCAGCGCAGAACCGCTGGTTTTATTTGTTTCGATACGCGTCCGCTTGTCCACTGCCGCCTCACTGCCGAATCGACCTCTCACGGTGGCCATTCTTGGTGCTAGCGGGGCTGTGGGGCAGGAACTGCTGCAACTCCTGCAGGAGCGCCATTTCCCCGTCAAGGAACTTCGCCTGTTGGCCTCAGCCCGCTCCGCAGGAAGCCGTTGCACCTGGAACGGCCAAGATCTGACGGTTCTGGAGGTGAGCGAGTCTGCGTTTGCGGGTGTGGATCTGGTGCTGGCCTCCGCCGGGGGCTCTGTGTCACGGCAGTGGCGCGATGCGATCGTGGCCGCAGGCGCTGTGATGGTGGACAACTCCAGTGCCTTCCGCATGGATGACGAGGTCCCCCTGGTGGTGCCTGAAGTGAACCCGGAGGAGGCGTTCAAGCATCGCGGTGTGATCGCCAATCCCAACTGCACCACGATCCTGCTCACTCTGGCTTTGGCCCCTTTGGCGGCCCGACGGGCGCTGCGTCGCGTGGTGGTGAGCACGTACCAATCCGCCAGTGGTGCAGGCGCCCAGGCCATGGAAGAGCTGAAGACGCATTCCCATCAAGTGCTCGCTGGGACGACACCCACTCCTGCGGTGCTTCCCCATTCCCTTGCTTTCAACCTGTTTCTTCACAATTCACCGCTGCAGTCGAACAGCTACTGCGAGGAAGAGATGAAGATGGTGAACGAGACCCGCAAGATCATGGGATTGCCGGATCTGCGCTTTACGGCCACCTGTGTGCGCGTGCCTGTGCTTCGGGCCCATTCTGAGGCCGTGAATGTGGAGTTCGATGCCCCTTTCCCTGTTCAGGAAGCCCGAGATCTGCTCGCTGCAGCTCCGGGGGTGCAGCTGATGGAAGACCCAGCCGCCAACCGTTTCCCGATGCCCACGGATGTGGCCGGCCGCGATCCTGTGATGGTGGGTCGTGTGCGGGAAGACATCAGTGAGCCCAAGGCTCTTGAGTTCTGGCTTTGTGGGGATCAGATCCGCAAGGGGGCTGCTCTCAACGCCATCCAGATCGCCGAACTGCTGCTCCCCGCCTGAATCGTTATGAGCCCTGCTGCAGAACTCTCTCCCACCCCCTTTGGCCGTTTGCTTACGGCCATGGTCACTCCGTTTGATGCGGACGGCGCTGTGGATCTCGCCTTGGCCGGCCGCCTGGCCCGTCATCTAGTGGATGAGGGATCCGACGGGTTGGTGGTGTGCGGCACCACCGGTGAATCCCCCACACTCAGCTGGGATGAACAGGTCCAGTTGCTGGAAGCCGTGCGTCAAGCCGTCGGCCCCGGGGTGCCGGTGCTTGCCGGCACAGGCAGCAACTGCACGCAGGAAGCGGTGAAGGCCACCCGCGAGGCCGCCGCGGCCGGTGCCGATGGGGCCCTGGTGGTGGTGCCCTATTACAACAAGCCTCCCCAGGAGGGCCTGGAGGCTCATTTCCGGGCCATCGCTGAAGCAGCTCCCGAGCTTCCGCTGATGCTTTACAACATTCCCGGCCGAACGGGTTGCTCCATGGACCCGGCCACCGTGGCGCGCTTGATGAACTGCAGCAACGTTGTCAGTTTTAAGGCCGCCAGCGGCACCACCGAAGAAGTCACGGCTCTGCGTCTGGCCTGTGGAGCCAAGTTGGCGATCTACAGCGGTGACGACGGTTTGCTGTTGCCCATGTTGTCGGTGGGTGCCGTGGGAGTGGTGAGTGTGGCCAGTCATCTGGTGGGCCGCCGGATGCGCGCCATGGTGGAGGCCTACCTGGGTGGTCAGCCCGCTGTGGCACTCGGCCATCACGAACAACTGATCCCTCTGTTCAAGGCTCTGTTCGCCACCACCAATCCCATTCCGGTGAAAGCCGCGCTCGAGCTGAGCGGCTGGCCGGTGGGTTCTCCCCGTTGTCCTCTTCTTCCCCTCGATCCCGCGATGCGCGCTGCCCTCTCCGACACCCTCGCTGCCCTGCGTCCGACCTGACGCCACGGCTGCTGACAGCGCTGCGCGCGCCATCTCCATTGATTTCCTCCCTTTTCTGAACTGAATCCATGACCGCCTCCACCGCCACTGCCAAGCAACCCTGCCTTCGCGTGATTCCGCTCGGGGGTCTGCATGAGATCGGCAAGAACACCTGCGTGTTCGAGTACGGCGATGACCTGATGCTGGTGGATGCCGGCCTCGCCTTCCCCAGCGACGGCATGCACGGTGTGAACGTGGTACTGCCGGACACGAGCTTTCTGCGCGAGAACCAGCAACGCATCCGCGGCATGATCGTCACCCACGGTCACGAAGACCACATCGGTGGCATCGCGCACCACCTCAAGCACTTCAACATCCCGGTGATTTACGGCCCGCGCCTGGCGCTGTCGATGCTCACCGGAAAAATGGACGAGGCAGGCGTCACCGACCGCACCACCCTGCAGACCGTGGGCCCGCGCGATGTGGTGAAAGTGGGCCAGCACTTCTCCGTGGAGTTCATCCGCAACACCCACTCCATGGCCGACAGCTTCTCGCTGGCGATCAGCACCCCGGTGGGCACGATCATCTTCACGGGTGACTTCAAGTTCGATCACACCCCGGTGGATGGGGAGCACTTCGACCTGGCGCGCCTGGCTCACCACGGAGATCAGGGAGTGCTCTGTTTGTTCAGCGATTCCACCAACGCTGAAGTTCCCGGCTTCTGCCCTCCGGAACGCTCCGTGTTCGCCAACCTCGATCGCCACATGGCCGATGCTGAGGGTCGGGTGATCGTGACCACCTTCGCCAGTTCGATTCACCGGGTGTCGATGATTCTTGAGCTTGCGCTCAAGAACGGCCGCAAGGTGGGTCTGCTGGGCCGCTCGATGCTGAATGTGATCGCCAAGGCCCGCGAGCTGGGCTACATGCGGGCCCCCGATGAGCTGTTTGTGCCGATCAAGCAGATCAACGATGTGCCCGACCGGGAAACCCTGCTGCTGATGACCGGCAGCCAGGGTGAGCCTCTCGCTGCCCTCAGCCGGATTTCCCGCGGCGATCACCCCCAGGTGAAGGTGAAGAGCTCCGACACGATCATTTTCTCGGCTAGCCCCATTCCTGGAAACACCATCTCGGTGGTGAACACCATCGACCGGCTGATGATGCTGGGCGCCAAGGTGGTGTACGGCAAAGGCGAGGGCATCCACGTGTCCGGCCACGGCTTCCAGGAAGACCAGAAGCTGATGCTGGCGCTCACCCGTCCGAAGTTCTTCGTACCCGTGCACGGGGAGCACCGCATGCTGGTGCGTCATGCCCGCACCGGTCATTCCATGGGCGTGCCGGAAGACAACACTTTGATCATCGACAACGGTGATGTGGTGGAACTCACGCCAGATTCCCTGCGCAAGGGCGATCCGGTGAAGGCCGGCATCGAGCTCCTCGACCAGTCGCGCAATGGCATCGTCGATGCCCGGGTGCTCAAGGAGCGTCAGCAGCTCGCTGAAGACGGCATCGTCACAATCCTGGCGGCGATCAGCACCGATGGGGCGATGGTGGCCCCCCCTCGGGTGAATCTGCGCGGTGTGGTGACCACCGCCGATGCCCGCAAGATGTCGCTGTGGACCGAGCGTGAAATCAACTGGGTGCTGGAGAACCGCTGGAAGCAGCTCACCCGCAACACCGGCGGCAAGGCGCCCGAGGTGGACTGGATGGGCGTGCAGCGTGAGGTGGAGGTGGGTCTCAGCCGCCGCATGCGCCGTGAACTGCAGGTGGAACCCCTGATTCTCTGCCTGGTGCAGCCGGCTCCTGGTGGCACGCCGGTCTACAAGGGCCGGGCCGACGCTGAGCCCGACAACCGTCCGGCACCTCGCGGCCGCGGCGGTCGCCACGGTGGCGGTGGCCATGGTGGTGGTGGCCGCAACGGCGGTGGTGGCGGTGGTGGCCGGTACCGCGATGCAGCCCCCGCCCGGGTGGCCAAGCCCGCCGCTGCCTCCCCAACACCTGCATCCGCGCCAGCGTCCGCTGCTCCTGCGTCCGCTCCTGCCCCAACGCCAGCGGCGGCTGCAACAGCAGCCCCAACGGCCTCAGCCGTCGATCAGGAGATGCCAGCGGGCCGCACCCGCCGCCGCCGCTCTGCAGCGGCCTGATCTCAGAGATCTACGCGCAGGCGTCCGGCCTTCAGCTTCTGCAGCAGACCCTCCGGCACGGGGGGGCTGCTCTTGGTGTCTGGGAGGTTGGGCATTGGAACGTCGGCAGCTGCGTCAGCGAATGTCTCTTCGGCGATTGGTTCTTCCTCCACGGTCGTCTCTTTCTGGTCGACCACTTCCTCTGCGCTGACCGCAGTACTCGCTTGAAGCCCCGTTTTTTCTGACAGAGTTTCCACCTCAACCACTGCCTCTGGCTGGGTGACCGGTTCTGGAGTCAGGTCGAGCCAGGGTGTGGCCGTGGTCTGCGCCTGCGGGATCGCTGCCTGCGTTGACTCCGACGAAGCGACCAGAAACGGGTCGCTGATCAACGAGGCCTGAGCCTGCTCCGGCATTGGTGTGGAGTTCTGTTCCGCCAGGCGCTCCAGCCCCTGCTCCGCCAGCTGCCGCAGCGTGTCGGGCGGATGGCTGCTGAGCACCAGGCTGTAAAACCTATGGGCTTGATCCGGTTGCTGCAGGCCATAGAGATGGATGTGGCCCGCAAGCAGGGCCACGAAGGCCTGCCAGGCCAGCGCTGCATCCCGTTCCTCAGCGGATTCCGGCAGGGGCTCCAGCTCGGCCAGCAGGGCATTGGTGATGGTCTGGGCCGCCTCGAAATCACCGGCTCCGTAGGCCTGCTCGGCCGCCACATAGCGCGTCTGAAAATCGCCGTCCACGCTGTTCAGCCCCTGTGGTCTAGTTGTACCCAGTCCCGGCACCAGTGGAGGCGATGGCCTCCGGCCAGGTGACGTTCTCCAGGCGGTTGCTGGGGGCCGATGGCGCGGCTGAGCTCTTCCAGCTGGCGGGCGTTTAGGGGCTGGACACCCTGTTGCTGCAGCCAGCGTTGCAGCAGGGTGCGCCTGGGATCCAGAGCCAGAGCTTGCAAAGCAGGGCGTTGCAGCCCGTTGCCGGGCGTTTGGAGGCTCTGCAGGCTCAGATCCACTAGGGCGTTTTGGCTGTCGTGCACCTGGGAGATCCGTTCGCTGAGCAGGGCCATGCGCCGGCTGCAACCGGCATGAAGGGACTCGAGCACGGGCAGCACCTCCTGACGGATGCGGTTGCGTTCGATGCGCGGATCGCTGTTGCTGGGGTCGTGCCAGACCGGCAAATGCAGGTCTTGGCAGATCGAGGCAGTTTCATCCCTGGTGAAATCGAGCAGGGGCCTCACCAGCCGGGGGCCCTCGTTGGCATCGGCCTGCAAGGGCCGGCTCTGGCGCAGGCTGCCCAGGCCCGCCAGATCCGTGCCGCGGCTGAGCTGCATCAGCAGGGTCTCGGCCCGGTCGCTGGCGGTGTGGGCGGTGAGCACCGTGCAGGCGTTGCCTGCTGCGCCGGCCTGATTCAGCTGCTGGGCGTACCGACTGAGTTCGCTGTAGCGCCAGGTGCGTGCTGCGGCTTCACTGCCGGTGATCGCAGCCGTGCTGCGGCTCACCCGCAGAGGCAGAGCTTGCTGGTCACACCATTGGGCCAGGGCTTCAGCAACGGCGGCTGAGCCTGGATGCCAGCCGTGGTCGCCATGCCAGAGCCGCAGGGTCCAGTAGTGGTGCTTTTGCAGATCGCGCAGCAGCCCCAGCAGGGCCATGGAGTCCTGCCCGCCGGACAGCGCCAGCAGCAGGGTGGTGCCCTGGGGCAGCAGGGTGGGCGTCTGCAGCAGCTGGCGATGCAGCCGGTCGTGCCAGTGCAGCCAGGGCTCGCTGGCGGTCATCGGGCTGGAGGAGTGGCCCTCTGATCCTGCCCGCACACGCGGTGGGAGAATGCTCGAATCTGATCATTCAGCTGGATGACTCGCCTTTCACTGCTGCCTGCCGCTCTTCGCCGCAGCCTGGACCAGCGGTCCACGCTCAAGGTGATCGCTGGCCTGATGAACTTCGATGCGGCCTCGGTGGCACGCGTGTCCCGCGCCGCGGGGCTGGGCGGGGCCGATCTGATTGATGTGGCCTGTGACCCTGAGCTGGTGGCGCTGGCGCTGGAAGTCTCCGGTGGTGTGCCGGTGTGCGTGTCGTCGGTGGAGCCCGAGCAGTTCCCGGCAGCCGTGGCTGCCGGCGCGGCGATGGTGGAGATCGGCAATTACGACGCCTTCTATCCCCAGGGCCGGATTTTCGGTGCCGAGGAGGTGCTGGAGCTCACCCGCCGCACCCGCGCCCTGCTTCCCGAGGTGGTGATGAGCGTGACGGTGCCCCACACCCTGCCGATGGACCAGCAGGAGCTGCTGGCGGTGGACCTGGTGGCCGCTGGCGCTGATCTGATCCAAACCGAAGGCGGCACCAGCGCCAAGCCCTTCAGTGCCGGCAGCCTCGGCCTGATCGAAAAGGCCGCCCCCACCCTGGCCGCTGCCCACAGCATCAGCGCCGCCTTGCAGCAGGCCGGTCTGCATGCGCCGGTGCTCTGCGCCTCCGGTCTGTCGGCCGTCACCCTGCCCATGGCCATCGCCGCTGGTGCTTCCGGCGTGGGTGTGGGCTCGGCGGTGAATCGGCTCAGTGATGAGCTGGCGATGGTGGCCGTGGTGCGCAGCCTGCGTGAGGCGCTCAGCGCCAGCACCGTGACCAGCCGCGTGTGATCCATGCCCTTGGCAGCGCGGGCGAGGGTTTCTAGGTTGAAACTCTGATCAATCCATGTTGTATGGGAACCCTTGCCTGGCTGCTGCAATGGCCCGTCCGAGCGGTGGTGCTGCTGGTGGTGGCGGCCCTGCCTCTCGGGGTTGAGGTGGCCAATTTCGGCACAGCGTTGTGGGCCGCCGTGCTGATCGGTTTGCTGGGCACGTTGCTGATCCTGCCCTTGAAACTGCTGTTGGGGCCGGTGTGGCTGGTGACGTCCTTGGGCGGTTTGATCTTCCCGGTGTCGTTCCTGTTCAACTGGTTGATTGCCACGATCCTGTTTGCCCTGGCGAGTCGGCTGATCGATGGGTTCACGCTTAAGCGCGGGTTCTTCAGTGCCCTGCTCGGCGCTGGGGTGTACAGCCTGATCGGCACTGTGGCGGTGCGTGCTCTGTTGGGGCCTGGTGCGTAGGTTTCTGCCTTTGCTGTTCCCTCTGGGGGTGCTGCTGATCGGCAGTTGGCGGCTGTCGGTGCAATCCGAGCCGCCCGCCCTGCCAACCCAGGCTCAGGCTCAGCAACAGCGTCCGGATTACCGGCAGAAGCCCAGCGGGCAGTTCCCCAGCTGTGAGCAGGATCCCGGGCTTGATCAACAGCTCCTGAAGGAGGGTGCCCGGCTAGGGATCACGGTGGTGGCCGGGGAACCGGAGCTTCCCGGAAAGGACGCCACCTATCGGGCCGAACCTGGACGGCTGGGGCGGATCACCCTGCGCCAGCGGCCGATGAGCGCTGCGGTGCGCTGCATGCTGATCAGCCACGAATTCATCCATGTGCTGCAGCACCTGCAGGGGGATCTCCGGGGGGTGCCTCCTCTGGGTTGGCCGGTGCCGGCGGAGGCGGTGAAGCGCTTCGGAGCGGTGCAGGAAGCCGAGGCCTATCGCTATCAGAACCGGGCGGGTTACGTGCTGGAGCTGTTGCGTCAGACTCCGCGCCCGCAGCAATCTTCGTAAGGTAGTTGGCCATTCCGGGCGACACGCGCAAGGACCATGCCCGCCTTCGACCTCACTGCTCCCTACACACCCAAGGGTGATCAGCCGACGGCGATCAAGCAGTTGGTGGCGGGGGTGAATGGCGGTGAGCGGTATCAGACTCTGCTGGGCGCCACGGGCACGGGCAAGACGTTCACGATGGCCAACGTGATCGCCCAGACCGGTCGGCCGGCACTGGTGTTGGCCCATAACAAAACCCTGGCGGCCCAGCTCTGCAATGAGTTGCGGGAGTTCTTCCCGCACAACGCCGTCGAATACTTCATCTCCTACTACGACTACTACCAGCCGGAGGCCTACGTTCCGGTGAGCGATACCTACATCGCCAAAACAGCGTCGATCAATGAAGAGATCGACATGCTGCGCCACTCGGCGACGCGCTCGTTGTTTGAACGGCGCGATGTGATCGTGGTGGCTTCGATCAGCTGCATCTACGGCCTCGGCATCCCGAGCGAATACCTCAAGGCTGCGGTGAAGTTTGAGGTGGGGGAGACGTTAAACATCCGCGGTCAGTTGCGGGAGCTGGTGAACAACCAGTACAGCCGCAATGACACCGAGATTGCCCGCGGTCGCTTCCGCATGAAGGGCGATGTGCTGGAGATCGGCCCCGCCTATGAAGACCGGCTGGTGCGGGTGGAGCTGTTCGGCGATGAGGTGGAAGCGATCCGCTACGTGGACCCCACCACCGGCGAGATCCTGCAGAGCCTGGAGACGATCAACATTTATCCGGCCAAACACTTCGTGACCCCCAAAGACCGCTTGGACACGGCGGTGCAGGCGATCCGCTCGGAGCTCAATGAACGGCTGGATTTTTTAAATACCGAAGGCAAGTTGCTGGAGGCACAACGACTGGAGCAGCGCACCAAGTACGACCTGGAGATGCTGGGACAGGTGGGCTACTGCAACGGAGTGGAGAACTACGCCCGCCATCTGGCCGGACGTGAGCCGGGTTCAGCGCCGGAATGCCTGATTGATTACTTCCCCGACGATTGGCTGCTGATCGTGGATGAGAGCCATGTGACCTGCTCCCAGCTGCAAGCGATGTACAACGGCGACCAGGCCCGCAAGAAGGTGTTAATCGACCATGGCTTCCGCTTGCCCAGCGCAGCGGACAACAGGCCGTTGAAGGGAGAGGAGTTCTGGACCAAAGCCCACCAGACCGTGTTTGTGAGCGCCACACCGGGGAACTGGGAGCTAGAGGTGAGCGGCGACGAGGTAGCCCAGCAGGTGATCCGCCCGACTGGGGTGCTCGATCCGATCGTGGAGGTGCGGCCGACGACGGGGCAGGTGGATGATCTGCTGGGTGAAATCCGCGACCGAGCGGCCAAGAATCAGCGGGTGCTGGTCACCACCCTCACCAAGCGGATGGCGGAAGACCTCACCGATTACCTGGCGGAGAACGAGGTGCGGGTGCGCTATTTGCACTCAGAGATTCATTCGATCGAGCGCATCGAGATCATCCAGGACCTGCGGCTGGGTGAATACGACGTACTGGTGGGGGTGAACCTGCTGCGGGAGGGTTTGGACCTCCCGGAAGTGAGCCTGGTGGCGATTCTGGATGCGGATAAAGAGGGTTTTTTGCGGGCGGAACGGTCGTTGATTCAGACCATCGGCCGGGCGGCGCGCCATGTGGAGGGTGTGGCGTTGCTCTATGGCGACAACCTCACCGATTCGATGGCCAAGGCGATCAGCGAAACCGAGCGCCGACGCACGATCCAGCAGGCCTATAACGAGAAGCACGGCATTGTGCCGACGGCTGCGGGCAAGAAAGCCAGCAATTCGATCCTGAGCTTCCTTGAACTGAGCCGCAAGCTCAAAACCGACGGACCCGATGCCGATCTGGTGCAGGTGGCCGGTAAGGCGGTGGAGGCCCTGGAGGACGATGCCGATGGCATGGCTCTGGATGCCTTGCCGGAGCTGATCGATCAGCTGGAGCTGAAGATGAAGGAGGCGGCCAAGAAGCTCGATTTCGAGGAAGCGGCCAACCTGCGCGACCGCATCAAGCAGCTGCGCCAGAAGCTGGTTGGGTCGCACTAGGCCGCTGTTGGGGCTGCGTCAGTCGCTGTAGCCCAGTTGGTTGAGCAGTGTTTGATCTTCTGGTGCGAACCGGCTCAGCGCCGCTGGATCCAGCTCTTCTCGCCAGCTACCGGCGGTTCCTTTGCGCAGAAAGCTCGTGCTGCTGGCTTGGCCAGGATCGCGGCCGCTTTTTTGGCGAAAACTGTTGGCATCAACAGCGGTTTGCACCATGGCCTGATCCCAGCTGTGGTCGGGAACGATGTGCTGCAGGCAGGCGAGCAGGGTAGCGGTGGGGTCCGCCAGCATGGCTTCATAACGCACAGTGTGAATGGGGTGGCCGTTGGCGTCTGCTTTGAGCACAGCGCGGGTGAACTCAGCCCATTTGTGCAGCAAGGCCGCGGCTTCCTGGTTCAGATCTGCGTTGGGATCGTTCTGCCCCAGCTTGCGCAACACCCGTTCTTTGTGGTGAAAGGCCGAAACGGTCACATCCCGTCCATCCCGCAGCATGTGAATGAAGCGGGCTTCTGGAAACAGAAACCGGAGGCTGTCGATATGAAAACTGTGGGCCGGGGTTTTGTCGCCGATGGCGGTGATTGTGGTGTGATCAACCTTGGTGCTGTTCACCATGCGCTGCAGGATCCACCCGCGCATCACGCTGCGAAATTCCACATCTTTGATCGGGTCGTAATAGCCCTGACCCTCGTAAACTCGCTCGGCGACGAGCTCCATCAGGGTGTTGTATTCCCGCAGGGTGGCGGTGAACGGCAGCATCAACTTGTCGATGAAATGCCCTTCGCCGAGGCAATGCACCCCTGCCACACTGTTGAGACTGCGCTGCAGCCAGGTGGTGCCGGACTTCTGGGCTCCAACGATGAAGAACAGTCGCATGGGGTGTGGCGCTTAGTCCTGAACCGTGGACTTGAAGTTGATATAGCCGAAGGCATGGCCTACGGCTGCGGGCAAGAAAGCCAGCAATTCGATCCTGAGCTTCCTTGAACTGAGCCGCAAGCTCAAAACCGACGGACCCGATGCCGATCTGGTGAAGGTGGCCGGTAAGGCGGTGGAGGCCCTGGAGGACGATGCCGATGGCATGGCCCTGGATGCCTTGCCGGAGCTGATCGATCAGCTGGAGCTGAAGATGAAGGAGGCAGCCAAGAAGCTCGATTTCGAGGAAGCGGCCAATCTGCGCGACCGTATCAAGCAGCTACGCCAGAAGCTGGTGGGCTAATTTTTTTAGCTATTCCTTAACGCCTTAATGACGCGAACTGGTCTTCTGCACTCAAGGGTTACGCGGTTGACGGGTTGAAAATCATTCTTGTTGTCGAGATCTATGCAGTGATTTAGTGGCTTGCCAGGAAACGTATAGTAATCATTTTTATTAGCATTAAGTATTTGCTAGTATTTATTGGACTATGTCTAATTTTTTATATCAATTACTTTAGAGACATGTTCAAGGACAACTCGCTTCTTTTGTGCAAGAACACCGTTAAAAAGTGGGCATACATAGAATAAATTATTATAAGTTTGACTGGCTTCATTTTCAATTGCATGAGCTAGAGAATTTAAAACAGTGGCGGAATTTCTGAAGATATAGGTACCTGCAGAGGCATTGTTGGAGATAGCAACTTTTTCTACAGCTTCAGTCACAATTCCTTTGTAATCGGTTGCTAGGTAGCTGTATTGCGGATTACGAGAATCAAATACTAGCGCAATTCCGCCGATTACTGAATTAGACTGAAAGATCTCCTCAACATTGACGTTGCTTTTGTACACAATATCGGCTAAATCGATTATTATATGTTTATTAAAATCCCTTATTAAGGATATTCCTGCAAGAGCACTAATGGCAGCGCCTCGGCTAAAGTTTGTAATGTATACAATAGAAAAGTTTTGGAACCAATTGCTTAGGTGATTTGCTACAAAGCACCTCGTTTGACTGCAATCATAAAGTATAAATGTATATAATTCAACTTTTGAAGCCCAAGGCCTTGAATTAAGTACATATTGAAGGAGTGGTTGGTTTTCAAAAGATGATAATGCTTTTATATTTCCGTCTTCTCGAATGAAGTCGGGTCCAGCAAGAGGGACAATTACATGCATTGTTACTTATCCGGAGCATCAAGCGATGGTGAGGAACCACGTTTTAGTAGATATCCGCTCAGATCGTCAGGAGTTCCTAGACCTGACATAGAATTCATGGGCACTTCATAAATGCCAATTCGGGCACCATTTTTAATCATATAGTTGTAAACAGGGCATGTATAAAATTCACCATTTACACGATCGTTCGCCAATATCATGTCTAATGCTGCAACTATAAAATCTTTACCCTTTGAAAATAGATAAATTCCAATTGTTGCTAAATTTGAAATTGGTTCTTTTTCAGCAACTTCGGTTACCAAGCCACTCTCATTAACTCTGGCAAATGACCACTTGGGGTTCATAGATGGATCACGAAAAACCAAAATAGAACCATCTAGCTTGCGCTCAAAGCAATCTCTTATAAAATTATTGATATCAAACTGGACTAATTGATCTGAATTTGCCACAATCATTGGATTATCATTGTCGTAAATCTTTCTCGCTAGTAATACAGTTGAGGCCGTACCCTCTGTTAGTTGGGATACAGAAGTAATTTGATGGCCACTTTTGTTTAGCTTAGAAGCAACTTCTGGGTGAGCACTAAGATGATCTTGCCGAAGAAGTATTGTGACTTCAGCATCATTTGGGGTGACATTATCAATGACTCGCTCAACCATTAAACGACCTTCAACATCAATGAATGGTTTTGGCTTTTTCCATCCTTCTTTGGCAAATCTACTTCCTTCGCCAGCTGCTGGAATTATTAAATTGACTACTTTTTTGTTTTTGGGATTACTTCCTAGCACCTTTGCATTGACTTGCTTCTCAAATTCTGCTATTTTAGAAGGAGAGTAAAAAGAATGAAATCTCTGACTATTAATGCGTTGATGAATAACATGTTCACCTGTAAGAATAACTTCATTAATCGTTGAAGAAATAAAGTACATTCCATCCGTTTGGGCATTATTTAAAATAGCTTTTTTTGCCGCGTCACAGAAAATGGAAGCCTTCTTGAAGTAGTAGAAACCAGCAATGGCATTACGTGAAGCAACTTTCTTTTCACAGGCTTGCTCAACTTCTCCATCTTTACTTTCTACAACATAGGACCATCTAGGATGAAGAGACTCGAATGTAAGCACTCCGGCCGAGCAATTACTGGCAACAAATTTATTAACAGTATCTTGCAATTCGCCTTCAATTAACTGATCTCCATTGACTATAATTAAGGGTTTTTTATCATCCAGCGCATCAATTCCTAATAAGCAAGAGCAGAGCGCACCAGAAGTGGCGCCAGCTTTTTCTATTATTTTTGTATCCTTGTTTGTAAGAAGCCTAAGGGTACGATCTAGAGAGAAAGTGCGGGCATCATCTTGATCAATAACAAAAATAAAGGACGCATCCTTGAATTGAACTTGGAGTTGTTTAACCACAACTTCAATCATTGGACTTCCCGAAACCTCGATAAGTGGCTTTGGGAAATAAAATTCTTCCTTTGGGAAAAAAGCCGAATAACCAGCAATAGGTATGAGAATCTGCATAAGATTAAAATTCCTCAATCTCAAGGATTCGCCTTTGAATTGCTTGATATGATACTTCATCAGGCGTGGCAACTTTAAGTAGGTGACCACCTGATGCAATCGCGGCTTGAATACCGTGGGGATTATCCTCAAGAATTAAACATTCACAAGGGTCAACTTCGAGAGATGCCATAGCTTTAAGGTACATTTCAGGATCAGGTTTTCCATTTTTAACATCTTGATTAGAGACAATCATGTCAAGATTATCAGACAGTGAGGCAAGATCCATCATTGTCTCAATTGTTTTACGGATAGAGTTTGAGCAAACCGCAATTTGATAGCCATCTGCTTTTAAATTCTTAAGTGCGTATTGGTGATTGAATTTTGGTTTGCAGTGTTGATAACTGATTTCCAGAGTAAAGGTTTGCTTGAGTGTATTGAGAAATTCGTGCAGACCCTCTGGTAAGCCTCTTGTCTTCGAGAGAATCTTCAGTTTTTCTCTTGTTGGAAGTCCGTCAAATGTAGATAAATGGCTTTCAGGGCTGATAGTGTATCCAAAAAGTTCGAGAGCACGATTAAGAGCGTCATAGTGCCAATTCCTGGCGTCAATCAGTACTCCGTCCATGTCAAATAGAATAGCTTTTATCATAATGCCTTAATCCAAGCAAAATTGTTTTTGAGCTTCCCTAGGGAAATCGGTGCAGAGTTCGAAGAGTGGGCTTCGGTAGATTTTGCAATCAAGGATTTCAGCCCAAACAATTTTATGGTCACGATCATGCAATTCTGGTGAGACTATTGTGACCCGAAAGCCTTCACTAATAAGATCTTTTGCGATTTTTACCTGTGGATAAGTTCCGTCTAGATTATCAATCCAAATACCCTTGGCTTTGTCTTTAAATGCAGGAATTTGCTCGTAATCACTGATTCGTGAATAGACTGGAATCGTTCCGTTTAAATAGGAAAGGCTGTCTGGTATCGACATGTCGAACACAAAAAAGCGACTCATAGGTATATTTGTTTGTTTTATTGCTGATTCAACCATTGAGGATAGTCCGTCAGATTTAATATTAAGAGCAATACGGCTAGTTGTTGAAGATAGGGCGACGTTCTCGAGAAGCCATTCAAGGGTGAGGGGTTTTGTTCCTGCTCGAGGTGGATCATGTGAAACAACAACTTTTCCATCGTTATCACGTAGATCTGTTTCGATGCCGAAGCCACTATTTAAAGCTAAAGTCAACGCATCCGATGAGTTTGGATCAGCCACGCTTGAAAAAATACCCCTATGCGCTAAAATATGATCAATTTTCATTTCATAGTTATTATACAATTTAATTATATGGCCTCGTGCATCGTAAGTCAATAACAGATCGGCCTGAATTGACAGTATTTAGTCTTATTGTGGAAATGGTGCTCAGAGACAATCATTTTAGCAACGGACTACGCTGTGTATTTGTTTATTATCTAATTTCTGAAATTTTAGATACACTAGAATACAACCAAAGCTTCTCCAATAGATGACACCACGTGATTGATGTATTAGTTATTGGCTAGAATACTCTCAAAACAATAAAGGCTTCTTATCTAGTCCCATTATTTATTGCATGTTAAATTGAAATGCCTTGTGGATAAAAATAGACATGAAAAACCTTTACGTTGTTGGCAATAGCCATGCTCATTTTTTCACTTTTACACACCCTGGTCACTTCGGATGGTCGCCTAAGTTCTTTATATCAAAAGAGCATGATTTAAAGATCCAGTCATGTTCAATTGGTCCAACAACTGCCTATAAATTTGGCATTAAGCACCTACCTTTACTCCTTACGATGCTTGAATTGAATAATGTAAAACATAATGACTGTTTGTTGATACCTGTGGGTGAAGTTGATTGCAGATTACACTTACCACGACAAGCCCACTTGCAAGATAAAAAAATAGAAGTAATTGTCGATAATTGTTTAAATCGTTTTTTTAATGTTCTGATGGCGTTGAAAAACTTAGGCTACAAGCCTATTGCTTGGGGGGGGCATCCTAGTTCAGATTCAACAGGAGATGATCGCACATATCCAAGATACGCTGACACACAATATCGTAATTATATTTCGCAATTATGGGCCGATGGGTTAAAAACTAGGGCATTAAATAATAATATTTACTATGCATCAATATTTAATGAATTAATAACACAAGACTTGACGCCTAAGCCGGGTATATTTCAGGATGGCTGCCATTTAAGTTATAGTAATAGTATTTTGCATACCGCTCTTGATGCAATTAATGATCAAATTAGCTAAATCTATTGCAAGAGTAGAGGTTGTATTCCTTGAATTCGCACCTGCAATATCATGCTTTTGTATCAGTAAGGGAAATGGGATAACCTCCTTTTTATGCAAGTAGTTATTAAAGAGCATCTTTAAAAGTTTATGCTTAAACAAGGAGACATTTCAGACCTGATTTTCTGTAAGAATCTTCAACCAGTAATTTAGTGCTTATTGAAGATGAACTATGGCTTTATAATCTACTTATTTCTTATTCGGATTGTGATCGGTTAATTCCATATAAAACTCTAACCATTTGCAGAAATTAATTTCTGACATCCCATATGTTGATTTTTCAAATGTTGTTCCCCATGCATGCCCTGATTTATATTTACTAAATGAGCTAGTCATTCCATATTTAGGCCATATTAGAGCTAGACTGGAAGTATCAGCAACAATAAAACAACTTGCGATAAATTCCTCGCTATCTTTCCAATCATAGCTGTAATTGCGCCCTGATTTGTATAATATGTTGCTTGCAAAATAACCTTCTCCGGCTCTTGAGCTCGAAGTGACAAATCTAAAATGCTCTAGATCATGTTCAGTAAATGGGAGCTCATCATTAATTGATCTATGTCTAATAATGATGTCTCTTGGTGTTTGATTTGGATCGTCGAGTTTTAAATCCCACATTAAGATTATATCATCTGTAAAGCCGAATGAAAAGAAATCACTTACACAGAAGGGCCTTGCTCGGAATGTCCCCATTGAGCCTACAACTATTCTCCCCTTCTGTGATTTTGGTAGTCTTGCCTTAAAAGATCTATGTAATGATAATAGTTGATCAAGGAACAAGAATTCACCGAATATTTGATCAGTTCGTGTTTTTAAGACATATTCAACACCTAGATTTTTTGCAAATCTTGCCCCATTAATGGTACTAACAATTTGCAAATTACCATTGTTGGGTCCTGTATACTCGGGCATTTGATTCAATATTAAAAAAACATCCTTATGTTCATGCGTTGCAGCTATTAATGATTCTTTAATTTCTTCATTGATATTATCCCATGTGCTGATAATTATTTTGCACGTTGAATATGTTAGCTTATACCTGCGGACTGCAAGTTTTACCAGTTCCAATGTAAAGCTATCTGCAACACCTCCTTGAATCACAATTCCAGCGTTTATGCTCGTATTTTTGGGTTTTCCGGAGACAATATACTGAAAATTAGTTGAAAATATATCATAAACTGCTAAATTTCCTGATTCTAGAAAATTATTGTAGAAAATTTTATTTAAATTCATTTTAAATCCTTGTCCGAGATTCGCGGAATAACACTATTTTATACAATTTTAACGCAGAAGCTAGAATTTTTAAACTCATTTTTGAGAAATTCTTAAATTAAATTTTAGCATAGCGTGCTTTGAAGTCAAGTGATTTAAAATAATTGCTTTGCTGGGGAATCATATGTCTTTGCCCTTCACGCATATTGGTGGAGCTATTCATGCAAGTCTGCTTCAGCCGTTTCGAGAAGAATTTGTATCTTATTACTTAAATGGATTGGATTAGTGCCTTTAGTTAATGTATAATATAACTTTTCTTGGTACAGTATTCATTTTACTTGAATATTTTTCTAGGATTAATTGTCAGTTTTTTATATCTTTACTGCGTCTCTTATTGGCGCTTTTTGTAACGTGCTGAAGTCCCAGTTCTTTGATCAGCTGGCGCTGAAGATGAGGTGGATATTTTAAGAAGCTCAACTTCGAGGAACCAGTTTACTAGTGCGAACACACCCAATCTGTCGTGGTCGAAATGGCGAGTAAAATGATTTTGTTATTTGAACAATGTATTCTTATTTGAATTTTGCAATTTCTTTCTTAATCAATTCTACTACACAGCTCCACTCCTCATGCATTGTGCTGAGATTAATGCATTCATTTAGCATTAAGCTAATGCCTTTTTCGACGTCAAACACTAATTTGTGATTCCCAGCATATGCTGCTACATATGAAAAAGATGAACCGGCGCAGAACAATATATCTGCATTTTTCATCAATAAGAAATCGTTGATTTCTGCGTCATTGATAAAGAGTTGGTCGGTTGTATTGATTTTTAGGCGACCATTAAAAGATGCATCTTTAAATTTTTGTATTATCCATTCGCTAGAACCTTGGGTGCAGATTTGAATTTCGTAATCAGCTGGTAAATCCTTCAGGAGTAGCGTAATTAGTTTAATGTAAAAAGCATCGTCAACGAACCACTGGGGATGCCTTTCTTGGGTGCAATCGCCTCTCCTGATGTGAATGCAAGCATAGCGATCGCTGGGTCTTTTGAAATTCTTGTCAATGAACAAATTTCTAAAGTCTTGCCTGACTTCATGAAGATCCAACAGTTTTGTTAGCAGCCCTGTTGGTTGGTCGAATGGTAGAAAAATCAAACTATTGTCTTTTGTATTGTTGATTGATTGAAGAGCGGCATTGATGGCTTTTGCGCTGTTAAAGCGACTTTTTGTATTGCCGTGTTCATCGGGCTTGGTGCTGAATTGTAAATAGTTGATGTGCAGAGGCTTATCTGGGATTTCTTTTGTTGCAAATCTGCTTCTGCTCCAGTCAACGACACTGTTCCATTTTTCTGCAAAATACATATATCTGGGATGAACTACCTTGCTATCCGAGAGATAGGCGAGGAGCAGGGCCGACAGGATTGAGTGTGTTTGATGTCCAAATCGTCCGTATCGGTCTGGGCTTGGGACAAGGTATCTCACGGGATTTTTATCTAAGTAGTTAAGAGTTTTGTCTGAGTTCTTAAGCGTTCGGCGATTCCGTTCCCTGCGCCTGATGGCGGGTGCTGCCGCCCAGCTGGAAACCGGCGTGCACGGCTTGCAGGGCGGCGATGCCATCGCTTTCGGCCACCACACAGCTGGTGCGGATTTCGCTGGTGGCGATCATCTCGATGTTCACGCCGGCGTCGGCCAGGTAGCGGAACATGCGCCCAGCGGTGCCGGCCGTTGCTGGCATGCCCGCACCCACGGCGCTGACGCGGGCAATGGCGGGTCCATCCTCAAGCAGGGCGCCGGGCCATTGGGCCAGCAGGTGGGAGAGGGCGCGATCGGCGGCGGCGCGGTCGTCGCGTTTGAGCGTGAAGCTGATGTCGCGGCTGCCGTCGGCATGCTGCCGCTCCGACTGCACGATGCCATCGAGGCTGATGCCCGCATCGGCCAGGGCGTTGCAGAGGGCACCGGCCGTGCCGGGTTTGTCGGGCACGTGGCGCACGCTCATCTGGGCCTGATCCCGGTCGAGCGCCACACCGCGCACTTCCGGTTCGCCTTCGCCGCTGGGCAGGGGGTTGAGGCTGATCAGATCACTCGCGAGCTCGAAGGCGTCCTGGGTGGCCTGCAAGGCCTTGGAACCGGCGGATGCCTCCACCACGCAACTCACCTTCACTTCGCTGGTGGCGATCAGGCGCAGGTTGATGCCCACCCGCGAGAGGGTCTGGAATAGGCCGGCGGCGATGCCGGGGCGGCCCATGATCCCCGCGCCGCTGATGCTGAGCTTGCTCATGCCGGCTTCCGCCACCAGCTCACCGCCCAGGGTCTGCAGCTGGTCGGCGCAGATGCGGCGGGCCTTCTCCAGCTCGGATTCGGCCACGGTGAAGGTGATGTCGTTGCTGTTGCCCTCGTGGGTGGACTGGATGATCAGATCCACATTCACCCCCCCGGCGGAGAGGCTTTCAAACAACTGGGCGGCAACGCCCGGTTGATCTGACACGTGGGAGAGCGCCAGCACCGCCTGCCCTTCCACCAGTTCGACGCCATCGACGGGCCGGCCCAGCTCTAAGCCGTCGCGGCCGATGGGCCGGGCACTGCGGCTGGTGAGCGTGGTGCCGGCGTCCTCGCTCCAGCTGGAGCGCACCACCATGGTGACGCCGTAGTTGCGGGCGATCTCCACGGCGCGGGGATGGAGCACGGCGGCGCCGAGGCTGGCCAGCTCGAGCATTTCATCGCAGCTCACCTCCGGCATCAGCTGGGCATCGGCCACCTTGCGCGGATCGGTGGTGAGCACTCCGGGCACATCGGTGTAGATCTCGCAGGCATCGGCGCCGAGGGCTGCCGCCAGGGCCACCGCTGAGGTGTCCGAGCCTCCACGGCCCAGGGTGGTGATCTCAGCTGTGCCGCCGCTGCTCTGGCTGGTGCCCTGGAAGCCGGCCACCACCACCACCTGCCCTTCAGCCAGGCGGCTGCGCAGGCGGTCGGTGCGCACATCGAGGATGCGGGCACGGCCGTGGGCTGATTCGGTGACGATGCCCACCTGGGCGCCGGTCATCGAGATCGCTGGTACGCCCAGGGCATGCAGGGCCATCGAGAGCAGGGCGATGGACACCTGCTCGCCAGTGGCCAGCAGCATGTCCATCTCCCGCTGGGGCGGGTTGCTGCTGATGGCGCGGGCTTTGGCGGTGAGTTCATCGGTGGTGTGGCCCATGGCCGACACCACGATCACCAGGTCGTTGCCGTCCTCCTTGCAGGCGGCGATGCGCCGGGCCACAGCCTGAATGCGCTCCACGCTGCCAACGGAGGTGCCGCCGAACTTCTGCACCAGCAGGGCCATCCACGCCGCCTCATGTCGCAGGTGATTGTCTCACCGTGGCGGTTGGCTGGCCGGTTCATCCCAGCAGGCCGTCACGGAAGGCATCGCCGGGTTGGGCGCCGCGTTTGAGCGCTGCTTCCACATCCAGCAGCCGGCCAAGCAGGTTGAGGCAGCGCTCTGGGCTGCGGCCTTGCAGTTGTTTGCGCATCACGTAGATCCGCTTGGGGTTGCCGATGCCGGCTGCCTTGGCGATCACGGCCACATCCCGTTCCCCCTGCTGCTCGAGCAGCAGCACCCAGAGCCAGCCGCGGATTTGTCCGGTAAGGGTGGCCACGATGCGCAGGGCCGGTTCGCCGCCATCGAACAGGGCATCCAGCAGGGCGATCGCTTCTCCGGGGTCGCCGGCGAGCAGGGCATCGCCCACCTGCAGGGCATTGGTACTGAGCCCATCGATCAGGCTCTGCACCGCCGTGGCACTGATGTGTGGGCTGCCTGTGCTTTCCGCATGCAGGGCCAGTTTTTGCAGTTCCATCGCCAGCCGGGCGCTATCGCTGCCGATGGCATCGATCAGGGCGTCCACCGCCTTGGGCTCCAGGCTCAGCTTGAGCTCGCTGGCGGTGCGCTCCACCAACTGGCGCTGCCCGGCGCCATCCCACACCGCCGGCAGCTTGAAGCTCAGTTCTTTGGCCTGCCCTGCCTTCACCCGTTTCTGCAGGGCCTTGGTGGTGCGCAGCCGGCCATCGGGTTTGTTGGGGTTGCAGAGCAGCAGCTCGGTGCTGTCGGGAATGGCGTCGATGGAGGCTTCAAAGCGATCGGCCAGCTCACTGGGGCAGCCATTGCAGAAAGGTGAGCGCTGCAGCAGCACCACCCGCGCTCCGCTGCCGAACGGCGGTGTGCGCGCTTCTTCCAGGGCCTGCCGGGCCTGCCCGCTTTCGCTGCCATCCAGTCGGCTCAGATTCACGCTGGCCCAGGCCGGATCGAGCGCGCTGTCGATCACGGCTTGAATGGCCCGCTCCAGTGCCGCGGAATCATCGCCCCACAGCAACTGGATCGGCATGGCGGCGAGGCATCAGAGGATGCTGAAGTCTGCCCTGTGTGGCAATGCCTATTTGAGGAGCGCCCCCATGGCCGATCACCCGATCTTCACGGAAAGCATCCGGCGCATTCGGGCCCTGCTGGGGGAGACGGGTTTAGGCCCTTTGGAGCAGCAGGTGCTGGAGCGCCTGGTGCACAGCAGCGGTGATCCTGGTCTCAGGCCCCTGCTGCAGTTCAGCGATGGCGCCTGCGCCCGCGCTGTGCAGGCGCTCACCGGTGGGGCTGTGATTCTCACGGACACGGCCATGGCGGCGGCGGCGGTGGCACCGATGGCGGCCCGCACCCTGGGCAATGAGGTGCGCTGCCTGCTCGACTGGGCTCCGGCGCTCTCGCCGCAGGGGTCCACCCGCTCGGCGGCGGCGATGCAAAGGGCCTGGCCGGAGCTCAGCGCAGCGGCCCGCTCGGCTGGGAGCGCCTTGCCGCTGGTGCTGGTGGGTAGTGCCCCCACCGCGCTTGAGCAGCTGCTCGATCAGGTGCAGGCCGGCGCTGATGCCCCATCTGTTCTGATCGGCATGCCGGTGGGGTTTGTGGGGGTGCCGGAGAGCAAGCGACGCCTGGCGGCCACTGGTCTGACCCAGATTCGCCTGGAAGGCACCCGCGGCGGCGCCGGCTTGGTGGCTGCCTCCGTGAATGCTTTGCTGCGGGCTGCTCAGGCCGCCAGTTGATCGAGTACCTGCCGGGCCCGTTGCACCACGGGTGTGGGCACGCCGGCGAGGCGGGCGGCCTCGATGCCGTAGCTGCGGCTGGCGCCCCCGCACTGCACCTGATGCAGGAACACCAGATCGGCGCCGGTTTCCTCCACCATCACCTGGAAGTTGGCCACGTTGGCGCGTTCGCCGGCCAGGTTGTTGAGCTCGTGGTAGTGGGTGGCGAACACGGTGCGGGCTTTGAGATCGCCGGCCAGATGTTCACTCACTGCCCATGCGATCGAGAGGCCATCGAAGGTAGCGGTGCCTCGGCCGATCTCATCAAGCAGCACCAGGGAGCGCGCGCTGGCGTGGTGGAGGATGTTGGCCGTTTCCGCCATCTCCACCATGAAGGTGGACTGGCCGGCGGCGAGATCATCCACGGCGCCCACCCGGGTGAAGATGCGATCGGCGAGGCCGACGCGGGCTGAGGTGGCCGGCACCCAGCTGCCGATCTGGGCCAGCAGCTGGATCAGGCCGATCTGGCGCAGGTAGCAGCTTTTGCCGCTGGCATTGGGGCCAGTGAGCACGATCAGGTCGGTGCCATTGCCCAGGTTGAGGTCGTTGGGGGTGAAGGACGTTTCCACCAGCAGCTGCTCCACCACCGGATGGCGCCCGGCCACGATCTCCAGCTGGCGGCTGTCGCTGAGCACCGGGGCACACCAACCGCCGGTGGCGGCGGTGTCCGCCAAGGCGCTGAGGGCATCGAGGCAGGCGATGCCTCGGGCTGCCGCGCGGATCGGCGCGGCCATCGCTCCCACCTGCTCGCGCAGGCTGCAATAGAGCTCGTATTCGCGCTGACAGGCCCGGGCCCGCAACTGGAAGATGCGCCCCTCCCGCTCCTTGAGTTCGGGGGTGATGAAGCGCTCTTCATTGGCCAGGGTCTGGCGGCGGATCCAGTGGTCCGGCACCGAGCCGGCCTTGGCTTTGCTCACCGCCAGGAAGTAGCCAAAAGTGCGGTGGTATTGCAGGCGCAGGTTGTTGTTGCCGCTGCGTTCGCGTTCCAGCCGCTCTTGCTCCGCCAGCCAGGCGTCTTGATCGTCGAGCTGGTTGCGCAGGCCATCGAGCAGGGGATCGACGCCGTCGTGAATCAGTCCACCTTCGCTGAGGGAGAGGGGCGGGGCGTCGATCAGGGTCTGGCGAATGCTGGCGGCCAGCTCAGCCAGGGCGGGCTCCGGCTTCTGCAAGGCCGTGAGCTCGCTTGGCCACTGCTCCAGGCTGCTTTGCAGGCGGGATGCCAGTTGGGGCAGGCGCTCGAGGCCATCAGCGATCGCCACCAGATCGCGGGCGCCGGCATGGCCCGCACCGGCCCGGCCCGCCAGGCGTTCGAGATCGCCCATGGGCCGCAGCAGCCGGCGCAGGGCCTGGCGCAGGGGGCGGCCGCTCACCAGCAGGCTCACAACGGCCTGACGTTGCTGGATGGCGCTGAGGTCCATCAGTGGGGCTTCCAGCCAGCGGCGCAGGCAGCGGCCGCCCATGGCCGTGAGGGTTTGATCGATGGCCCAGAGCAACGACCCCTGCAGCTGGCCGTCCCGCTGGGTGGCGGTGAGCTCCAGGTTGCGGCGGGTCTGGGCGTCGAGCACCAGGGCCTCGCCGCTGTGCACGATCGCCGGCACATCCAGGGGAACCCGGGCGTCCTCCTCCAGGGGCTGGGTGTCGTTCACGTACTGCAGCAACCCCCCGAAGGCGCGCAGGGCCAGGGGCAGCTCCGGCAGACCGAGGCCATCGAGGCTGGTCAGCTGGTAGTGGGTTTTGAGGGTTTGCTCGGCCTGGGGGGCACTGAAGGGGGTGCGGGCCATGGGGCTGAGGCGCAGGCGATCGGGGCACCAGGCGGGTCGCGCGGCTTCTGCGCTGTCTTCGGCTGCCCAGAGCAGCTCGGAAGCCTCGAGCTGGGCCAGCTGTTGGTGCAGGCCATCGCTGCCCGTGCGTTCCATCACGCGCACATCGCCGGTGCTCACATCGGCGCTGGCCAGGCCCCAGCGCAAGGGTGTTTTGCTGGTGGCGGGCTCCACCACCACGGCAGCCAGCCAGTTGTTGCGGCGGGCGCTGAGCATGCCTTCCTCCAGCACGGTGCCGGGGGTGAGCACGCGGGTGATCCCGCGTTTGAGCAGGGCGCCCTTGGCGGGGGTGGTTTCCAGTTGATCGCAGAGCGCCACCGAATAGCCGCGGCGGATCAGCTCGGCGCAGTAGCGCTCCGCGGCGTGGTGGGGAATGCCGGCCATGGGCACGCGGCCGATTGCTTTGCCCCCTTCCTTGCCGGTGAGGGTGAGCTCCAGCACCCGGGAGAGCTCCACCGCATCCTCGAAAAAGCACTCGAAGAAATCACCGAGGCGATACAGCAGCACCCGCTCGGGATGCTCAGATTTGAGCTCCACGTAATGGCGCAGCATCGGCGTGAGCTGGGCCGGATCCACCTGGCTGTGGTGGGCCCAGGCGGGTTCGTCGCTGCTGCCGTCGTCGTCGCCGGAGCCTTCTGCAGTTGGATCAGCGCTATCGGTTTTGTTCTCCTCGCGCTGCTGGCGTTGGCGGGGCCGGGCGGCGGCATCGGCGCTGAGGCTGGCGTCCGTGAGGTCCTCCAGCTCCGGGTTGGCAGGTTGGCTGGAGCGGCTTTTGGCTGGTTCAGCGGGTTCTGGAGCCCCGAACAGACTGCCCTGGAGGGTCTGCTCCTCGGATTGGGCAGCGGAGCGCGGCATCAGAGCAGAACGGTCTGGCCGGATCGTACTGATCCCAACTGAGGTTGAAACGCAGTTTTCAGTAGGTCTTGGAGGGCCCAGTACGGGGGAGGTTCTACGGCGAGGCCATCCAGGGGCTCAGGGCTGGAGAACAGCCTCTGCACCAGTGCTTCCAGCTGCTCAATCGAGCCTGCCCAGAACACATCCGGGCGTTCTGTCAGGTGTTGCAGGGGCCCGACCAGGGAAGGATCTGCAAACACCACCTGAGCGGTGCCGGCGGCCATCACCTCAAACAACCGGTGGTTGAGATCGTGGTTGAGGGGCACGTTCAGCACCAGGGCATGGCGGGCGTAGAGCTCCGCGGCTTCCTCGGCACTGGCGGTGGTGGCATGGCGGAAGGGGATGCGGCCCCTGGCCTGCAGGGCTTCAACCAGTGCGCGGCGCCTGGGGTGATGGGGCCCGAGGCTGCCCACGTGCAAGAGCACCCGCTCTGGTGATGCAGCCCGTTGGGCTGCTGGGTAGCGAAAGAAGCTGGGGGCCAGGCAGCGCACGGGCACGTTCAGGCGTGCCTGCACCTCGCCCAACAGGGCTGGATTGAAGGTGAGCATCACGGCGTCGTGGGGCTCTTCGCCCTGGTAAGCAGCCAGGGTGTCGAGGGGCGCAGGGCCGTGGTGCAGATCACCGCAGGCCAGCAGGCGCGGGCCAGGCCATTGCCGCACGCCTTGGAGCGGGCAGGCGCGCATCAAGAAGGGGTCGCTGTAGTGCAGCAGCACGCTGCGGCTGGGCCAAGCGCGGCGCTTGAGGCCTGCGCGCAAGGCCTGGATGGTGGGCTGGCTGAGCTGCAGGGAGTAAGGACCATCAGGCAGCTGCGGCCCCGCCTGGAGCAGCCCTGGTTGCTGCCAGAGCGGCTGGTAGGGGCCGAAGTGAACCAGGCAGACGGGCATGGGCATGCAGCCATTCTCGGTGCCTGCGCACTGGCATCACCACAGGCTGTGAAGCTTGCTATCGCCGCTGCCGCAGGGGCGGGCTGGTCCGTGGGAGAATCCCCATCGATCGACCCGGCGTCGCCCTCTCCCATGCAGATCCTCAACACTCTCACCGTGCTGGCCCTGGTGGTGATGTCGTTCGCCCTGATCGTGGCGGTGCCGGTGCTTTACGCCTCCAATGAGGACAGCGGCCGCTCCAACCGCCTGATCCTGCTGGGCGGCATCGCCTGGGTGGCGCTGGTGCTGGTGAACTGGGGGATGAGCTTCTTTGTGGTGTGATGCCACGATGGTTGTTCTGACAGCGACCAGCAATGGCCACCTTTGAAGGACGGTTCACTGACGCGCAGGGCCTGCGCATCGCTGTGGTGGTTGCTCGTTTCAATGATTTGGTGACCGGCAAGCTTTTGAGCGGATGCCTGGACTGTCTGCACCGCCACGGTGTGGACGTGACCCCCGAGAGCAGCCAGTTGGATGTGGCTTGGGTGCCGGGATCGTTTGAGCTTCCAGTGGTGGCTCAAAACCTGGCACGTAGCGGCCGTTATCAGGTATTGATCACCCTGGGCGCGGTGATCCGCGGAGACACCCCCCATTTCGACGTTGTCGTCGCCGAAGCCAGCAAAGGCATCGCCTCTGTGGCACGGGATACGGGCGTTCCGGTGATCTTTGGGGTGCTTACGACTGACACGATGCAGCAAGCCTTGGAGCGAGCGGGTATCAAGAGCAATCTGGGTTGGAGCTATGGATTGCAGGCCTTGGAGATGGGGAGTCTGATGAAGGTACTTGTGTGAATACGACGTACTGGTGGGGGTGAACCTGCTGCGGGAGGGTTTGGACCTCCCGGAAGTGAGCCTGGTGGCGATTCTGGATGCGGATAAAGAGGGTTTTTTGCGGGCGGAACGGTCGTTGATTCAGACCATCGGCCGGGCTGCGCGCCATGTGGAGGGTGTGGCGTTGCTCTATGGCGACAACCTCACCGATTCGATGGCCAAGGCGATCAGCGAAACCGAGCGCCGACGCACGATCCAGCAGGCCTACAACGAGAAGCACGGCATTGTGCCGACGGCTGCGGGCAAGAAAGCCAGCAATTCGATCCTGAGCTTCCTTGAACTGAGCCGCAAGCTCAAAACCGATGGCCCCGATGCCGATCTGGTGCAGGTGGCCGGTAAGGCAGTGGAGGCCCTGGAGGACATGCTTTCTGTGCGACAGGAGCAAGTTGTAGCGACCAAAAAATCATTAATATCAAGCTCTACGTTTCAGGAGTTGATCCATTTGGGAAAATCATGTAAACATATTTGACCCACTATCACCTTGTTTTAAAATATAGAATTATTCACGATAGTAACAGCATTTCTTGTGGATACCTTGTCAAAAATAAAGATTCTTTTCGTATCGATAATTTTTGCTTGTTAACCCAGCAACAAAGTTTACATTTGAAGATAAATTCCAATTTGTTTAGTAAATTAATTACGTACAATACTGCTAAATTTTTGACATCAAGACGTCCTGGTAATCAAAAATTAATGTGAGTTATTAGTATCTAGGCTTGTTAGATCGCCTGCTAGCGTTAGTATTTATTGAATTAATTTGAAAATTGCCAGGAGTGCGAAAATACAATAGTATTTATTTATATTGTGATAATAATTGTTCTTAGAGTATACTTACTAGATGCTACTGCTATAGGAAAATAATTTTTTGACCAAGCCCTAATACTAAGGTAGCCCCGTGATTGTTATATTTGTATTCTATAAATACGGAGAGTTGGTCGAAGCATTAAAAGAACTTTAGCGATTCGAATGTTGCGCGCTAATGCCACTCAATATCCTCATACAAAAATTAGTCATCATATCTGTGATGTATTAAGAATTTTACTAGTCAGGAGACATTTTGGATTGACATGCATTAGAATAAATACGTTTAGATTTTACAAAGATGTCTGCCGATAAATTATCGATAATTATTCAGGCTGGTGGGAAAGGAGCAAGATTGGGCCATAAAACGATCAATATTCCGAAATGCTTAGTTAATGTTGGGCATAAAACATTACTTTATCATAACCTTAGTGTTATAAATTCGGTTTTTGATGATCCCGAAATCTATATTATTGCTGATTATAAGAAAGATATTCTAAAGGCTTTCCTAGATTCTTATCCTAAATTCAATTTGCGTTTGCATGCTCCATCTGGTCGTGGCACAGCAAGTGGCATTAGCGAAATAGTGGCAGAAAATAATCTTGAAAAAGTTCTAATAATGTGGTGTGATTTGTATTTATGTGCCTCTTCCTTTGAAGAAATTGATATTTCTAACTCAATTGATACTATATGTCTTTCAAGAGATTTTACGTGTCGATGGTCTTATATTAAAGGTCAGGGTCTTATTGAGCATCCAAGCAACGAGTACGGTGTTTGTGGAATATTTTATTTCTATGATGCTCTAACTACATTTGTCGATATGCCTTCTAGTGGAGAATTTTGTAAATATCTTGCAAAAAAAGAGAATTATAATCCTTTAGCGTGTTACGCGAAAGACTTAGCTGAAGTCGGAGATTTAAAAAGTTACGAGAAGCTTTTCAGTCGGAACACATATTCTCGAGCTAGATTTTTCAACAGAATTGATTTTCTTGGGGAGCATGTAAGGAAACAGTGCATTGTAGAAGAATATCAAAATGTTCTCGATTCAGAAATTAATTGGTATAAACACTTCTCCGGACAATTAAGTTGTATACCAAGTATTTATAGTTTTGATCCATTGGTCATAGAAAAAATTGATGGGTTCCATCCGGATGATCTTGAGCCTTCAGAAGAAATCATTCGTTCGATTTTATCCAGCATAAAATTAGTGCACAAATTTGACTCTGTACCTTCCAAGCAAGATGACATAATAAATGTATATCTCGAAAAAACTTTGCACCGCGTTCATAAAGTACAAAAACTACTCCCGATTGAGCCCACCAATATTTGTATTAATGGAAAGAACTACATAAATCCCCTATGTTCAAATAATTTAAGCGACTTTAGATCTATAATTTTATCTAGTTTTGCTAACCATTGCGATCAATTCGTTCCAATTCATGGGGATCCCACGTTCTCTAATACAATTATTACGAATGATCGTAATTGCTATTTTATAGACCCAAGAGGCAAGTTTGGTTCGTCTTTGGTTTATGGCGATAGTTATTACGATTATGCAAAAATATTATACTCCGTTGAGGGAGCCTATGATTTATTTAATAAGAATAATTATACTGTTTTTGTTACTTCTTCGGATGAATACACTCTCTATTTGCCACGTTCTGCCTATTCACAATATTCTGAATTAATTTATAATCAGGTCGATAGACCTGATATTTTAAGACTTTTGCACTCCCTTATTTGGATGAGTCTTGCCGGATATTTAGAAAATGACGTCAATGGAATAATCGGAGCTTTTCTTAAAGGAGTAATATTGTACAATGATTTTTTGAATACTTCTGTTAATTTAGTTTCTAGGTTGCCCAAGACTTGGTTTATAGATATTGACGGGGTTATTGTTAAGCATAATTCGCATTTAGAACTTGGAGATTCTCAGCAATTTTTGAGTGGCGTGAAAGACTTTCTGAAGAATATAAATTCATGTGATACGTTAGTCATAACAACTGCAAGATCTGCGGAAGATTCTGTTTTAATTATGGACAAGATCAAAGCCATAGTTGACTGTAGAGTTGAACTTCTTTCCAATCTAGGTCACGGAGAAAGAATTTTAATTAATGATCGCAAGCCTAGCGGTTTAAAGACAGCTGTTGCTGTGAATGCAAAGAGAAACTCTGGTTTATCATATATCCAATTTTATGAATCTTCCTCAAAATAGGCAAATGAATTTTTTTAAAATCAAAACCCTTCAGTCAATTGATAAAATTGACTATTCTGAAAATGAAGTTGCTTACATTTTGCTCTTGTGTAGTGGTGGTGACACGTTTAATGCTTTACTTT
Organism: Synechococcus sp. PROS-7-1; assembly: GCF_014279795.1. Classification (NCBI taxonomy): domain Bacteria; kingdom Bacillati; phylum Cyanobacteriota; class Cyanophyceae; order Synechococcales; family Synechococcaceae; genus Synechococcus; species Synechococcus sp. PROS-7-1. The sequence goes on from NZ_CP047945.1 coordinate 93,210, forward strand.
GGTTAAATTACAAGCGTCCGACCATAAAATGGAAAATCATTGCTTGGAGGCGCCAAAAAGAAATTGTTGATCTTTTTATAAGTATCTCTTCGGACAATATATTTAAAGGGTCGTCGAGTGTACTTGAGCTTATATATATTGAGGATGTCATGGATGAAGTAGCTGTAACACGCTATCTTTGTCTTCATCATCCGTTGCATAGATGGTATAGAGGATTAAGACCCTTCATTGATTGTCCTGGCTTCTATTGGGGCTGGAATAATCCATGTGCGTATCCTTACATATTTGGTGACTCTAATAATGATTTTGCTTTGGAAAATTTTGCACAATCATGCCAGCTTAATGCTTTAGGATCTTCAATTTCTTTGCCCAAGCGTGTTTTGATAGCTATATATCCAGAGTCTAATCATCACCCTCAAAATATATGTAATATTTTTGATTTTTGGGATCCTATCATACAAGCGATTTATGGATTTTGCGCAAATTTGCATGACAATTCTAACATAATTATTAGGATAAATAGTAATACCAATTCATATGGCTATCCAGGTGGTGGTAGTCATTTGAATCGTTTACATGCAAAGTGGTCTTTTTTAGCCTCTGACCTTAGACCATCAGTATTATATTCTTTTTCCCAGATGAATCAAAATATAATCACTTTAGGTTTTAGGTCTGGACTTCACGACTGGGCGAGAGTTCTTCCTCTTGCTTACCATATTATGTTGAGGCACTATGATTTGGATAGTAAAATTGACTCTTATACATCTGACTTTGGTCTAAACTCTATAGGTTGCAAAGGATTGTTCGAAACTATTTTCATGAATAACTCTGAGTTGCTTGACTCTAAAGGCCTCTCTAAATTAATTTGTTCTTTAATTTTTGGCGCCATTGACAGGCCTTACTATTTTCAATCCTTAAATACTTGTTCAAATAATTTAAACCAATCAATGAATAAAATTACCCATAAATAAGTCTCATTATTATTATAAATAATGTAACATTTATTCTGCGGCAGTGGGCGGCCTTATGGCTCAAACTGTGAGAAAGTTATTGATTTGCTATTGATTATATTTAATAGCCAGCTTCCTGACTTTGTCAATATTATTAGAATCGAACTGATATTCGAAAATGTGAGTGATTCTCATGAATTTGAGTCAATAATTGGTGGCATTTGCCATCACTCAGCAAGCGCTACATTCTAAAAGTTTAAGATCTTCGGAAGATTCGTTGATTTTGATTATTTAGTTAGTGGAATCAAGTCCATCGGGGCATATATAAATGCGTTTTTATTAAAAATACCCGCGTCTTTCGCAGGCCTTTTTCTTGTGTTCGCTGTGGCAACATATATGCTAAAATAATCCAGTTTAGGGTTCTCTGCGTTAACTTTAATTTGCTTGATTCTGTAGAAAGTGTATTTGGCTGGTGCCAGGTCTGGTCGATATATGCCATAAAACTTGCTTGTGTCTGGCTTTAATTTTTTAATATTAATGTTAGTTTTGCCACATATTTATTGTTTGTTTCGCTGAATTAATTGCCTAAAAATTATTCATAATATAAGCATAATAATTTGTTTGTCTGATGCTCGTTTTTCCACTCTTTTCTGCGTGTTAGTATAGTGGTAATTTAACGAGCTAGATGCAAATCCTTCTTTTAGACGAGATGTGGGGTCCAATTAGTATTCTACGCCAGACAATAAATTGCTCTGGCTTGTCTTCGAGAGCTAAATTTAGTTCTAATTGTGATCAAGATTTTGGCTATGATTATATTCTTGTACAAGATGAAAAAAATATGTCTGCTGCCAGAAAATATCCGCAAGTAAAGCGCATTCATATATGTATGGAGAACCCTGATATCTGGTCACCATCCTTGAAATTTTTATCAAATATTGATTTCATATTTACGCCATTCCCGCAAGTGCTCGCAAATCTCCCGACCAAATGTAGAGTAATCCAGTCGTATCCTTGCGTTCCTTGGTTTTATGATATCGATTTTTCTACAAATGCTGGTTTAACTCATGTACCTCTCCATTCAACTAGTGAGCTGAGCCAGCTGATCACTTTCCCGATGCCTAAAAAAGATAAATTACTTTCAATAATACTCAGCTCTAAAAATGGTGGGCTTGGTTACGGGTGGAGACTGCAATTTGCCAATGCATTAAAGAGTTATTTCGGAGATTTGATTGATATTTATGGATTTGGCCATAATCCTTTGGCCAATAAAAAAGATGCGATTGATCCATACTTGGCTACAATTGTTTTGGAAAATAGCTCTCACCCGTTTTATATTACTGAGAAGATTGCTGATGCTGTCTTGGGTTGGTCCATGCCAATTTATTGTGGTTCTGAATCAATCTCTAATTTGTTGCCTGGCTACAAATGGACACTTCAGTTCGGATCTGACATCGATGCGTGTTGTAGGCAGGTAAAGCAATATCTTCATCAGATTTTAGGTGATTCTACTGTCTTGCCTTCTATAAGGACCATTCTTTTGAATCGTTTGAATCTTTTTGAAGAAATTCCTTTTCAATTGAGTAAAATTTAATGTCTAATCAATTGTTTCAGCGCTCACTTGATGTGAATACGCTTTGTGTAGATCCTTCTGTATCGCACGTTGCTTCGATCAACCTTGAGGATTGGGAATTTATCCATAAGTGCTACAAGTCTATTCCCCATATGCCTCTTGCCGAAAACTCGAAGAGCTATCTAAAAAATCATCTTTTTGCTAACACAAAATTAGAACTCTTAGAGATCCACAATCCTCGCATCTTGGTTTACAGATTCCCGAGTGGAGAGGTTCGCTCTTTTGTGACTACACAATCAGGTTTTTTGCTTGAGTCAAGTGAGCAATCACTTTGGGATCGTGCATTTTCTTTTATTAAAAGTAGCAAAAATGCTATCTCCTTTAATTTGCCATCTGAATTGCCAAGCATATCGCCTAATTCGGCATTCTTTTACGCGAATCACTCGTTAAATTTTACACATTTTTTGCTTGATTTTTGGTCGTTATTTGCGAAGCTCTCATCTTCGGGGTTGCCCCTCGAATCATTGCCGAGTGAAATCCCTATCTTCGAAGCTCCAGTCTCTTGGCAGAGTGAATACTTTGGTCTTATCAATCGTTTCCAGCCTCGATTCTTTCATGATCTTTTCCGACAATTCAACACCACGGCTTTTTGGTTTTGTCCGTCATCAATAATCTTCCCTGTTTTTGAGAATAAGCCGCTTTCTTTGTTTCATGCCCGACATTACTTACATCACAATTGCTCTAAAGGTTTGTCTCAATCTCAGGCTACACCTCTGAATGGACGAATTGTCTTATTAACTCGGAATGATGCTCGTCGCGCTCGTATCAAAAATCTTGCCGATATAGAAGATCTCGTGGTTTCCATGGGTGGTCATGTTGTTGATCCAGTTCAATATTCAGCTTCGGAAAGGCTTTCTCTTTTTTCGCGACCTAGCATTTTTCTCGCTGAGAGTAGTGGATGTACTAACTTTGCGTTATTTGCTAATAGTCAGTCGAGATTAATTTTTTTACTTGAACCTTCTGTTTTAAATTCGCGTGAATTTCTTGTTGGTGGCTGGCCTTACACCTTGGGCTTTTCAAGTGCTGTTGATTATGTTGTTGGCTCAAGCTTTGAGGCACTTAGAGGTTCACCTATAGGTGCAGCAGAGTTCTCTCCGCTACGCATCGAGCAACTGATTGATGCTAATTTGGATGTTATTTCAAAAGAGTAATGCGTGCTGTAATTTTAGCAGGTGGTCTGGGAACTCGCATCAGCGAAGAGACCCACCTTAAGCCCAAGCCCATGATTGAGATTGGTGGGAAGCCCATTCTATGGCATATCCTCAAAATTTTTAGTGCTTATGGAGTTAACGAATTTGTGATTTGCTGCGGCTATAAGGGCTATGTGATCAAAGAATACTTTGCCAATTACTTTTTGCATATGAGTGATGTCACGTTTGATATGAGCGCAAATACAATGGAGGTGCATCAAAAAAAAGCAGAACCTTGGAAGGTTACGTTGGTCGACACTGGTGAATCAACCATGACTGGTGGTCGTTTAAAGCGTGTGCGGGATTATCTGGGAAACGAGCCGTTTTGTTTTACCTACGGCGATGGGGTGGCTGATTTGAATATCAAAGCTCTCATTACTCATCACAAGGCCCATGGACGCCTCGCAACCGTTACGGCTGTTCAGCCGCCCGGACGTTACGGCGCATTGAATCTCACCGATCGTGCTGGCGTTAGCGGCTTTCAAGAAAAGCCTTTAGGAGATGGCGGTTGGGTCAGTGGTGGCTTCTTTGTGCTGGAACCCGATGTGATCGACCGCATTGATGGCGACACCACGATCTGGGAACAGGAACCGTTGCGCAGTCTTGCTGCCGATGGCGAGCTCAGCGCTTATCAGCACAATGGTTTCTGGCACCCCATGGATACGCTGCGGGACCGTGTGCTTCTGGAAGATCTCTGGGGTAAGGGCAAGGCTCCCTGGAAGGTTTGGTAATGCTTGATCCTTCTTTCTGGAGTGGGCGGCGCGTACTGCTCACCGGCCATACAGGTTTCAAAGGCAGTTGGCTGCTGCTCTGGTTACAGGAGCTCGGGGCGCAGGTGTGGACCTTGGCTCTGGAGCCGGAACCAGCGCCAAACCTCTTCCGAGAGCTGGCCCGCGCGCGACTTCCAGGAAAGGCTTGGCAGCATCAGATCGGAGACCTGGCAGACCTTGAAGCTCTTAAGGCCCTGGTTTTAAAAGCACAGCCAGAGGTGGTGTTCCATCTGGCGGCCCAACCTTTGGTGCGCCGTAGTTATGAGGATCCCCTCGGCACTTGGTCAACCAACCTGATGGGCAGTTTGCATGTGCTCGAGGCGCTGAGGCCGTTGCAGCACCCATGCGCGGTGGTGATGGTCACCACCGACAAGGTCTATGAGAACCGGGAGTGGGTTTACGGATACCGAGAGGCTGATCACCTCGGTGGTCACGACCCCTACAGCGCCAGCAAAGCAGCAGCGGAAATCGCCATTTCCAGCTGGCGTTCCAGCTTTTGTGGCACAGGCCCGCATCAAACGGCGCATTTACGCATCGCTACCGCCAGGGCTGGCAATGTGATCGGTGGTGGTGACTGGGCCAGAGATCGCATTGTTCCTGATGCCATGCGCTCACTCACCGCTGGCGAACCGATCCCGGTTCGTAACCCCAAGGCCACACGGCCCTGGCAGCATGTGCTTGAGCCTCTGGCTGGATACCTACGGCTCGCCCAAGCTTTGCTAACTGAGGACAAACCGCCGTGTGAACCGTTCAATTTCGGCCCGACCCTCCAGAGCAACCGGTCTGTGAAGGAGTTGGTTGCCACGATCTTGGAGTGTTGGCCCGGTACATGGGTTGATCAGAGCGACCCGACAGCCCCACATGAGGCCAGTCTCCTTCACTTGCAGATTGATAAGGCGCATCACAGGCTCGGCTGGCGGCCCCTCTGGGATTTCGGCATAACCGTGCGTCGCACTGCGCACTGGTACGTGGGGCAGAATGACGGCAAATCAGTAGTGGACTGTTGCCTTGCCGATCTGCAGGCGTACCAGGTTGCCCTTAAGGCACGTCACTCCTAGGACGATTGATGACTGAGCTCTCTGCACTGAAACAGCAAATCCTTGAGCTCACGCGTGAGTACTCTCGCCTTGCTCATGCTGGTTTTCGGCCTGCGGCTGATGCCGATCGGCAGCCGTGGCAGCTTGGAACGCCAATCCCCTATGCCGGGCGTGTGTTTACGGAAGATGAGGTGGAGGCTGCTGTTTCCACCACGCTGGATTTCTGGCTCACTCTCGGCCATGAAGGCACTGCGTTTCAGCAGGAGTTAGCCGCGTTTCTCGGTGTGCGTCACAGCCTGCTGGTGAATTCGGGCTCGAGTGCCAACCTGATCGCCATATCCGCCCTCACGTCTCACAAGCTTGCGGACGAACGCCGCATCAAGCCAGGCGATGAGGTGATCACCGTTGCGGCTGGTTTCCCCACCACCGTGGCGCCGATTGTGCAGGTGGGGGCCGTGCCGGTGTTTATCGATGCGGATCCCATCACTGGGAATGCGCGCTGCGATCAACTTGAGGCTGCTTACCGCAAGGGCAAAACGAAGGCCGTGATGATGGCTCACGCATTGGGGAATCCGTTCGATCTTGCTGCCACCTTGGCGTTCTGCCAGAAGTACAACCTTTGGTTGGTGGAAGACAACTGCGACGCTTTGGGCTGTAGTTATTCCATGCCCCGGGAGCTGGCGGAACGCCTTGGCTTCATGGAGAACAGCCCTGGCCTCGATGAAGGCCCTGATCGAGTGATCCGCTGGACTGGCACCTGGGGTGATCTCAGCACTCAGAGCTTCTATCCGCCTCACCACCTCACCATGGGCGAAGGCGGTGCTGTGAACATCGTGCGCGATCAGAAGCTGAAGGTGATTGCCGAGAGCTTCCGCGATTGGGGCCGGGATTGTTGGTGTCCAAGTGGTGTCGACAACACCTGCAACAAGCGTTTTGGCTGGCAGCTTGGTGAACTGCCTGAGGGTTACGACCACAAGTACACCTACAGCCATTTGGGCTACAACCTCAAACCGTTGGATCCGCAGGCGGCCATCGGGCGTGTTCAGCTTCGACGGTTGCCCGAGTTCATCGAGGCTCGCAAGCAAAACTGGGAGACACTGCGACGGGGCCTAGCCTCTTACGAGGGCGTGTTGGAGTTTGCTTTGCCAACGCATGCCAGCGGTTGGGATTCCACTCACGGTTTTTCCTGGGATGAGACCGGTTGTCGTACAGACTGCAGTTGGTTTGGCTTCAAGATTGCAGTGAAGTCCAACTCACATTTCAGCCGCACGGAGCTTGCGCAGGAGTTGGACCGCAATCTGATTGGCAATCGCATGTTGTTTGGCGGCAATTTGCTTCGTCAGCCGGCCTTTGTGCAGATGCGGGTTGACAAGCCTGAAGCTCTGCGAATCGTCGGCGATATGGTGGGTTCTGATGAAATCATGGCAAACACTTTGTTTTTGGGGACATATCCGGGTCTGACTCCCAAAATGTTGGACGTTGAGATATCAGTAATAAAATCCCTTGTCGCCAGCAATACAAAATAAAATTGCTGTTATATGTAATTTAAACTGAACAAGATGATCCATGCCAATTTTTAAAAAATGCCTACCCCTTCTAGTTCGCTCGACAATCTCAAAGGTCAACCAATGTTTCAAATTTTGGCGGCTTGCCAGAATTTAGAAAAAGCTGGTAAACGCATATTGCATTTTGAACTGGGAGATCCTGATTTTGATACTCCAGAGCTTATCACTGAAACATGTATTCAATCGCTGAAATCAGGTAATACGCACTACATGCCTGCTAGAGGCGCTGATGACCTAATTGAAGCTGTCCGCATGACAACTGGTATTTCGAGAGGATTTATCCCCGGCAAAGAACAAATTACTATCACGACAGGAGCGAATTCAGCTATTTTTTATACATTAAAGTCTATTTGCGATCCTTTGGATGAAGTTCTTATTCCAAATCCTTACTTCCCATCATATCTAGCAGCAGTTGAAATCGCCGCAATTAAGCCTATTTTTTATGGTCTTTCCGCTGAAAATTTCTTCATTCCAAATTTTGATAACCTTGAATCAATTATTTCGTCACGAACGAAAGCGATTTTAATTAATTCACCATCTAATCCTATGGGCACTGTTTTTTCGTCAGAAACCATTGGAAAATTATATGATTTTGCGGTAAAGCACGATCTGTATATTATAAGCGATGAGGTTTATGCTAGAATGATTTATGATTATGAGGTAAAATTTGCCTCAGCTTCAACACTCGACTCGTGCAAAGAAAGGACAATTGTTATAAATGGCTTTAGCAAAGCATTTGCTATGACAGGTTGGCGTGTCGGTGTTGTAATTGCTCCTGCTAATGTATCCGCTAAAATTACTTTACTATCTGAGTCAATAGTTTCTTGTGTCCCAGGTTTTATTCAGGATGCTGCTCGTGCAGCAATTTTGTGTCCAAGAGCGACTACAAAACAAATGTATTCAACATACAGGCGTAGGCAAATTGAGATATGTTCTCAACTCCAATCTGCTGGATTGGTTATGAATTGGTTGCCCCAAGGCGCGATGTATGTCTTTCCCAACATAAGTAAATTTTCAAACAATTCCGAGAAATTTGCAATGCATTTGCTTAATGAGGCTGGTATTGCAACAGTGCCAGGCATTTACTTTGGCTCCAAAGGAGAGTCACATCTTCGATTGAGCTGTGCAGGCTCAGATGTAGATATAGCAGACTTGGGTGCTTATTTTTATAGTGCACTGTCCAGTTATAACGGAGATTGATTGCAATGAATCTTTCCCAGCATCTCGCACTTTTCGTTAAAAATTGCCTTAACTGCAACACAGTTTTTACTTTGACTGGGGGTGGAGCTATGTTTTTAAATGATGCATTTGGAAATACCCCTGGATTGACTTGCATTTATAATCATCACGAACAGGCTTCTGCAATGGGTGCTCTTGGTTACTCAAAAGCTTGTGGAATTGGAGTTTGCGTAACTACTACCGGATGTGGGGCCACAAACGCACTTACCGGTTTATTGGACGCATGGCAAGATAGTCAGCCTGTGCTTTTTATTTCGGGACAGGTAAAGAAAAAAGAAACTACATATCATTCTGGACTTGCATTGCGTTCATTTGGCGTGCAAGAGCTTGATATAATTCCTGTTGTCAAATCGCTTACTAAGCAAGCTATATATATTGGATCTAAAGAAGAATATTTTGACTGCCTGGCAAAAATACCAAAGTGGCTTTTTTCTGGTAGGCCCGGTCCAGTTTGGATTGATATTCCAATGGATGTGCAATCTCAAGTATTAAGTGCAGAGGAAGAGGCGCTACCTGAGCCTGATTCTGTTGCTTTGTCCTTTGATGCTGGCTTTGCAAGCCTAGATAAGGAGGTTTTGGATAGTTTTATCGATTCGCTCAAATCTTCTCAACGGCCGGTCATTCTTGTCGGTAATGGGCTGCGACTCAGTAATGGTGGTAAAGGTATTGCCCTTCTTGAGGAGTATTGTGTCACTCATGATATTCCAATCGTTTCTACTTATTTAGCCGCAGACTTTATTGATCAATCTTGCCCTAACTATCTTGGTGTAGCGGGACTTAAGGCAGCCAGGCGTGCAAATATTGCTATCTATAATTCAGATTTGGTTATTGCCATTGGAAGTAGGTTGGCAACATCAGTAATAGGATTTGAATATGAAAAGTTTGCACCCAATGCCAAAGTTTATATTGTAGATATTGATTCAAATGAGCATTCTAAGAAGACTCGTTCTGCTATGGTCTTGCTTCAAATAGATGCATTTGAATTCACCAAGCTCCTGCCTTCTCTTCGTACTGGTGATTCTTATAAAGATGGGCGCTTGCAATGGCTTGATGCTTGTTTGAGGATGAAAGCCTTGCTGCCTGTTCAGGAACAATTTAGTTCGCGTGGATCCATAAGTATTTACGATGTTGTTTCCCAAATATGTCTTAATTTTGGTGAGCATGATTTTTTAGTAAGTGATGCCGGCAGTGCATATTATGTTTCATCAATTATGTTTGTTAAAACTTTCAGCCAACGATATGTAACGTCCGGAGCACAGGCGGATATGGGGTTCTCGCTGCCTGCTGCAATTGGTGTTGCTGCATGGCTGCCTTCAGGAGGTAGAAGAGTACACGCTGTTACTGGCGATGGCTCGTTTCAGTTAAACCTTCAAGAATTGCAGACTCTAATTACAAACAATCTTCCTATCACTCTTTATGTTCTTAACAATCGTGGGTATCTCTCGATTCGTAGCACACAGAATACGTTTTTCCCGGGGAGGCAATGCGGTACGGATTCGTCTACCGGTGTTGATTTTCCGAATTTGAGGCTTTTGTGTGCAGCTTACGGGATTGAGTATCGATATGCTGAGGCATTGGATTCATTGGAGAGTGTTGTTCTTGAGTCTTCCAATGCATCTTTCCCAATTGTGTGTGAGGTGAAATGTCCTGAAGATGAATCCATAATTCCGCGTACGAAAACTATCAAGAAGGCTGATGGTACTCTAGAGTCTGCTCCTTTGTGCAATATGCAACCAGACTTGCCCATCAGTGTCATCAAGCAGTTAAATGCTCTTGGATTTGAGTGTTAAACACAGCATAAACAAATATGTATTTCTTTATAGCATTCTGATTCGGCTTCCTACTGATCGATTTCTGATCATTACCCCTTAGCTGATACTTCTTTTTTGATTCATGCTTCAAGTTGATCCCAACCCAATTGTTGGCTCTGACCTGGATGAAATTGCCTCTTGTGGCTTAGATTGGTCTTTGTTGAATGGCGCTAACATTTTAATTTCTGGGGGTAGCGGTTTACTTGGTTCATATTTAGTTAAATCATTGCTCAATCTAAATAAACTATATGGTCTTGATATCCATGTAGTGTGTTTATCTCGTAATATTGAAAACGTTAAAAAGCGGCTAAATTCTTGCTTGGAAAACCCTAGGCTTGATATTGTAATACATGACATTACAATTCCACTGCCTGGTAATTTTAGTCGCGCTGAATATGTAATCCATGCAGCTAGTCAAGCTAGCCCTAAATATTATGGAAAGGATCCCGTAGGAACTTTAAAAGCTAATACCCTAGGGACTTCTCACCTTCTTGACTATTGCGTAAGTAATAACACTAGACGTTTCTTATTTTTCAGTAGTGGTGAAATATATGGTTCCACAACAAATCTAGATCTTCCTATATCCGAGATAAATTATGGTTATTTAGATCCAATTAAGGTCCGATCTTGCTATGCTGAAAGCAAAAGGATTGGTGAAACTATGTGTGCGTCATGGGCCCAACAATTTGGTCTTCACACTTCGGTAGTTCGGCCTTTTCATACCTACGGCCCTGGTTTTGACCTTGATGATGGCCGTGTTTTTGCAGATTTTGTTAAAGACGTAATATTGGCGCAAAATATTAGTTTGAAAAGTGATGGACTTGCTAGAAGGTCATTCTGCTACATATCTGATGCTACTAGAGGTTTTTTAACTGTTCTCTTGAATGGTCTTCAGGGTGAAGCTTACAATATTGCAAATCCTTATTCGGATGTTTCAATACGTGAACTCGCTAATATCTTGCAAGATCTGTATCCGGAGCGAGTAAAAAGTGTCAATTTTGTGAATCAGCCTACTGATGACACTTATATGAAGAGCCCAATCCAGTATGCTACTCCTAGTATCGAAAAAATTATGAATTTAGGATGGCAACCGGTGATTGGTATTAAAGACGGATTTTCAAGAACTATTGAATCATTTCTTTGTTCTTGATTATCCTTGATGTTTTTCTTGTAATTTTGTATAGTGTTTTAAAGCGGTAAGTTTCTCGATTTGTCCCTTCTCCGCCGCTTTCTTTTTTGCTATTGACTCATTTCAAAATCAGAATCTTTTCGTGATTTAAAGGCCAAATACGTTGGTAATCTAATTGTGAAACCCGATATATCAAGGAAGCTCATGCTGATTTTCACTCAAAGCTTCTTGCTTATGCAAGAGACATTGCCGAGACAGATATTGCTAGCATTGAAATCACAGACAATCTTGTTGTAATGAGATCTCGCGTTGACAATCTTCTGATGGAGGTAGATCCTCTTGATTTTCGCACTGCACCTATTGAGGCTTTAAATTTCAATGATTATGAATTGACAGAGACATCTATAGTCCGTAAAATTGCTGGGCATATAAATACGATGCTGGACATCGGTGCAAATATAGGTTGGTATTCTCTCCTTGTTGCATCGACGAATAAGGAATCATCTGTGCATGCTTTTGAGCCTATTCCCAAGACATTTGACCGACTGCTTCGACACTGTCACTTGAATGCAGTACCAATATTACTTGCCATAACTTTGGCTTTTCATCTTCTCCTGGTACTTTTCCTTTCTATTTTTATCCAGAGGGTTCTGGCAATGCATCGATGAGAAACCTAGCGGATAGACAAGACGTTGAGAAGATTGAATGTCAGCTCAGTACCCTCGATAATTTTTCTTCTCAACTCTCTTCTGACTCACGTTGCGACTTTGTTAAATGTGACGTCGAGGGTAATGAATTGTTTGTTATGCAAGGTGGCCTTGAATTTATAAATACACACAAGCCTATTCTATTTCTTGAATTGTTGCGCAAATGGAGTGCACCATTTGGTTGTCATCCTAATGATGTTTTGCACCTTATGAGGGGTATGGGTTACTCCGTCTTCGTAGCCTCTAGCGACTGTTGCTTAGACCTTTTTGATACTGTCACCGATGAAACCATTCACACTAATTATTTTTTTGTGCACCCTGATTCGAGGCTCCGTAGTTTCTTGCCATTCATGTGACAATTATTATAATACGATATTTATTTGCAATTGCTTTTTTGTTTTCGTGCCTTCGGTTGATCCTTTGTTTTTTGAAGGCTTTCCATATTATTCCGTTTTGAACATTTCTAATAATGTTTACGGTCTGAAGTAACTTTTTGTTTCGCATCTTTATGCTTGATTCTTAGAGCTTGACAGTTTTGAATCTGTTGCGGCCCGCTACTTTGCCATTGTTGGGTTGGCTTTGCATCTCATTCAATACTTTGCTTCCAAATGTTCTTATGAGGTGTTCTCGCTTTCTGCGCCATTACTGTCCGTTTTGACTGCACTTGCCCCCTTTTTGCAAATTTCTCGATCAGTGGGCTTCGCTCACTGGCTCTCCGCCTTGATTTGGTAGTGCAAGTCTGGAGAGCATTGCAATGTTGGATTAGACGAGGTGTTCAGTATTGCTGACCTTGCTTATTTGGTTCGTGACATCCTTGCGCCAGAGAAACCTGTTCGCGTTCTTGGCCAGCCCGCTCCAGGTGCTGTTCGCAATCGCTACGTACCTGACATCTCAAAGGCGCGTCATGGCCTTGGTCTTGAAGTGACGATTCCCTTGGCAACGGCCATCCAGCGCACAGGTGATGCCCTGCGGAAAAGAGCAGACACCAGCAGCTAAATCAGCCTTGTGTGGACTCCCACCATTGAGTCTCATCCCAACCCATCGCCCTAGCTGCTTGATCCCTGGGCCCTCGCTAGTGCATACTCTTCATGTCGCCGAGAGCACAGCTCCTGCGTCGACCTGCGGATGTAGCTCAGTGGTAGAGCATCTCCTTGCCAAGGAGAGGGTCGAGAGTTCGAATCTCTTCATCCGCTTGATCTGATTCATTGCCTGCGCACCAGTAGTTGTTGGGGGGTGGCTTCTTGAAATCCCAGTTGCTGGTAGAAACCGGCGCTGTTGGTTGTCATCAGATACACCCGCTCCGCCTGGCGGATTGTTTTGGCGCTGAGTAGGGCCTCCACCACGCGCCGGCCCAGGCCTCGGCCCTGGAGGTCGCCGGCTACCACCACATCCCAGAGCACGGCTCGGTGGATGCCGTCGCTGGTGGCCCGCCCAAAGCCCACCAGGCGTTTGCCGCGCCAGAGGCTCATCACCACGGTGCTGCCCTTGAGCATGCGCTTGAGCTGGCCTTGGCTGCGGCTCTCCGCCCAGAAAGCGTGTTTGCGGAACAGGCGCTGCAGCTTGAGCAGGCCTCGCGTGGGCCGCAGGTCTGGTCCCAGGCCAAACCAACGCAGCCCCGGAGCTCCGGGGGCATGTTCCACCAGGCGGTAGCGGGTCATGACGCCATCCTCCTATCCCCCTGGCTCCTAGCCGCCTCGCCGCTGCAGCAGCGTGAACGGCTCGTAACTCACGGAGATGCCGAATTCTTCGGCGAACTCCAGCACCCGGCACCAGGCGCGATCTTTAGCTTCGGACGGCCGCACGACGCCGGTAAGGATCACCGGCGCGTTGCCGGTTTGCAGGGTCATTGTGAACAGGGGCCAACCCACCGACGCCTGCACGCTGTCGTCCCGGTAGGTGGGAGCCACATCCAAGGCGCCGATCAGGATCCGGCGTTGGTTGGCATCCCAGGCATGGGGGATGGCGTAGCGCTCCAGAAGATCAGCGGCCAGGGCCCAGGAGCGCCCTTCGCTGTCGATCGCCACATCCAGAGCTTCGCCGCGTGCCTGGATTGTGGTGTTGCTCTTGAAGATGAGGCGGTCAGTGCTGGGGCTGGGCGTCTGGCTTGTGCCGCCAGCCATCAGCTCCCGGATCCGTCGCCGCAGCTGCTCACCGCCATCGAGGGGGCCGTTTTTCTCCAGCTGCAGCAGATCCCAGCGCTCACCCGTGCCGCCCCACACCACCGGCCCGTAGTTGTCGTGCATCACGCGGCCGTCTTTGTTGGAGGCGGCTTCCGCGTGGGTCATCACCCGCTGGATGGTGATGTCGCTGGCGCTCCAGCCCCAGCTCGTGGCGATCGCAGCGGTTTCCGCGCAGAGGCTTTCCAGCTGCGCCGGCGTAGGCGGCAGCGTCCAGGGATCAGGTTGACCGCCCATGCAGGCGCAGGAGAGGGCCACGGCATTGCTGTTGCGCGCCCAGGTGTGGGCCGGCAGATCCACACTGGTGGCATGCAGCCGGTGCACCCGGCCGTCGCCGCCAATGATCACGTGATAGTGGCCAGGCCGGATCCAGTCGTAGCCGGTGGCAGTCCAGTGCAGGTAGATCGTGGCGGCCATGGGCCTCGGCAAGCGAGTGGGCGTTCACTGCAGAGGTAACAACTGCCGCAGGCACTCGGCCACACCGATGCGGTCGCTCTTGGCCAAGGCACCCAGGCCGTTGAGGATCAATCGTTCATCCAGGCTGAAGAGTTTGAGCCGCACCATGCATGGCTTGGGTAACCCGGTGCCCTCCAACTCTTGAATCGACCAATCCAGCGGCCAGCTTGACTTTGTGGCGCTGGTCACCATGGCCAGCACCAAATGGCCGCTGTTGCTTTGAAAGTGTGGTGCCGAAACCACCAATGCAGGGCGCCGCTTCATCGTGGTGCGATCCGTGAAGGGAAATGGAACCCGTACCAGTGAAAACGTGGGGTAAGGCTCACTCATCACAGATCCGCGAAGGCTTCATCGTCAGCTGCGCTGGCCCAGTCCTGAAGGTTGGCTTCCAGCCCCTGCAGGTAGTCGAGATCAAGGGGTGAGACAAGCTTCACCCGTGCTGCGCCGTTCTCCACTTCCCAGGACAAACGATCGCCCTGGCGCAGCCCGAGCGCTTCCCGAATGGCTTTAGGCACCGTCACCTGTCCTTTGGCTGTGACGGTGGCGATGTCGATGGTCATGCAGGTTTCTTGATCCCGATAAAAACAAGTTAGCTGGAATGCGTCCTTACTCCTTACTTCTTGCGGTCCCAGTCAAAATGGGGCCATGACGGTTCATGCCCAGCACCATTGGCAGCAGCGCTTTGCTGCCGACAGGCAGCGCCTGGAGCGGCGCCGTGCCCAGGGGCTCGACCAGGCGCGGGAGGCTGCGTCCCTGTGGCGGCAACGCTGGCCCTCGATCACGCGGATCTGGTGCTTCGGGTCGGTGCTGGCCTCAGGCTTTCGCGAACATTCCGACTTGGATCTGTTGATTGAGGGCTTGCCGCCTGAAGGTTGGCTGGAGGCGGTGGCCCTGGCGGAGCGCCCTGGACCGCTCAGCGTTGATCTCAAGCGCGCCGAAGATCTGCCGCCTGATCTGCTGGCCCGTTTGCTGCGCCATAGCCAGGAGCTTTAAACCACCTGTCATGACCCCGTCCGACCTCCTGGAACTGCGCGACGACCTTTTGCGGGAAGAGCAGAGGCTCCAGAAGCTGGTGCAAGGCCTTGAGGCGATGGAGCCCCGTCTGCCCGATGGATCCGAGGTGGTTGAAGCCGCAGCACTGCGGCTGCACAGTTTTTACACCGGTGTGGAGCGATCCCTTCTGTTGGTGAGCAGGGTTGTGAATGGCGGCACGCCGGCGCGCGGTGAGGGCTGGCACCGGCGCTTGTTGGAGCGCATGGCCTTGCAAAGCGAAAGCCGACCCGCTGTGTTGAGGGAGCGCACGCAACAGCGGCTGCAGGAGTACCTGCGCTTTCGCCACCTGGTGCGCAATCTCTACGCCGATGAACTGCGGCCTGAACCCATCGCCTTGCTGATTCGCGATCTGCCGGCTGTGTGGGAGGCCCTGGCGGCCGACCTTCAGAGCTTTCGCGCCTGGCTGGTGCGGGTGGCCCAGCAGGACACGAACAGAGCGCCCATGCTGAAATAACGCCGGTTCAGCAGTTGGCGGCAGGGCGGTAATGACGCGCAAGGGCATCATCCTGGCGGGCGGCAGTGGCACCCGCCTGGCGCCGCTCACCACGGCGGTGAGCAAGCAGCTGATGCCGGTGTACGACAAGCCGATGATCCATTACCCCCTCAGCACCTTGATGCTGGCGGGGATCCGCGAGGTGCTGATCATCACCACCCCCCACGACCAGGCGGCGTTTCAGCGCCTGCTCGGCGACGGCAGCGCCTGGGGGATGACCATCGCCTACGCCGTGCAGCCCAGCCCCGATGGCCTGGCCCAGGCCTTTCTGATCGGCGCCGACTTCTTAGATGGATCGCCGGCCGCTTTGGTGCTTGGTGACAACCTCTTCCATGGCCATGAACTGATCCCCCAGTTGCAAGCCGCTGCCGCTCGCGACCAGGGGGGCACGGTGTTCGCCTATCCCGTGCGTGATCCGGAGCGCTACGGCGTGGTGGAGTTCGATGCCGAAGGCCGGGCCCTGAGCATCGAGGAGAAACCGGCCCAGCCCCGCAGCCGTTACGCCGTCACTGGTCTTTATTTCTACGACGCTTCGGTGGTGGAGCGGGCCCGTCAGGTGCGGCCATCGGCGCGGGGGGAACTGGAGATCACCAGTCTCAACCAGATGTATCTCGACGAGCAGAAGCTCACGGTGGAACTGATGGGGCGGGGCATGGCCTGGCTCGACACCGGCACCTTTGATTCCTTGCATGAGGCCGGGGCCTACATCCGCACCCTCGAGCACCGCCAGGGGCTCAAGGTGGGCTGCCCGGAGGAGGTGGCCTGGCGCCAAGGTTGGATCAACGACGATCAACTTGAGAGCCTGGCCCAGCCCCTGTGCAAGAGCGGCTACGGCGCCTATCTGCTGCAGATGCTCAAGGAGAGTGGCGGTGAGCATGCCCTGCTGCAGCGCAATCTGGAGGGGCAACCCCGGGAGCAGGTGCATGCCAGCTGAAGTGCTCCAAACCGCTGCGGGCCACCTCTTGCAGGGCCCCCTGCTGATCACTCCCCGGGTGTTCGCTGACGACCGCGGCTTTTTCTATGAGAGCTGGAACGAGCGCCGCTTCCGCGCTGAGCTGATCGATGCCGGTGTGCCCGCCGCGGAGGCGGAGGCGCTGGTGTTCCGCCAGGACAACCATTCCCGCTCCAGTCGCGGTGTGCTGCGGGGCCTGCACTACCAGTTGCCCCCCGAACCCCAGGGCAAGCTGGTGCGCTGCAGCGTGGGTGCCATCTTTGATGTGGCCGTGGATCTGCGCCGGGCCTCGCCCACCTATGGGCAGTGGGTGGGCGCCGAACTCAGCGCCGAAAACCATCAGCAGCTCTGGGTGCCGGTGGGCTTTGCCCATGGCTTCCTCACCCTCACGGATGTGGCGGAAGTGCAATACAAAGCCAGCGGCTTCTGGAACCGCGACTGCGAACGCTCCCTGCGCTGGGATGATCCGGCTTTGGCGATCGCCTGGCCTTTGGAGCAAGCAGGTGTGCCCGAGCCGCTGCTGGCGCCCAAGGATGCCGAAGCACCGCTGCTAGCCAGCGCGGAAGCTGCTGCTGAGGTGTTCCCGTGAAAGTGCTGCTCACCGGCGCCGGCGGACAGCTGGGCCAGGCCTTGATCGCCGCGTGCCCCCCTGGCATTGAACTGATCGCCACCGGCCGCGCAGAGCTCGATCTGGCCGATCCCCAGGCCTGCCGCGCCGCCGTGCACCGCCACCGGCCGGCCTGGGTGCTCAATGCCGGTGCTTACACCGCTGTGGACAAGGCCGAGAGCGAACCGGTTCTGGCTCAGGCCGTGAATGCTGGCGCTCCCGCGGCCTTGGCTCAGGCCTTAGCGGAAACGGGCGGGCGCATGCTGCAGCTGAGCACGGATTTCGTGTTCAACGGAGCCCAGGGGCAACCCTGCCAGCCCGATCAGCCCTGCGATCCCCTCGGGGTGTACGGCACCACCAAGGCCGCCGGCGAGCAGGCCGTGGCGAAGCAACTGGGAGCCGACGACGGGGGCCGGGCCGCCATCCTGCGCACCAGCTGGGTGTATGGCCCGGTGGGCCGCAACTTCCTGCTCACCATGCTGCGCCTGCACCGCCGCAACGCCGAAGCGGGCCAGCCCCTGCGGGTGGTGGCTGATCAGGTGGGCTGCCCAACGGCCACCCCGGGCTTGGCCGCTGCCTGCTGGGCGCTGATCCAGCAGAACCTCAGCGGATGGCAGCACTGGAGTGATGCCGGTGCCGCCAGCTGGTACGACTTTGCGGTGGCCATCGGCGAGCTCGCTGCGGCCCGGGGCCTGATCCCCGCAGCGGCGGCGGTGCAGCCGATCACCACTGCGGAGTACCCCACCCCGGCCCAGCGTCCTGCCTATTCCCTGCTGGCCTGCGAGGCCACCCGCGCCCAGCTGGGGTTGCCTGCCCGGCACTGGCGCCAGGCCCTTGCGGAGGTGATCGCCTGTGTGGATGCATGATCCGCGCACGCTGCTGCTGCGGGCCCTGCTGCTCGACTGGCTCGGTCAGGTCCTGATCCTGGCCCTGATTCTCTCGATGCCGGCCTGGACCGGCGTTGCCCTGGGCGGCGAGAGCCTTCAGGGGCAGGGGCCCTGGTTGGTGTTCGTGCTGCTGCTCTATCCCCTGCTGGGCTGGTTGTTCGGTAGCTACACCGTGCTGCGCTGGCGGCGGCTGGCTTTGCCCGTGCTGCTGCAGCGCCTGCTGATCACCGCGGCCGTCACCTTGATGGTGGTGGCGATCGCCCGTTGGTTGATTAACCCCAGCGAGGCGGTGTGGTTGGTGTACCGGCGGGTGCAGCTGCTCTGGATCGGGGCGCTCACCCTCTGGGCGCTGGCGGTGCGCGTGGGGCTGCGCCGGGGGCTGTTGCTGCCTGAGGCGCCGCGCATGCTGCTGCTTGCCCAGCCCCAGGAGCTGGACACGGTGCTGGGGGCCTGGCGGCGGGTACCTCAGCGCCAGCGTTTGCGCCCGGTGGATGCCAAGATCCTGGCCCAGCAGCTCGATCAGACCGAGGAGCCGATCCTGGTGGCACTCAGCCAGGCGGTGCGCCAGGACCCGGGGCTGCGCCCCTTGCGCGCCAGCCTGGAGATGCGCGATCCGCGCCAGGTGCGTGCACTCTCGGTGCTGAGCCTGTTTGAGCAGCAGCAGGAGCGCTTGCCGCCGGTGCTCATGGCTGACACCGTGCTCGCCTACGACGACCTGCCCTGGGCCGCCACCTTCAGTGTGCAGGCCCAGCTCAAGCGCATGGCCGATCTGTTGGTGGCGGCCGTGCTGTTGCTGCTCACCGCTCCCTTCGTGCTGCTTGCGGCATTGCTGATCTGGCTGGAAGACCGCGGGCCGGTGGTTTACGCCCAGCAGCGCAGCGGTTGGTTGGGCCGGCCCTTCACGGTGTACAAGCTGCGCACGATGACGGTGCAGCCAGCGAATGCCCCGGCCCGCTGGACCCAGCCTGGCGATCAACGCATCACAGCGGTGGGGGGCTGGTTGCGGCGGGTTCGACTCGATGAACTGCCCCAGTTGCTCAATGTGCTCAACGGGGAGATGAGCCTGATTGGCCCGCGCCCGGAGCGCCCGGAACTGGAGGAGGAACTGGAGCAGCGCATCCCCCATTACCGCAAACGTCACTGGATGCGACCGGGCTTAAGCGGTTGGGCCCAAGTGTGCGCGCCCTATGCCAGCAGCATCGAGGATTCCGATCTCAAGCTCTCCTACGACCTTTACTATCTGCGGCACTTCAGCACCTGGCTGGATCTGGTGATCCTGCTGCGCACCGTGAAAACCGTGCTCAAGGCTGGCGGCCGCTGAGCCCTCATCGCTCAGCTCTCAGCCAGTACTCAGACGCTGTTCACAGTTCAGACACATCCCTTTGGGCTGATCTCGGTACCTTGGGTCTGCTATTGCCAACTGTTGATTTCCCATGTGCATGCTCTGCAACCAGGCCCGGGCGCAGCGCTTTGCGGCGGGCAGGCGCGGTGACGGCACACCGGTGTATTCCTTATCCATCGCCCCCGAGGGGCTGATCGACAACAGCAACGCCGCGTACACCGAGCGCGCCACGGCGACCGACGGGGTGCTGGATTACTACCTGCACACCCCGGGCGGCGCCGTCACCGTGGCTGGCGGCGGCTTCGGGGAGCAGACGATCGAATCGGTGGGAATTTCTGCGGCCGATCAGGACTATTTCCGCTCGGTGGTGGAGCGTCTCGACGCCATCCTCGATCTGGATTTTCGTGAATCCAGCACGGCTGCTGGTGCGGATGTGGATCTCTTCTACGACATGGAGATCAACCTGGGCGGGGGCGGCAACACCCTCGGTTTGGCCACCACTTCCGGCCTCGGTGGCTGGGAACTGTTCGTGAACTATCCCGAGGTGGAGTTCGACGAGAACTACCGCCGCTACGTGCTGATCCATGAGCTCGGCCACGCCCTCGGCCTCGAGCATCCTTTCGAGGATGGTGATGGCGACACGGTGAACGGCAGCACCGATCCCTGGGCCAGTGCCTTCCCGGAAGATACGGTCATGGCCTATCGCAACCCTAAGGGCGGCAATTGGCCCGAGTTCTTCACCGATAACGACCTCAACGCCCTGATTTCGCTCTGGGGTACGGAAAGCGACAGCGACAGCACCAGTCAGTTGCTGGTGGCCTCAGGCGGCATGGAAGTGTCGGCGCTGATGAGTCAGTGGCTTGGGTTTGAGAAGAGCAACCTGCAGGTGCTGGATGACGGCGGGCGCACGGTTGAGGTTCGCACCAGCAGCTGGACCTCCACCCTGGCGGTGAACCGCATCGCCCGTGCCGGCACGGGTGGGAACGATCTCAAGGCCAAGCAGCTCAGCTTTGATCGATCCCAACTCCCGAATTCTCAGAGCATTGAGGTGGCCGCTTCGATTCTCGAAGGCAGCGATCAAGGCGAAATCCTGCGTGGCCTCGCCGGCTGGGACATCATCGATGCCAAAGGCGGTGATGATCTGGTGCGCGGCGGCAATGGCCGCGACATCCTCATGGGCGGCACTGGCGCTGATGAGCTCCACGGTGATTTCGGTTGGAACACCTACACCGATCAGCGCGATGGCTCGAGCGATCTGATCGCGATTAAGTCCGATCAGTTCCTTGAGAATTACTGGTACGGCAAAGCCGGCAACAGTCCCAATGGCGAAAAGGCCGACATCATTGAAGGCCTTGATGCCTTTGATCAGATCCGCATCCTCGGGGTGAGCACCGATCGTTTGTCGTTTGCTGAGGCCTCAGCCCGTGGCCTCTCCGGCCTGGGGATTTTCGCTGATGGCAGTTTGGAAGCGCTCTACACCGGCTCCAGCCTCAATCTGGAGCAGCTTGCTGCCATCACCACTGGCGATGCCTCCGAGGCGGTGATGAACAACCAACTCTGGAGCTACCGCTTTGGGTCGGAGGCACCGCCCCTGGCTTGAGCGGGCTGCGTAAGCTCGCCGCACCATTCGCCTAAGCGTTGTGTCCTGTGTGCCTGCGTCGGTTCAACGGGTGCTGGTCACCGGTGGTGCCGGCTTCATCGGCGGCGCGGTCGTCCGCCGTTTGCTCACAGACAGCCAGGCGCAGGTGTTCAACCTCGACAAGCTCGGTTACGCCAGTGATCTGAGCAGCATTGAGGCTGTGCTCAAGGATCTCGGGCCAGACGCCGCCGAACGCCATGTGCCCCAGCAGGTCGACCTGGTGGATCCGGTGGCCACGGCAGCGGCCGTGCAGCAGGCCGATCCCGATCTGGTGCTGCACCTGGCGGCGGAAAGCCATGTGGACCGCTCGATCGATGGCCCGTCCGCGTTTCTAGACAGTAACGTCTCCGGTACGTTCTCGTTACTTCAGGCCTGCCTTGCCCACTGGGAGGCTCTGCCTCAGGAGCGTCAGCAGGCCTTCCGTTTCCAGCACATCAGCACCGATGAAGTGTTCGGCTCTCTCGGGGCCACGGGCCGTTTCTCGGAGACCACCCCCTACGACCCGCGCAGTCCCTATTCCGCCAGCAAGGCCGCCAGCGACCATCTCGTGAGTGCCTGGCATCACACCTATGGGTTGCCGGTGCTGCTCACTAACTGCAGCAACAATTTCGGCCCCTGGCAGTTCCCGGAAAAGCTGATCCCGGTGGTGATCCTCAAGGCCCTGGCTGGTGAGCCGATCCCCCTCTACGGCGATGGTGCCAACGTGCGCGATTGGTTATTCGTAGACGATCACGTGGATGCCCTGCTGCTGGTGGCGTCCCAGGGGCAGATCGGCCGCAGCTACTGCGTGGGCGGCCATGGGGAGCGCAGCAACCGCGAGGTGGTGGAGACCATCTGCGCCTTGCTCGATCAGGCGTGCCCCAGTGCTGCGCCCCATGCAGACCTGATTACCCTGGTGAAGGATCGGCCCGGACACGACCGCCGTTATGCGATTGATCCCAGCCGCATCACCACCGAGCTGGGCTGGCAGCCGCGCCACCGCTTTGAGCAGGGGCTGGAGGCCACGGTGCGCTGGTATCTCGAGCATCAGCATTGGTGTAGCACCGTGCGCAGCCGCGCCGGCTACGGCGGGGAGCGCATCGGCTCAGGCTTTCAAAGGCCCTAACCGCGCAGGCTGCCGTCGTTGAGGTGAGCGCAGAAATCCTCATAGGCCAGGGGTAAGCCTTCTGAAAGGGCAATGCGTGCACGCCAGCCCAGCTGGCTGAGCCGGCTCACGTTCAGTTGTTTTTTGGGGGTGCCATCGGGCTTGCTGGTGTCCCAGTGGATTGCACCTTGAAAGCCCACTGTGGCCGCCACCTGTTCGGCAAGTTCACGAATCGAGAGATCGATGCCCGTGCCCACGTTCAGGAAGGCGAGTGGCTCGCCCTGGTCATCACAGGGAGCGTTCGAGCCAAGCGTTGACCAATGCTCGAGGGCGAACACGCAGGCTTCGCCGAGATCGTCGGCGTGCAGGAATTCGCGCAGGGGTGTGCCGCTGCCCCAGCAGGTCACCGCGGCGGCGCCGGCTTGTTTGGCTTCATGGAAGCGGCGGATCAGGGCCGGCAGCACATGGCTGCCGGTGGGGTGGTAGTTGTCGCCGGGCCCGTAGAGATTGGTGGGCATCAGGCTGATGGCATCAAAGCCGTGCTGGCGGCGCAGGGCCTCACCGAGCTTGATGCCGGCAATTTTGGCGATGGCGTACCAGGCATTGGTGGGCTCAAGAGCGCCGGTGAGCAGGGCCTCCTCGCGGATCGGTTGCGCGGCGAATTTGGGATAGATGCAGCTGCTGCCCAGAAACAGCAAGCGGCGTACGCCGGCGCGCCAGGCCGCCTCGATCACCTGGGTTTCGATGCGCAGGTTCTGGAGCAGGAAATCGGCGGGGCGGCTGCGGTTGGCCTCGATGCCGCCCACGGTGGCAGCCGCCAGCACCACCACATCGGGTTGCTGGGTCTGCATCCAGGCGGACACAGCGGCATCATCAAGCAGGTTGAGCTCCTGGCGGCTGGGGGTGAGCTGCTCGTGGTACCCGGCGCGGGTAAGGGCACGGCTGATGGCACTGCCGGCCATGCCGCGGGCACCGGCAATGAAGATGCGATCGCTGGGGCGCAAGAGAGCCATGGCTGGGGAGTGGGTCATTCGCGGGCGCTGGCCACCTGGAAGCCCTTGCGCTTGAGGTAGGCCTCTTTGCGCGCTTCGTCTTGATCGCTGTGGATCATGTCGGTCACCAGCTCCTCGAGAGTGGTAGTGGGGGTCCAGCCCAGCAGCGCCTGGGCCTGGCTTGGATCCCCGAGCAGGGTCTCCACTTCTGCCGGGCGGAAATAACGGGGGTCGATGCGCACCACCACAGCGCCGGTGTCGCTGCGGCGGCCGGTTTCCTCGATGCCGCTGCCCTCCCAGCGGATCGGACCCCAGCCCAGGGCACTGGCGGAGAGCTCAATGAAGCGGCGCACCGATTCCTGGCGGCCGGTGGCGATCACGAAATCCCGTGGCTGCTCCTGCTGGAGCATGCGCCACTGCATCTCCACGTAATCGCGGGCGTGGCCCCAGTCGCGCAGGGAGTCGAGATTGCCCATGTAGAGGCACTGATCGAGCCCGGCATCGATGCGGGCGAGACCGCGGGTGATCTTGCGCGTCACGAAGGTTTCGCCGCGGCGCGGACTTTCGTGATTAAAGAGGATGCCGTTGCAGGCATACATCCCGTAGGCCTCGCGGTAATTCACGGTGATCCAGTAGGCGTAGAGCTTGGCCACGCCGTACGGACTGCGCGGGTGGAAGGGGGTGGTTTCCTTTTGGGGCACCTCCTGCACAAGGCCATAGAGCTCGGAGGTGGAGGCCTGATAGATGCGTGTTTTGCCTGTGAGGCCGAGGATGCGCACGGCCTCGAGGATGCGCAGGGTGCCGAGGGCATCCACGTTGGCGGTGTATTCAGGGGCCTCGAAACTCACCGCCACATGGCTCTGGGCGCCGAGGTTGTAGATCTCATCAGGCTGTACCAGCTCGATGATGCGCTGCAGGTTGCTGCCGTCGGAGAGATCGCCGTAATGCAGGGAGAGGTGCCGATCCAGATCGTGGGGATCTTGATAGAGGTGATCGATCCGGGTGGTGTTGAAGGAGGAGGCCCGGCGCTTGATGCCGTGCACCTGGTAGCCCTTTTCCAACAGCAGTTCCGCCAGATAGCTGCCGTCCTGGCCGGTGATGCCGGTGATCAGAGCGACAGGTGGGGCCATGGGCGTTGCAGATCGACAGTTTCCATCCATTGTCCCCTGCGCCAAGACAAAACCCCCTGCCTGTGAGGGCAGAGGGCATCGCGTTTGGCAGAGAGGAAGGGGTTGCTTAGACGCCAAAGCTGTTGAGCAGGTTGGGGTCTTGGGTGAAGGCCTGGGCGTTGCCATCGGCTGCAGCGAGGATGTCGGAGGCGGTCTGGCCAATCAGAATCTGTTCTTGATTGGGGAAGAAGCCCGGGCTCTCGAGGATGCCGGCGTACTGAGGGCCGAGATCGGTCATCACCTCCACGAGGTAGTCACCGTTGTTCCAAACCAGGTTCACATCGAAGCTGGAGTCCACCCCGGTGATCACCAGGTAATCATTTGCGGCGAAATCGGTGATGCGATCGGCTTCTGCGGCGTTGGGGGTGAGGTTGCTGAGGCCAGTGCTGCTGCTGGTGTCGGTGCGGAGCACAAAGAAATCGCTGCCGGCACCACCTTTCATTGTGTCGGTGCCGAAGTCGCCAACCAGGAGGTCACGCTTGTTGCCGCCTTGCAGGAAGTCGTCGCCTTTGCCGCCGCGGAGAATGTTGCTTCCAAAAGCGGAGCCATAGACAAGGTCTTCTCCGAGGTCGCCAAAGAGCATGTCGTTGCCTCCTATTTTGCCGTAAATCCTGTCGTCGTCTTTGCCGCCACGCAGATAATCACGACTGCTGTTTAGGCCTTGGAGGCGGTCATTGCCTCGGTTGCCATTGGCGATGTTGTCCCAGCCGGGTGAATCAAAGCTGGTGCCGACGTAGCGATCATCGCCGCTGTGCAGCAGGGTGTACTTGCCGCGGATCAGATCCGAGGCGTCGTTGACATTGACAACATCGTTGCTGTTGGAGTAGTTGACAGTTTCGCTTTCAATTTGGAACTGGTTGGCTTCATCGGTTGCGTTGTAAATCGGAGCGAAGACCATGATGAGAAAGGGGAATGAAGGAGAGAAGAGGTGAGGCGGAGGGGTGGAGTTGTTCCTCCGATGCACTTACTGTCGTTCGAGACTTTCTCTGGGTTGATGATCAGGATCAGGCGCGGCTGTGATCTTGCTCACAGGGGGTATTGAGGCATGAAAAAGCCCCCTGCTTGTGAGAGCAGAGGGCTGACTCAGCACGGTCGTTGCGACTCAGATGCCAAAAGTGTTGAGCAGGTTGGGATCGATGCCGAATGCATTCGTGTCCCCACTGGCCGCAGCGAGGATCCGATCGGCTGTGTCGCCAACCAAAATGCGAGTTTTATCGAAGCCAACTGGAGCTGTCAGTTTGCCGGCGTAGAGGCTGGTGAAATCAGGTTGGATGACTTTGATGAATATGTCCGCGCCGCTGTATTGAAGACTGATCTGGTCTGTTGAGCTGATTCCTGTCAGAACAACATAGTCCCCTTCTGTGTTGTCAAAGTCTTGGATGATATCTACTTCGGCGGCATTTGCGCTTAGGTTACTGAGGCCTGAGCTGCTGCTGGTGTCGGTGCGGAGCACAAATAAATCGCTGCCGCCGTTGCCTCTCAATTCGTCTTTGCCGAAGTCGCCGACCAGGAGGTCGCGCTTGTCATAGCCAACAAGTAAATCATTGCCTTTGCCGCCACGAACAATGTTTTCGCCAGTGAGTGAGCCGTAAACAAGGTCATCGCCTGCATCGCCTAAGACAAAATCATTGCCTCCCTCTCGCCCCCAAATATTGTCATCATCCTTGCCGCCTCGTAAAAAGTCGCGGCTGTTGTTTAGGCCCCGCATGAAGTCGGATCCTTTGTTGCCATTGGCGATGTTGTCCCAAACAGAGGAATCAAAATCAGTGCCGTAGTATTCATCTGCGCCATCATGCAACAGCACGTATTTTCCGCGGATTGCCTCAGGAAAAGCACTGTTGTCTCCAGGAAGGCCAATCACATCATTGGAGGTTGAATATTGAACAACGTTGTCAACAAAGTCAAAGACGTTTTGGGTGGATGTCGGCTTGTATTGATCGGGAAACGAAGGATTGAAGCTCATGTGCCTTGCTTGTGCCTATGGAGCGCTCCTTAACTGTGTTGGTGGTGAGCTGAAGGGTTGGTGTGTTCCAGGAAGTTTTAAGAATTTGATGGGTCGCGAAAAACCCCCTGCCAGTGATGGCAGAGGGCGTCGCGTTTGGCGGAGAGGAAGGGGTTGCTTAGACGCCAAAGCTGTTGAGCAGGTTGGGGTCTTGGGTGAAGGCCTGGGCGTTGCCATCGGCTGCAGCGAGGATGTCGGAGGCGGTTTGGCCGATCAGGATCTGTTCTTGATTGGGGAAGAAGCCAGGGCTCTCAATGATGCCGGCGTACTGAGGACCACCTTCGGTGATCACCTCCACGAGGTAGTCGCCGTTGTTCCACACCAGGTTCACATCGAAGCTGGAGTCCACCCCGGTGATCACGAGGTAATCATTCGCGGCGAAATCGGTGATGCGATCGGCCTCTGCGGCGTTGGGGGTGAGGTTGCTGAGGCCAGTGTTGCTGCTGGTGTCGGTGCGGAGCACAAAGAAATCGCTGCCGGCACCACCTTTCATTGTGTCGGTGCCGAAGTCGCCAACCAGGAGGTCACGCTTGTTGCCACCAAGGAGGGTGTCATCACCTTTGCCGCCGCGGATGATGTTGCTGCCCCAGTCGGAGCCGGCGACAACGTCTTCTCCGAAGTCGCCAAAGAGCATGTCGTTGCCACCAGTGTTGCCGTAAATCTTGTCGTTGTCTTTGCCGCCACGCAGGTAGTCGCGGCTGTTCAGCCTGCCTTCAAGGTAATCATTGCCTCGGTTGCCATTGGCGATGTTGTCCCAGCCGGGTGAATCAAAGCTGGTGCCAAAGAACTGATCATCACCGCTGTGCAGCAGGGTGTACTTGCCGCGGATCAGATCCGAGGCGTTGTTCACGTCGACAACATCGTTGCTGTTGGAGTAGTTGACAGTTTCGCTTTCAATTTGGAACTGGTTGGCTTCATCGGTTGCGTTGTAAATCGGAGCGAAGACCATGATGAGAAAGGGGAATGAAGGAGAGAAGAGGTGAGGCGGAGGGGTGGAGTTGTTCCTCCGATGCACTTACTGTCGTTCGAAACTTTCTCTGGGTTGATGATCAGGATCAGGCGCGGCTGTGATCTTGCTCACAGCTCGAACGCTGCCTGGATCAGCTCCTGGGTGTGGTGTGGAACAGCTGCTCCAGCTTGCAGGCCATGGCCGTCACACTGAAGTGCTGGCGTACCCTCTGCTCGCCTGCCTGTTGCAGACGCAGGAGTAAATCAGGGTCGGTGGCCAGGCGCGTGAGCTGGTCGGCCAGGGCGTAGGCGTCCTCCGCTGCAAATGTCAGGCCGCTGATCTCGGGTTCGAACAGCTCTGCAGCACCGCCAGCACCGCTGCTCACCAGGGTGACACCACTGGCCATCGCTTCGGCGGCCACGATGCCAAAGGCTTCCGGGAAGATCGATGGAAACACACAGGCGTGCTGGAGCCGGAAGAAACGGGCCAGTTGGCTGCGGTTGAGTTCGCCCACGAAAGAGGTCTGCTCCTGCAGGTTGTGGCGTTCGATGTACACGTCCATGGCGTGGGCGTAAGCGCGGGCAAAGCGTTTGCCCGCAAAGCTGGCCACGATCGGCACCCCCCGTTCCTTGAGCAGGCGCACCGCTTTCAGCAGGGTGTGCGCGCCCTTGGAGCTAATGATCAGCCCGGCAAATCCAACACGCAGCGGTTGCTGGTTGAGGCCTCCGGGGGGTGGAGGCAGCGGCCTGCCTTCGGTTGCGGCTGCACCGAATAGGTCATCACGGCATCCCGGGTACACCACGGCATCAGGATCCACGCGAAAGCCATGCCTGATCTGGGCGGCGCGCACGGCTTCACTGGCCGCCACCATGCGGTAGGAAGCCATGGGTGGAGCATGTTTGGCCTCGTAGGGCTCCACCACAAAGCCGATGTGATGGAGCACGGGCAGTCCCGCTTGCATCAGCGTGGGTAGCAACTCCACGCCGAGAAGGTCCATATTGCCCAGCAGCACGCCATCCCAGCGGTGCCGTTGCAGCCACTGCTGCAGGCGGGCGCAGTTGCGGGCATCAATGCTTCGCCGCTTGGGCCAGTTGAACTCATGATTGATGCCGTTGCAGAAATTTCCCTTGAGCTCCAGCTGCCGTTCCACCGGTTCGCCGCTGGGCCCATGGCTGCTCGGTCCGAGATAGGGGGCATCGCCGCTCAGCACCTGGATGCGGTGGCCCCGTGCTTGCAACCCCCACACGAAATCGGCCATGGCGCGGCCGTACCCCCCCAGCTCCTGAGGGGGGTAGAGGTTGGTGATCACCAGCAGGTCCATGGATCAGCGGAACTGCTTCACGCCATCGAGCTGTTTGGTGAACATGTCGCTCACCAGGGTGATCACGGGCCGCGAACGCAACTTGATGTTGGCGGTTACGGCCATGCCGCTTTGAAGATTGAGTTTGCGGCCACCCGATTCCACGGTCTGTTCCTTCAGGCTGATGGTGGCCGGGAACCGAGACATGCCATTGGTGCTGTCGGGAGGCAGGGCATCGGAGCCCAGCGAGGTGAGCGTGCCCTGGATGTAGCCGAATTCACCGGCAGGGAAGGAGTCCACGGCCACGGTGGCGGGAAGTCCAGGTTTGATGAAGCCCACATCACTGTTGCTGATGGCCACCTGAGCCTGCAAGCGTTCGCTGGGCACGATGTCCATCACCACCTGATCGGTGGCCACGAAACCTGAGGGGCTCACCTGCACATTGAAAATCGTGCCGCTGATCGGAGCCTTCACCGTTCGGTAGGAGAGGGTTTCGTTGACTTGATTAAGGGTGGCTTTCAGATTGGCGAGATCCCGGTTGTTCTGGTTGATCAGGCCGGCCACGCTGCCGATCACACTCTCCCGTTCTTCATTGAGAGAGGAGATTTCGCTGGTTTGTTCCTGGATCACATTCAGTTGCTGCAGGTACTGAATGCGGGAGTAACCACCGTTTTCAAACAGCGGCTTGAGGTCGTCGGCGATCCGTTGGGAGAGCGCCAGGGTTTCACGCCGACTTTTCAGGCGCACATCGATCTGTTTGAGGCGCGCCTTGATCTGCTGGGTTTGCTGCAGGGCCGTGGTCACCTTCTCCTGCAGAGCAGGAGCAAGATTGGTGGGGGCTTCCAGGGTGGTGCCCAGGGATTCGCTGCTGCCATTGCTGTCGAGCAGACGTTGCAGGGAGCGGTTCTGAGCCTCGAGCAGGGCGATCGTGGTGAGGGTGGATTGGCGTTGACTGCGAATCCCCTCGGCTTCCACCTCCAGCAAGGGTTGGCCGGCTGTAACGGTTTCACCGTCTCGCACCAGAACCTTGCTCACCACGCCTGAGGCTGGTGAATCCACCTCGCGCACACTGCCGGCGGGTTCCAGTTTGCCGCGCACACTGATGGTTTGATCCACTTTCGCGCTGAAACCCCAGATCAGCACCGATCCGAAGATGGCGGAGCTCAGCCACACGAGCGTCGACGACCAGTGCCGGCCCTGTTCCACAACCGCGGAACTGCCTTCCCAAGGTTTGTGACCCTTCGGGAGCGGGGTGATGGAGGTGGAGGGATCAGTCAAGGCCGGTGTCCTGCTGGGTGTAGAGGGCGAAGTAACGACCTTCCTGCTCGAGGAGTTCGGCGTGGCTTCCTTGTTCCACGAGCGACCCCTGATCCATCATCAGGATCACGTCCGCGGCGCGGATGGTTGACAACCTGTGGGTGATGAAGAAAACGGTGCTGCCCTCGAAGGCTTTTTTCAGATTGAGGCATACCTGACGCTCCGTGATGTAGTCAAGAGCGCTGGTGGCCTCATCGAGGATCAGCAGCCGCGGGCGTTGCAGCACGGCGCGGGCGATGGCGATGCGCTGGCGTTGTCCGCCAGAAAGCGCGCTGCCCCGTTCGCCCACCCGGCTGCCGTAGCCCTGGGGCAACTCCATGATGAAGTCGTGGGCGCAGGCCACCTTGGCGGCATAGGTGATTTCTTCGCTGGTGGCCTCCGGCGCGGTGAGCGTGATGTTCTCGCGCACTGTGCCATCGAACAGAAGGCTGTCCTGGGGGACGATGCCGATCTGCCGGCGGATCGAGCTCAGCTCCAGCTTGTTGATGTCGTAGCCGTCGATCAGAATCCTGCCTGCTTCAGGCTCATACAACCGCGGCAGCAGCTTCATGATCGTGCTCTTGCCGCTGCCGCTGCGGCCCACGATTCCAGCAAATGAACCGGCGGGAACGCTGAAACTCACATTTTTCACCACGTAGGGAGCCCCTTCGTTGAAGCGGAAATCCACGCCTTGGAAGCTCACCTCTCCGGCCACAGGCGGCAGGGGCAATTGATCTCCCGACTCGGTTTCGCCTTCGGCCTTGGCATCCACCACATCGCTGAGACGTTCAATCGAGAGCGCCACCCCTTGAAAGCTCTGCCATGAGGTGGCCAGGCGCAGCAGCGGGCCCACCACATAACCGGAAATGATCCGGAAGGCGATCAGCTGGCCGATCGTCAGCTCGCCCTTGATCACCAGGAAGGCCCCCACCCAGAGGGTGAGCAGGCCGGTGAGTTCGTTGAGAAAGCTGCCCGCGGTTCCTGTGCTCACCCCGATCAGCAGGGTGCGGAAGCTTTCGCTCATGAAGGCGGAGTAGTTGCGCTGCCAGCGCCAACGCATGTTCATCTCGGCGTTCTGCGCCTTGATCGTTTGCACACCATTGAGGGCTTCCACCAGCTGGCTCTGGGTGACGGCATTTTTTTCCGCCGCCTTGCGCAACTGGCTGCGGATGATCGGTGAGGCCAGCAAGGTGAGTCCCAGAAATAACGGCACTACACCCAGCGACACCACGGTGAGCACGCCGCTGTAAGCCACCATCACGCCGATGTAGATCACGGAGAACACCGAATCCAGCAGCAGGGTGATGGCGGTGCCGGTGAGGAAGCCCCGGATGTTGGCGAGCTCACCGAGCCGCGTCTGCAGTTCACCCACCGGTCGCTTGTCGAAGTAGCGCAAGGGCAGCCGCAGCAGGTGCTGGATCACTTCGCCGCCGAGGGCGATGTCGATGCGATTGGTGGTGTCGGCGAAGAGATAGGTGCGCAGGGCACCAAGCAGTCCCTGAAACACAGATACAATCAGCAGAAGCATCCCCAGCACGTAGAGCGTGTCGAGGTTCTGCTGAGCGATCACCTTGTCGATGATCTGCTGGATGATCAGTGGGTTGGCCAGGGTGAGCAGCTGCAGGATCAGCGAGGCCACCAGCACTTCGATCAGGCTGCGCCGGTATTTGCGCAGTTGGGGGAGGAACCAGCCGAAACCCAACTTGCGGCGCTGGGAATCAGCTCCGGGTGTGACCACCAGCATCCTGAGGCCCTCATTCGGTGCTCCCAGTTCCGACACGGGAAAGCGCACCCGCCCGAACTCCGGGATCACGCCGAGAACTTCACCGGCCACCACCTTGTAAAGAACGGTGGGTTGGTTCTGAACCAGGGCCACACAGGGCGTACTGGCACGGTGGATCTGATGCACGGCGATGTCCACCTGGTTCACCCGGAAGCTGGCGAAGCTGAGCAGCTCGCCCATGCTTTGCAAACTCGCGGGCCGGTCGCGCAGTTTTTCCTTGGTGATGCGTTCCAGCACATCGCGGCGGAACGGCATGCCGTGGAAGGCACACAGCATGTCGATGCAGGCCAGGGCCTGGGCCACCGGACCAATGCCCGTGCGCACGGGCAGGCGATCGAGTTTGGGGCCCAGCCCGCTGCCATCAGCGGCGGATGGGGTGCTGGTGGTGATGGCGCCGGTGGGTTCAGGCGCGGCCATGTCGGCATAGCGATCGCCCTGCCAGAGGTTGGTGCTACTGATCTGATTCACTACATCCGGAGATTCCAGAGGAGGGCTCAACTCCCGCTCCCAGGCCTCCGCATCGATGCGCAGCAGACGCAGGGATTGGTTCTCGGCCAAGGCCGCCAGCTGCTTTGGATCCACCGGCTCACCGATGCGGATGTCTGCGGCCTGGTCTGCGCAGGGGAGACTGTCCCAAAGCCAGATCGCTTCTGGCGTTTCAGCTGGCAACCGGCGAAGTCCTCGGGCCTGGATCACCTGCATGTGGGGCAACAGCCGCCGCAGCACCTCCCGTTCGTCGGGGTCAGCGTGAGGGCGCTTGCGTAGGGAGGGTTCGAGGGCCGTGATGATTTCGGCCGGAGAATTGTTGCGATCCACCCAGGCTCTCAGGGAGTCGGACGACTCAGCCAGGGCGAGGAAGGTGTCGGCGGGAATGCCGATCAGTTTCAAGGGCGTTGAGGCGGTCAGCCACTCACAGGGATGATTGCAGGCCAGGCCAGCCCAGCCCACCAGGTCACCGGGATGGCACAGCGCCAAGGTGAGCGGGCGGCGCACGCCCGGGTCGTTGTGCAGGAGTCGGCCCCGCCCCTCCACGATCGCGTACACCTGCTCGGGCATGCGATCGGCTTTGAGCAACTCCTGGCCGGTGCTGCAGGAGAACGGTTGGGCTTGCTCACTGAGCAGTTTGAGATCGCCCTCGCTCAGATGGGCGAAGGCTTCGAAACGACGAAGCAGGCCTTGGAGTGTTTCGACGGTGCTCATGGGGATGGATCGTAATGCAACTCCTCGGGCTGCTCACCCTCGAGAACGGCCTGGCAGCGCGCCTGCAGCCACTGATCCAGCTGCTCCTGCAGCAGGCGTTGGCGC
This sequence comes from Synechococcus sp. PROS-7-1, assembly GCF_014279795.1. Taxonomy (NCBI): domain Bacteria; kingdom Bacillati; phylum Cyanobacteriota; class Cyanophyceae; order Synechococcales; family Synechococcaceae; genus Synechococcus; species Synechococcus sp. PROS-7-1. Next base: position 126,724 of record NZ_CP047945.1, read on the forward strand.
ATGCCCTCATCCAGGCGTGCCGGGGTGAGTTTCTCCAGGCGCAGCAGCAGCACCCAGGGGCCGAGGGCTTCAGGGGGCCTGAGGTCTCCGGGTTGCATGTGGCGCAGTCGCTCAGCCAGTTCCGGTTGCAGATCACCCAGTGCCATGGGCCCCAGCAGGCCACGGCTGCTGGCTTCAGGACCATCGCTGTGCTGGGCAGCGGCATCGGCAAAGCTGATCTCCCCTTCACTGATCTGAATCCAGAGCTCCCTGGCCAGCCCGGGATCGCGCACGCGCAGCAGGGAATAGAGCGCGGTGTCGAGGTTGCTTTTGCGGGTGAGGAAATGCTCTTCCAGGCCCGGCCCGAAGCGCTGCTCCGAGAAGCATTTCAACGCTTCTGGACGGGCGAGATGGAGGAGCAGATCCTCCTGGCTCCAGTGTTTGCGTTCCAGCCAGGCCTGGAGATCCTCGTCGCTCTGCAGCGACTGCTGCTCACGGAACCGCTGTTCCAGATCGTCGAGGCAAGCATCGCTGAGGTTCACAAGCGCCGTGATCTCTTCTTCGATGCAGCGTTTGAGCAGGGTGGGGGCCAGCTCCTGACGGCGGATCAGGCCCTGCAGGGCTTCGTCCTCGATGGTCCAGTGTTGCCACTGCATCAGCGCACCTCCTGGGCCAGGGCGTTGAGATCGAGGCCGAGCACCTCGCCTAGGGCGTCCACCACCCCATCGATGGCGCTGCTCCAGTCGTGGCGTTTGGGTTGGCGGAACAGGCGCATGCTGCTGTACCAAGGGGAATCCGAGCGATCCCGCAACCAGCGGAAGTCGGCATTGTTGGGGAGTAACACCCAGGTGGGCAGATCCAGGGCTGCAGCCAGGTGGGCCACGGCGGTATCCACGCTGATCACCAGATCCAGCTGGCTCACCACATGGGCGGTGTCGCCGAAGTGATCCAGGCGTCCGTTCCAGTCTACGAGCCCCTCCAGGTGCTGGTAAGGAGCCAGTTCATCCGCATCGCTGCCCACCTGCAGGCTGTGCAATTCGATCAGGTCGTTGCTCAGAGCTGGCAACAGTCTGGGCAGGAGCAGTTTGAGGGGCAGGCTCTTTTGGCGATACATCGCCTTGTTGCCGGGATTGCTGGCCCACACCAGGCCCACGGCGATCCCCCCTGGGGGAGCTGGCACCAGCAGCTGGGCTGGAGGTGGGCCTGGCGGCCTTAGGTAGGGGGTTGCTGAAGGGATGGTGCTGAGCGTGGTGCGCAGGAGCCGGGGCAGGCTGAGCAGGGCCAGGTGCGGGGCTGTTTTCAGGTCTTCATCGAGGGCTGTGTCATCGCACACTGTGAGGCCTGGAGGTCCCCATTCCTGCACAAGCGGGATCAGGGTGCGGCGAGTGGCAAACACAAACGACACCCCCAGCGCCTGCAGGATCGGCAGGTAACGCAGGAACTGAATCACGTCCCCCAGTCCCTGTTCGGTCCACACCAGGCAACGGCGCTGCTCACGGGCCAGCGCCTGCAGCTGCTCCATGGTCAACACCCAGGGCCCGCTGCAGGGGGGTTGTTTGCCGCTGAATTGTTTGGTGGTGAAGCGCGTTTCGTACAGCCGCCAACCTTCGTCGTAGTCGCCCAGCAAGAGCAGGGTGAGGGCCATGTTGAACACCGCTTCCGGTGAGCTTGGATCGAGGGCGCTGCCGCGTTGCAGAGCTTCGAGCGCTTCCTCCGGCTTCAGTTCCTCCAGCAGGGCCATGCCCACATTCACCCAGCCTTCGGCGTGGTGCTGGTCCACCTGGATCGATTGCAAATAACAGCGTTTGGCCAGGTCGAAGTGTTCGCGTGCATGGGCAATCAGCCCGAAATTGCACCACACATCGGCGTTGCAGGGATCCAACTGCAGGCTGTTCTGCAGGGCCATTTCGGCTTCATCCAGCCGGTCCCGTTCGCGCAGGGCGATGCCGTAGTTGTGCCAAACCTGTGCTCCATTGGCATCGAGCGCGAGGCTGCGTTCATAGGCGAGCACGGCCTTGTCGTACTGATCCAGGTCGCTGTAGTGATTGCCCAGGTTGTAGTGGGCGTCGCTGCGCTCGGGCAGCAGGCTGGTGGCGCGCAGCAGGGCCTGTTCCGCTTCTTGGTGGTGGTTGGCCAGCTTGCGGGCGCAGAGGCCGGCGATGAGCCAGGCATTGCCGTCGTTCTGGAGATGGCTGCTGAAGCTGCGGTGCAGTTCGTAGCCCTCCTGGAAACGCTTCAGCATCCAGAGAGCGGCGGAGGCCACCACGGCCCATTCGGCCGATGCATGCTCCTGATCAAGCTCTGCACGGGCTTGGTTGAGGGCCGTCTCGGCCTTCAGGGAGCCTTCAGAAAGAGCAAGCAGGCAGTCTCCAGGCCCCACATCCGTCGGTTCGATCGAACGTAGACCTTAAGTTGAGCTGATCCGCTGAGTTGTATGAACGCGGCCCAGCTGCGTCAGCAGGCTGTGGAAGCCCATCGGGCGGGCCACTGGCACGAGGCTGAGCAGGCTTATCTCCAGTTGATGGCCGAGGCGCCCGCCGCTGATCTCGCTGCCAATTACGGCAGCCTGCTGCGCTCCCAGGGCCGGCTGGATGCCGCGGAGGCTCATTACGGCAGGGCCTTGGCGGCCTTCCCCGATGATGTGCATCTGCTCTGTAATGCCTGCAATCTGCTGCGCGATCAGGGCAAGGCCGCCATCACCGTTGATCTTTTGCAGCAGGCACTGCAACGCAGCAGCGGCAACCACGATCTGACCAAGGCACTGGCGCTGTCGTTGCATCACTGCGATCGCGTGGATGAGGCGTTGCAACTGCTGCCACGCTTGGTCTCCGCGCAGCCGGGCTGCTCGGAACTTCGCCTGGAATATGGCGCCTGCCTGGCCAAACGCGACGCACCCCGGGAGGCCATCGCCCAGTTCCGTGAAGCCTTGGCCATCGCTCCCAACGATCCCCGGGCGCTGGCGAATCTGATCATTCTGCTTGCGGAGCAGGGCGGCCTTCAGGAGGCCCGCACCGCGCTCGAACGCGGTGATGTGGATCAAGAGTCTCCGCGCATGCTCGGGGCCCGGGCTCAATTGTTGATGAGCGAAGGCGATGCGGAGGGTGCCCTGGCACTTCACCAACGCCTCACCGGCCTGGAGCCGGCGGTGGCGGACCACTGGCTGAATGTGGCGGCCTGCCACAAGGAGCTGCGGCGCATGGTGGCGCCAACCCAGGCGCTGCGCCAGGCCGTGCGCCTGGCCCCGGAACGGCCGGACCTCCAGCTGGCGCTTGGCAGTTTGCTGGTGGAGCAGGGCCACAGCGCCGAAGGCTTGCGCCTGTTGCAGGGCACCCTGGATCAGCCCGGGCTCAAGGATGAGCCGTTCACGGTGCATCAGTTCATCACGGCTGGCCATCGCCTGCTTCCCGCCGAGCAGTTGCGCCAGGAGGTGGAGCGCTGGGAACAGCGCAGGGCGCTGCCCTTGCAAGAGATCTGGCAAGACCGCATCCGCGATCCTGATCCCCAGCGCCGCTTGCGAGTGGGATTTCTTTCGGCTGATTTCTCCAAGCATCCGGTGGGGCGCTTCATGGCGCCCCTGCTGGAGGCCCACGATCCTGAACAGTTGGAGCTGGTGGGCCTCTCCTGCGGGCGCCTGCAGGATCACTTCACCGAGCGCATCCGGGCTGCCTGCTCCAGTTGGCATGAGCTGCGCTTCGGCAGGGATGAGGAAGTGGCGCGCTTGCTGGCCGATCTTCAGCTGGATGTGATCGTGGAGCTGGGGGGCTACACCGCCCAGCAGCGCCTGCGGCCGCTCACGGCCCGTCCGGCTCCGATTCAGCTCAGTTATCTGGGCTATCCCGCCAGCACCTACCTGCGCTGTATCGATGGTTGGATTGGTGACGCCGCCTGTTTTGGCCCTGCTCAGTTGCACGAGCGTGGTGTGAACGAGCAGTTGCTGGTTCTGCCCCGGGCCTACCTGGCCTATCCGCAGCCGGAGGAGGCTCCCCTGCCGGAGCGCACCGCTGCCGATCAGCGCTTTCGCTTCGGCAGTTTCAACCACAGCCGCAAGCTCGGGGATGGCTGCCTCGATCGTTTCGTGGCTGTGTTGCAGGCTGTGCCTGACAGCGTGCTGGTGCTCAAGAGCACCACCTTTGAAGAACAGGCTGAACGGGACCGGATCCAGGGGCGGTTGATGCAGCGGGGTCTTGCTCCGGAACGCCTGGAGCTGCTGCCCCGCAGCGTTGATCAGTCCGCCCACCTGGCCAGCTACGGCCAGGTGGATGTGGCCCTCGACACCTGGCCCTACAGCGGCACCACCACCAGCTGTGAGGCTCTGTGGATGGGGGTGCCGGTGTTGACTGTGATGGGTCAGGTGATGGTGGAACGGCAGACCGCCTCCGTGCTCGCTGCCGCTGGCCTGGGTTCGGCGATCAGCCGCAGCCTCGAGGAGATGGTGCAGAAAGCCCGTTTGGCGGCAGCCCAGGGTCCGCGCGATCAGCCGCAACGACTGGCTTTACGCGCACACGTGGCCGCGTCCGATCTGGCAGACAGTGCCTCCCTGGCCCGGGCCATGGAGGCGCTTTATCGCCAGCTCTGGCAGCGGCGGTCTTACGCCGCCAGGCTCTGACGCAACGCTCCCCAGCAGCTCCACAGGGCTGTTGCGAGCCCTTCGGCATCGCCTAGGGCACTGGTTTGCACCCGCCTGCGCAACGCCCGGCGCCCCTGACGCAGGGCGTTCACTTGGGCGGCCGCGTCCACCGCAATGCGCAGATAGGCGTCTTCGCTGTTGGCGATGTACTGCGGCAGATCGGCCGCTGCCAACACGGCCGTCGACATGCGGCCCACGTAGTGACTGCCGCACAGCGTGATCACCGGCACCCCCATCCACAGAGCTTCGCACGTGGTGGTGCAGCCTCCATTTGGGAAGGGATCCAGGGCAATGTCCATCAGGCCGTATTGGCGCAGGTGGTCGTCGGGCCGGGCCGTGGTGGGCAGCCAGATCACCCGCTCCAGGGGGAGGCCGCAGCGGCGCATGCGCCGTTGGATCAGCTCGGCCACCCCGGGATCATCGGAGGCGAACGCTTTCAAGGCCAGCTGGGCGGAGGGCACGGCGTTCAACAGCTGGGCCCAAAGCGTGAGCGTGGCGGCGCTGAGCTTGCGAGCATGGTTGAAGCAACCGAAGGTCACGGGGCCGTCCGGCCCTGGCGGCACGTCCACCCTGCCTTCAGGCAGGTGCTCACTGGGCTTCCAGGCCAGAAATGCGCGGGGAAGGCGCACGATGCGCTCGCTGTGCCACTCCTGCATCGGTGTGGGGAACAGGGCCTGATCGCCGAGCCAGGCGTCCATCGCCGGCAGACCGCTGGAGGCGTAATACCCCAGGTAATTGATCTGCACGGGGGCGATCCGCGGCGCGAACAGGTGGGCGCTGTGGTTGGCGGTCCAACCCGTGAGATCCACGGCCACATCAAGCTGGAGATCGCGCATCCTCTGCAGTTGATCAGCCTCGCTGCGCTGGGAGAGATCGATCAGCTGGTTACCGGCCAGCTCCTGGGTGCGGGGCATGGGTGTGCCTTGTGTTGAGGCCAGAAACAGAGTTCCGCCCTGGCCGAGACCGGCTTCCAGCAGCATCTGCACGAACCGGCCAACGGGGTGGTAAGCGAAATCCGGGCCCACCAGGGCCACCCGCAGGGGTGTGCTGGCGGGGCCAGGGGTGGGGGCTGTAGGGACGGCGTAACGCTTTGCTAGCCGTTCGGTGGCCTCAACGGCCCGGGGGTGGGACTGGGAGGCCAGCTGCATCACCAGATTGGAGCAGAGCAGCGGTCGTTGCTCTAGGGCTTGCCAGGCGTTTGGATGCAGCCAGGGCATCAAATGGCTGCAACCGGTTTGGTCGTAGGCATTGAGCAGGTTGCCATCGCTCTCGCCGGGGTGGGCGTTCAGGCTGCCGAGGCTGTATTGCAGGCGCTCCTGAAAAGCACTGCGGCGGCCTTCAGCGGTTTGGCGACCGATCAGCTGCACGGCATTGCGGATGTGGGCGATTTCGGGGTGGCGGGGATGCTGCCGGCTTGCCACGGTGATCGCCAGGCCGTTGTGAAGGCCGGCGGCATTGTTGAGCTGCAGGGTTTGCTGCCAGGCCAGGGCGCTGCCGTGGCCGCGCTGCAGCAGGTAATCGAGCGTCTGCATGGCTGCGTCCCGTTGTCCGAGGGCTCGCAGGGCCACAGCCTTGAGTTCGAGCGCTTCCGGGCTGTCGAGATTGCTCGGCCACTGGCAGAGGCTGAGGCTGAGGCCATCGAGTTCCTGGCGCAGGAATTGCTCCTGCAGCGCCTGCAGCCATTGCAGCGGCGAGTGTTTGGATGCATCGGGTGGCTCGCTGGCGCTGGCGAGGTCTTGGAGCTGGCGGCGCCGCAGCATCAGGCTGGCTTGCAGTGCCTGCCGGCGTGCTGCAGCCAAGGTCTCTCCTGCTTGGGCCAGCGCCGCTTCGGCTTGCTCGAGCAGTTGCAGGGCCCAGAGGCGCTGCTGACGGCGCTGCTGCTGGCCCACTAAGAGGTCTAGGGCCAGGCAGCGATCAGCTGGATCGCCGCCCTGCAGGGCGGCCAGCAGGGTTGCTTCGGCAGCGCTGAGCTCACCCAGGCGTTGCAAGAGCACGGCCCGGCGCAGGATGGCGTGGGGCGGGCAATCTTGTAGCTGGCGTTGCGCCTCCTGGGGCCAGCAGCAGCGCTCCTGCTCCAGGGGCAGGGCATAGGTGGCAGCAGGCATGGCGTGCAGATCAGGGCCAGGGGCGAGCATAAAAAAGGCTCCCCGAAGGGAGCCTGGAGCACACAGTGTGTGAAGGATCGATCAGCCGAGGCTGGTGATCGAGGAAGCGCTCACGTTGGTGAAGGTAATGGAGAGATCGCCTACTGAAGCACTGGTTGAACCGAACGAGGCCGCACCGGCGGTGAAGGTGACGGTGGTTGTGCCCAGAGTCAACGTTGCAGCGTTACTCGTGCCGCCCAAGGTGACGTAAGTTCCTGTGCCGTTGAAAGTTTCATCAATGGCAAAGGTGATGTTGCCGTTTGTGATTGTGCTGGTGAAGTCGATGGTGTCGTTGCCGCCACCAAAACCGAAGAAGTAGGTGCCAAGGTTTTGACCAGTTGTTCCTGAGGCTTCGCCCTCGACCACGTTGTACTTGATGGAGTCAGCGCCAGTTCCGCCAACCAAGGACACGCCACCTTGAGTTGCAACGCCCAAGGAAATGGTGTCGTTGCCGTCACCACCAAGAATCTTGGAAGAGGAGATGTAGTTGGCACCGGAGAAGACGTCGTTGCCTTTGTCCAGATAGACCTTGCCGGAGGTCATCACGATGCCTTCGACCGTAACTCCGTTGTCGGAGGAAGCAGCAACGGTGTCAGCGCCTTGGCCGCCGTAGATGGTGACTTTATTAGCAGTGAAGCTGCCGATGAAGTCATTACCGGCGTTGCCTTGGAGGTAGGCGCTGGAGAAGGAACCACCGATGACGTCGACGCCGTCGCCACCGAGCAGAGTGGCACTCATGGCTTTGCCGCTGACAACGTCGTTGCCCTTATCGAGGGAAACCACGCCGCCGGTGATGCCGAAGTTGGCGCTGGTATCTCCGGTCAGGAAGACTACATCGTTGCCCTGGCCGCCGTAGACGGTGGTACCGATCAGGCTGCCGCCCACGGAGAAGACGTCATTGCCGGCGTTGGCGTTGAAGCTGGAGGAAAGAAGTTCGCCAGCATAAAACTCGATGGTGTCAGCACCAGCACCACCCTCAACAGAAACAGATGAGAAAACGCTGGAGGAGTCGGTGTTGGTCAGCACGATGCTGTCATCACCGCCATCACTGCTGCCGTTATCACCCAGGATGGTGGAGTTGATGAATTGTGCGGTATTTGCGAAGTTAATGACGTCGTCGCCCAGGTCGCCGCGCACGAGCGTTTTGCTCAGGCTGGACCCATCGTCAGTGATGGTGTCGTCGCCTTTGCCGCCGTAAAGGGTAGAACTAATCGCTTTTCCGTTGAACTGAACAATGTCGTCACCGATGTCGGCAAGCACCACACCGTTGCTGATGGTGGTGAAGGTAATCTCGTCATTGCCTTCGTCGCCGGCCGAAACGCCGCCGTCACCGTTCAGTGTGGAGTTGACCACAACTTTGAAATCCAGAGTGTCAGCACCCTTGTCACCGCTGGCGTAGGCGTTGGTGAAGGTTTTGCCGAAGGTGATGACGTCGTTGCCTTTGCCGCCGTAGAGGGTGGCCCCAGAAGCGGTCACCCCCAGGGTGATCACATCGTTGCCTTCGTCGCCCCTGATCTGGGTTTCGTTGGCTGTAGCGGATTGCACGAGCTCGTCGTTGCCTTTGCCGCCAAAGAGCAGGTCAGCGCCGCCCAGGCCGTTAACGAAGTCGCTGGCTTGAAGAGCAGAAATTGAGTCAGCACCGGAAGTTCCGGAAATGTTGTCAACGGTGTCCGTGCCGAGGATGGAGTTGTAGACGGTGGATGTCATCGATCGATGGTGAGAGGTGGGGGGGGTGTGGACTCCTCACAACCGACCCACCCGGGGCCGGATTGAGCTTGTGTGACGGGTAATCCATCACAGCAGTGGCATTTTTACTCATGCCTGAATAATTGGTCAATCGGATTGTTCAGGTCCCAAGACCGTCTCACTGCAGGGTTGCCATCAGAGCAGCCCAACCTTCAAGTCCAGCTGCCGCGCTGTAGGGGGCAACTTTGGCTTGAGCGCGCTCTCCAAGGGCCTCGGCCAGAGCCGAATCGCCCAACAGCCGGTTGAGTTGGCTGGCGATCGCCTTGGGGTCCCAGAAGTCCGCCAACAGGCCTTCGCGTTCCGTGCTGATCAGTTCTTCAACGGGAGCCGTGGCACTGGCGGTGATTGCGCAACCGGCCGCCATCGCCTCCAGCAAGCTCCAGCTCAGCACGAAGGGGATCGTGAGGTACAGGTGGGCTTGGCTGTAAGCGAGCAGCCCGTGGTAGTCCTCAGTGCCGAGGGCGCCCAGCCAGTGGGTGCGGGCGGGGTCGAGGCCGCAGCAGTCCTTGGCCCATTGCCCCCAGCTGCGTCCATCGCTGCGCTCCTGCCCGTAGCAAACGCTGTCGTTCCCGGCGATGCACACATGTGCCATCGGGCGCTGCTGCTGCAGCAGTGCCAGGGCTTCCATCGCCTGGGGAAAACCGCGGTAGGCCTCGAAGCCCCGGCTCACGTAGCTCACCACTTCTACGCCATTGCCTTGGGGCAGCCAGGGAGGAGGAGCCGGTTTGTGGATGCGCAAGGCCACCAAGCGTTCCACATCCACCCCTTCATGGATCAGGGTGAGCTGGGAGCGCAGGGCCTCGGGAAACTGCTGGCGTTGCCAATTGGTGGGCACCACGGCGGCGTCGCAATCCGCCAGTTCCAGCAGCAATTGGGCGTTCCAGGTGCGCAGGCGCAGTTGGCGATCGGCTTCCACCACCCCCTTCTGCAGGAAATCCACATCACTGCCGAAGGCGTTGTAGTACCACTCAAACAAGCTGATGCGTTTGGCTTGGGGGAAGGCATCACCGAGGTAAAGCCCTGCGCCGAATCCGGCATGGCTGAGGATCACATCCGGCTGGAACCCCTCGTGATCCAGGGTTCTGGCGGCCCGATAGGCCGCCTGCCCCTGGCACACAGCGGTTTCCAAGCGCCGCAGGTAGGGGTGACAGTGCTCCGGATCTTTGCTTCTCGCAGCGGCGTAACCCACCAGCTTTACCCCTTGGGGATCCGGTGCGTGCCATTCCCGGCCTTGATGCAGGAACACCACCTCGTGGCCTGCGGCCACCAGGGCGGGGGCCAGCCTGCGGAACTGGGAGGGATAGGTGCTGTGGCTGATCAGGATGCGCATCGGCGCTCCTTCAGCCCTTCAGGGCCTGGGCAAACACGTCGTGATACCCCTGCAGCAACCAGCGCGGCAGCTTCTGTTCCGGCTGGTCCACCTGCATGCTGCCGGGTTCGAACAGCGTCATGGCCACCAGGAAGGCATTCACCGCCCCCGGGGTCCCGAAGCCTCCACCTTGTGTGGGTTGCAGGCGTTGCGTCACCCGCTCACGCAGTTGCTCTTCCACCGGTTGCAGAACTTCTTTCTGCACACCAGAGCGCACCAGCGCCCAGTAGCGATCGCTGAAATCCCCCTGGAAATGCCCTTCCAGTTGTTGCTCGGGGCACTGCAGGATTAGTTGTGCGAGCTGCAGACGCAGCTGGCGCAATTCCTGTTGGATCTCTTGATCCTCAGGATCGATGTAATAGAGGTTGGAGAGCCCCAACAGGCGATTGAGCTGAATGCGGTTGGCCACGAACGCCTCCAGGCTCGAGGGCATCGCCCCGAAATCCGGAGCGGTTGGCGCTTGGCTGGGGGTGGGCTGCGGCATTTGTGCAGGCACGGGTGGTTGCCCAGCACCGCTGGCCCCGCCTTGTTCGTACAGCGCCAGATAGCCTGGAACCAGCCACCCGGGCAGGTTGGCCTGGGGGTTGGCGATCGTGAGCTTGCCGGGGGGTGAGAACAGGAAATTGGCGATTAAAGCCTTGACGGCACCGGGTTGCTGCAGCCCCTTTTGCAGCTGGGCTCCCAGGCGGTTGCGCAGCTCCACCTGCTCCGGCGGCAGGTAGGTGCTGGGGGTGAGCTGGGCCGTGAGCTGGCGGGTGGCTTCACCCACCTGGCTGTTCCAGAGGCTTTCCAGAATGTCCTCAGGTGCTGCCAACCAGAACTGGGCCAGTTCATCGCGCATGCTTCCAGCCACTGCGCTGGTCACGGTCCAGGCCTTCATCGTTGTGATGGGGAGAATCGTTGCAACTTTCTCACAGATGCTTCTCGGGCAGGGCCTGCTGCAGGCGTGCTCGGCTGTCCTCATCCCGGCAGGCTCTAAGCACCTCATTCCAGAGCGGCAGGCGGCCCTGCCGCACCACGTCTGGGAGCGCATCAAGGCTGTTGGTGGCGTTAGGGCTGCTGGCTGCCGTTGGCAAGCTGGCATAACGGCTGAACAGGCGCACCGGGTTCAGGCCGATCGCAGCGGCCGGTGGCTCAGCTTGTGGTTGCGCTTGGGCCCGCCGTTCAGCGAGATCGGCGAAGAGGTCGTCGTAGCGGCGCATCACTTGCTGCCCTTCGCAGCGCTCCTGCATCTGCTGCCGTCCCTGGCGTCCCATGGCCCGGGCCATGCTGGGATCTTGGAGCAGGCTGAGCAGCATCGCCTCGGCTGCGTTGGTGTCGAGAGCCACCAGCTGGGCCAGGGCTCCTGCGATTCCCGGGTAGCTCTGCAAGCCGAGTTCCTGGGCCCAGGCCAGCCCTTCGGAGGCCAGGTGCGCATCGGTCAGCCAACGGCTGGGAACCAGAAAACCATCCACCCCCTGGCGCACCAGGTTGCGGTAGCCATCCCAGTCGGACACGAGCATCGGTAGCCCCGCCGCCATCGCCTCAACCAGCGACAGGCCGAAGGTTTCCTGGCAGTTGTCCACCAGGGAGATCGCCACATCAGCTGCAGCCAGAGCCTGGTGCTTCACCTCTTCCGGCACCGCCTCGCTGCCGCCGAGCCTGAGAAAGCGCACGTTCGGGCAGAGGGCCCGCAACTGGGCCAGGTGATCTCGTTGCGGCTCTGAATCATCCGGACCGCATTCGATCAGCCACAGCTCCTGCGGGAGCTGGCGGGCCACCGCCTCCAGCACCCGGTATTGCGCCCAGGGGTCGAGTTTGGTGAACAACGACAGCCGGCCCAACCAGAGGCACACCGATGCCTCTGGCGGCAGGCCAAGTTGCTTGCGGGCTGCGTTGCGGTCCGGCAGGGCCTCGATTAGTGCGTTCACGGCCACCGGTAGGGGGATCACCGGCAACTGGGGCCGCTGGGGAGGCTGGTGCGGTCCGAAGCGACGCTGCATCCACGTTTCCCGGTCGTCCAGGATCGCGTTCACCACATCCCGGCCTGCGCAACTGCTGCAGATCAGGGCATCCCAGGGTTGGACGGGCTCGGTGACCAGGGATTCCATCATCCTCACCGCCGACGACGTGTTCAGGGTGTGGATCTGGCCGATTAATGAGAAGTGCTGGGAGCCGCAGCGCGCCCGCCAGCGGCTCCAGCGCCCCAGGTTGGGATCGGGAATGAACAAGCCCCCGATCGCTTGATACGGATGGGGATGCAGCAAGCCATGCCCATGCCGTTGTCCCCGGTGGCCGGCCTGAGCGAGCACATCGCTCAGTTGGGCGGGGTACTGAGGATCAGCGCAGGCCAGGTGGAGGTCACGATTTCCCAAGAACTGAGCCCAGGCCTCCAGCAGTGCGCTGCCTGCCCAGCGCCGACCGTTGAGATTGGTGGTTTGCCGGAACATGTCCGGCGCCACCATCAAAGCGGGCCATTTAGCCATTCCAGCGGCCCTTGAATTCCAGTTGGGCCAGCAGCCAGGTGAGCCCGAGCAGGAGCGCCAGCACCAGCAAGGGAGAGAGCATCACCCCAGCAATCCAGGTCTGGCCTTTGAGCAGCAGCCACAGCAGAGAGCCCACGTAGGGCACGGCACACACACCGGGTGCGAGCCAACGGCTCACCCGCAGACGGATCAGCAGGTGCCGAAGCAAGGGGCGTTTCATGGGCGCAAGATTACGTCGCTTGCTTGCTCCTTCCGCTCTGCTCGAGCAGTGCGGCCAGGGCGGGCAGCGTTAGGCGCTGGTCGTAGAGCAGGGCTCGTTGCCGGGCCGCTTTCCCCAGCCGTTGGCGCAACTCAGGATGGTTCAGCAGCTGATCCACAGCCTGCGCCAGGGCGTTGGCATCCCGGCCGGGCACCAGCAGGCCCTCCACGCCGTGCTCGATTACTTCGTTCACGGGAGCCCCTGTGCTGCCCACGATGCAGCAGCCGCAGGCCATCGCTTCCAGCAGGCTCCAGCCCAGGATGAACGGGGAGCTGAGGTACACGTGCACGCTGCTCACCTGCAGCAGGCTGATCAGATGGGGATGGGGGATGCGGCCGAGAAAGTGAATGCGCCCCAGATCCAGTTGGCCGCTGAGCTCTTCGAGCATCACCTCCTTGAGCGCGCGTCCACTGGGATGGCCAGGGCCATATCCCGACTCGTTGTCACCCACGATCAACACCCGCAGCCGTGGATGGCGCTTCTGGAGCTGGGGCAGTGAGTGCATGAACGTGTCGAAGCCTCGCAGCTGCTCCAGCTGGCGGTTCACCAGGGTGAGGGTGGGAACCGTGCGGTCGATGCGGCTGCCCCTCACTTCAAACGCCATCTGCGCATTGGGGATGGCTGTTGTTTTGGCATCAATGCCTTCATGGATCACATGCAGGCGCTGATCCTGAAAGCAGGGGGGGAGGCTCCGGGCCTGGTGTTGGGTGGGCAGCACCCAGGCCTTGGCCATGCTCAGGGCGGTGCGGGTGAGCAGGTTGCGCTCCAGATGGACCAGAGGATCCGTGGGTTGCAGCCCCAGATGCTCCGGGCGCATCCACAGCTCAGGCCACACGATTTGAGGAACGTCCGGCCAGATCTCCTGCAGCCCCAGAGATTCACCCCAGCCGCAATGCACGGCGATGCCGTCGGGGTGCCAGCCCTGCTGCTTGAGCTCAGTGCAGAGTCGGGCCACGGCCTCAGCCCGTGCCAGCGCTTCATGCCAAAGCCGCGAACGGCCTTGGAGCTCTGGAGGCGCTGGTGCTGGCTCCGGGTAGCGCAGCACCCGGGTGTTAGCAATCTCGGCGAGAGGGCGCTGATGGCTGCAGATCCCGACCAGCTCATGGCCCCGTTGGCTCAGAAAGGGAACCAGCTGGCGGAACTGTCCGGGGAAGTTCTGGTGAATCAACAGAAACCGCACCGGCTGTTCTGGCCATCCCTCTGTGCGAACGATACGTTGAGCCCCTCAACGGGGATTCCATGACTGCAGACACCCTTCGGCTGATGCTGGTTCTGGGATTGCCCCAGGCTGGGGGCCAGCGTCTGCGTCGCTGCCTGGAACTCTGCGGCGCTCCCGCCATCAGCAGCGAGCCCCTCGCCAAGCTGCATGCAGCCAGTTTGGAAGCCGCTGGCACCGATGGTCTGTCGATCCGCAGCTTGCCAGCCCGTTGGTACGGCAGTGACGCCGCTGCCGGCTTGCAGCAGCAGCTGCTGGATGTGCTTCAAGGGTGCCTGCCCAACCAGGGCCTGCGGGTGCTTCAGCTCCCCGGCCAGGAACGGCTCTTGCCCCTTTGGAAGCAAACGCTCGCGGCGCTGCCGATCAGCACCAGTTTCGTGCTGGTGCTGCGCCATCCCCTCGAGGTGGCAGAGAGCTTGTCGAGGCAGTCTGGCTGCAGCCGGGATCGCGGCCTGTTGATCTGGTTGCAGAGCATGCTGGCGATGGAGGCCGCCACCCGTGGCGAGGAGCGCCTGGTGCTGGAGCAGGAACGCTTGAGCTGGGATCCCGACGGTGTGCTCGACCAGCTGGAGCGCCATTTCCACCTGCAGCTGCCAGAGCGCAGCCATGAACGCCTGCTGCTTTGGGAACAGGAGGAACAGGCGCAGCGCCACAACCCGTGGTCGGCGGAACGGTCCGATGTCCCCCAGTCGGTGGAGGGATCACCCCTGCTGCAGATGGCATTGGAATTGCACCAGTGGTTGCAGGCCGAGGCCCGGGGCGAGACGCGCCAGCGCCTGATGCCCGATGTGATCTGCCAGCAGCTGGCCTGGGCGGAAGCGCTCTATGGCCGCACCCTGGCAGAAGAACTGCAGCAGCGCCGCCAGGCTGAACGGGACCTGTCCCAGCTCAATCGCAGTCGTCTGCTGCGTCTGCGCCGTTGGCTGCGCCGGGATCTGTCCCAGGCGAGCTGACCACGCCCCCGATCAAGCTGCGGAAGCTGGTTCCCCAGTGCTGCAGTTCCAGAAACGCGGCATTGGCCAGATGGGGCTTGAACAATCGGAAGGTTTTGCAGAGCCCCAAGGTGGCGGCACTTTCCAGCGGTGAAATGAAGCTGCAGTCTCCGTCGAGAAACCAGTCCTGCTCGCTCCAATGCTGCATCTGAGCGTGGGTCAGCACGAAGCAGCCCGCATGGGGATTCACCGGTGGGATGAACACGATGTCTCCCCCTGGTAGCGGAGCCCCCACAGGAGTACTGGTGTGCTTCAGGAAAGGCTCCAGGTAATCCCTCGGGATTGGGCCATCGATGTAAAACTTGTCCACGTTGGTATCGGCTTTCCAGAACAACTCCATGCGCTGGGGCAGGAGCACGGCGTCCTTGCCGATGTGGGCCTGGAACCAGGCGATCTTGTGAAAGAAGAACGGGTCGTGGATCAGCAGGTCGTCTTCGAAGTAGGCGTAGAGGTCATAGTGCTCATCGAGCCCCTCGGCCAGCAGGCGCTGGGCTTCGAAGCCGAGATGGCGCGGATCCTCCGGGCTAGTGGGCACGTGCTCAACCCAGTTTTGATAGAGCGGGTCAAGCCGTTCCGCCAGATGGTGCTGGCCATCGGTCACCAGCCGCACGCTCAGTTTGTGGCGCAGGCTCTGGTTGGCGTTCTCGACGGTTTTGGTGTGGATATTCAGGGCTCCCTGGCGTCGATCCAGGCGCCGGAAGCTGAGCAGTTGATCTTGAAGGGCGTGCAGGCGGGGCTCGGGGTTGGGCCGCAAGGAGGCGTGATTGCCATTCCCTTTTGGATTCCAGTGATGCACGATCGTGATCAGGATGCGCATCGCGGTTAAGGGTGCTGCGGGATCATTGCGGCCCAGTCTGCAGGCTGGGAAAGCGTTGCAGCAGGCGCTGATCCAGGGCACCGCGCACACGCCAGAGATGGCGGTAGAGCGCGCCGCGCCATTGACTTTGTTGCATCAGCCCATGGGCCTGGATCGCCTGGTGTGCTGCCGCCGCGATCGTGCGGCGTAGGTCTGGGTTGGCGGCCAGGCGCCGGGCGGCGGCCACGAGGTCAGGGCCATCGGCAGCCCAAAGCCCCAGGCGATCGTTGGCGAGCCAGGGGCCATAGAGCTCCGGTCCGGCCACCACCACGGTGCTCTCCGCAGCAGCCTCCAGCCACTTGATCGGTGTTTTGCAGGCCTGGGGGATGCCTTCCTGTAGGGGCAATAGAGCGATGTGGCAACTTGCCAGCAGCTGCCGATAGCGCCTATAGGCCAGCAGCGGATGCTGCTCGATCTGGCCCGGTCGGGCCTGAAGCGGCAGGTCTTGGTGACCGGCGCAGACCAACTGCAGCTCCGGGGCCTCCTGCAGCCAGGCCTGCAAAGCTGGTTGCAGCTGCTGATGCTCCTGGGTGCGGTTGAGGTTGCCCAGAAACACACGTAGGGGTTCCCGAGCCTGATGTTTGCCCAGATTGAGAGGCGGGATCGGCGCCACGGCGTTCTCCACCACCAGGCTGTGGGGGTTCAAGGGCGTCAGTGCCTGCGCCAGCTTCGGGCAGGACACCTGCAGGGCATGGGCGAGCCTGAGGTGGCAGCAGTGCGTTCGCCGTAGTTTCTGGCGGGTGCGCTCCGGGAATAGATCGGGGTGGTCATCCCACTCCACCAGCAGCAGCGATCCGCGGGAACGCACCCATTGCAGGGCATTCGCCCAGGAGGCGGTTTGTTCTGGCAGTGGCCGTTGCCAGATCACCAGGCTGGAGGCGCGCACCATGGCAAGGGGTTGGATCGGTGGGTGATGGATGCGCACATCCCATCCCTGAGCCTTTAAGGCTTCAAACGGTTGCGCCACCCGCACCGTGTTCCAGCTGCCCGGGGCATTCACCAGCAGGTCGATGCGGGGGCCGGGAGTGGACAACGGGCGCTTGCAGGAACGGCAAGGCTGCCATGACAATCAGAGCCGGATCGGAGCTGGGTTGATGCAGCGCTACAGCGGAGAGGAGCTCGGAGCAGCGCCTCGCATCGTGGTGCTCGGCTCCTGCAAGGTGGGCAACTATGTGAAAAGCACGCCCCTGCTGCGCGGGCTGCGCCAGCGCTGGCCGTCGGCTTGCATTGATTTCATCGGTAGTGAGGTCACCGCTGACTTCGAGCAGGCCTGCCCCTGGATTACCTGGCGCAGCAGCTGGGATCAAGCCGGTCTCGAGGCGTCGGCGCAGCTGGCCCAGGCCCTGCAGGAGCGCTCTCACACGGTCGGCCCGGTGGATCTCGCCATCAACCTCGATGGCTTCAACCCCGTCACCCAGGTGCTCACCGCCCAGCTCGCCCCCACCTGGGTGGCGGGCGGCAGTCTCAGCGCCAACCTGCGCCGTGATCTGCCCTGGGGAGAGGAGCCCCACCAACGCTTCCTGGCCGATCCCGACTGGGACCGTCCTGAGTTTCTGGATCGCTACCGCGACCACTTCAGCAGTAATTACATCGCTGAGCTGTTCTGCCGGCTGGCCTGCATCCGCACCGACTTCGCGGCGATCGAGCTGCCCTGGGAAGACCCGGGATTCCCGGTGCCGGAGGTATTGATTCATGCCACCACAGCGCGCCAAGCCAAGATCTGGCCCTTTGCCCATTGGCGCACCGTGGTGGAGCACTGCAGTGCCCGGGGCCTGCGCGTGGGCCTGGTGGGCAGTGCCCCCGCCACCCAGCGCAGCGAGTACCACTCCGAAGGCGGGGAAGAGGCCCTGCTCGCCAGCACCGAGTTGATCGATCTGCGCGGCCAGACCAGCCTGATCCAGCTGGCGGGCGCCTGCCGGCAGGCGCGGGCTGTGGTGAGCGTGGATGCCGGGCCTCTGCACATCGCCGCCGCCGTCGGCACCCCCACCCTGGCGGTGGTCGGCAACGATGCCCAGGGCGATGGGGCCAGTCCGATTCGCCTGTGGTTGCCGCGGGTGGACAACCTTGATCGCACCGTGTCGGAGCATCGCTGCACCCTCTGCGCCGACAACCGCTTCCGCAACGATGCCTGCCTCGTGGACGGCCACCCCTGCATGCAGCAGGTGGCGCCTGAGCAGGTGCTCAACTGGCTGGCCCGTCACGCGTGAGAGACGCCATGCCGGTCTGGGACCCGCTCGGTCCAGACCGGTTCCTGCGGGAGCTGCAGGGGCTGTCCCGCCGGGAGGCGGCCGTGGCCTGCTGGCAGCGTGAGCACAACGCATTCGCCTCCGTGCTCTCGGGGCCTGACACCTGCCTGCAGCTGCAGCGCTGCGCTGATGGAGGGGTTCAGTTGCTGAAGCCGCCGGCGATGGCGGCCATGGCCCTGAGCCGCCGGCAACCGTTGCTGCAGCTGCTGGCCATGGCCGAGGCGCTGGGCTTGCCGGCACAGGGGCAAACCCTGGGGTTGCAGCTGCATGATGAACAGCCCCGCCACGCCCGCCTGCTGCATTTCGATGCGGCGTTCGCCCGCAGTGCTCCATCGTTCGGTGGGGTTCCCGATCCCTACTGCCTGGCAAGCCGCGGCTTTCTGCTCCTGCGCCAGGCCTGGCGGCACACACCCTTGCCTCCCTGGTCCCAGCGCCACGACCGGGTGATCTGGCGGGGCAGCAGCACCGGTCTGCCCGCGCTTGATCGCCACCGGCTGCTCCAGCTGCCGCGCTACCGGCTCTGCCGCCGCTTGCAGCAGCTCGAGGGCTGTGATGCCCGCTTCACCGCCGTGGTGCAGGCGGCCTCCAGCCAGGCCGATCACGACCTGCGCCAGGAGTTGCAAGCAGACGGTTTGCTGACGGAACGCCTGGCTCCTGAGCAGCTGGCCGCTCACCGCTGGCTGCTCGACATCGATGGCAATGTCAATTCCTGGGGTTTGCTCTGGAAGCTCCTCAGCGGCAGCTGTGTGCTGCGGGTGCAGAGCGCTCGCGGCCAGTGGTTTCATCACCGGCTTCGCGCCTATGAACATCTGGTGCCCATCCGCGCCGATCTCTCGGATCTCGAGGTCTGCATCGATTGGTGCCGCAGCCATCCCCGCGCTTGCGCCGCCATTGCCGCCGCCGGGCAGCGTCTGGCGATTCAGGTGCTGGAGGAGCTCGGTGCCGATCTGCTCACTGCCCTGCGTTGGGCGGCGGCGGCTCCAGCTGCTTGAGACGGTGGAGCAGCTCCTGGGCCACGTCGGACCAGCTGCGGAAATGGCGTTGCTCCAGCTCGTGCTCCAGCTGGCCGCGGCGCTGCGGATCCGTGAGTAACCGCATCAGGCCGGCGGCCAGGGATGGCCACTGCTGGGGATCAACCGTTTCGCACCCTCCGCCTGCAGCCCGCTCCCCCAGGGCTCCGCTGCCGCTGCAGACACACGGTCGCCGATGCCAGAGGCTCTCGGCAACGGGCAGTCCGAACCCTTCCTCCAAGGAGGGGAAGACGGTGAAGTCACAGTGTTCATAGAGCGCCAGCAGCTGGGCGTCCGTCACCCGATCGAACCAGCGCAGGGGCAGGCCGCGTTGCAGGCTGCGATCGAGCAGGCGCTGAATCGCCGGTTCTGCCGGCCAGCCCACCAAGGTGAGCCTCCAATGCCGCACTCCTTGGCTGTGTAGCCAGGCCAGGGCTTTCAGCAGGCCTGCATGATTCTTGCGGGGCTCCAGGGTGCTCACACAGAGAAGCTCCAGGGGCGCTGAGGCCGGTTTGCGGGTGATCGGCGCCGAACGTTCCGCTCCAAACCGTTCTGCCAGCACCAGGGTGTGCAGATGGCTGGCAGGTTTCCCCCCGTTCTGCTCTAGGAAATCGCTGAGCTCGTGGTGGCTTTGCTGCGAATTGCAGAACACCACCCGAGCCTGTCCCAGTTGGTGCATGAAGGCCCCATGCTCGGCCGCGACCCGTTGGGCTGCTGGCCCGTAAAGCTGCGACTGCCGGAGGGGAATGGCGTCGTGAAACAGCCAGGCGTCTGCCAGCGGCAAGGGCCGGCAGGCCTTCAGCAAGGCCTCGCGGCTGGGGTTGTTCGCGCCCCGTACCAGTTCTGTCACCAGCAGCCACTGTGGCGGTGGCGTCTCGGTGGTCCAGCGGCTCCAGCTGGTCACCTCCGGGCCGTTCCAGGCGGCCAGATGCTTCAGAGCAGCGGGTCCGGGTTCCGCCAGCCGTTGGCTGTTGCGGTTCCAGATCACCGGAATCAGCGGCTGGCCAGCATGGATCAAAGCCCTGGCGATCGAGCGCACGCAGCGTTGGATGCCGCTGTTGTGGGGAAACCGGCAGGTGTGATCCACGTAGTAGAGGATCGGCCTCACGCTTGCGGCCCTCATCGGCTGGTGAGTGAACGGGGCTTGTCGTTGGCGCCCAGCACCAGGGGGGGCACGCACACGTGGGCGGCGATCTGCGGGTAAAGGCTGTTCAGCTGCCCGTCGAGGCTGAAGCATGGGCGCGACGGCAGGTCTGGAGCCTCGATGGGCAGGGTGCGCAGGGGCAGACTCCAGCTGAGCAGGCGAGCGGCTCCGGCGGCACTGAGCACGTACCCCGCCAGCCCCAGGGCCTTGTGCAGCGGAAACCAGAGATGCCCCTGGCTGCTGTTCAAACTGCTCTCCAGCGCGTCTGCTGCCGGGAAGCGCGGTTGAAAGAGTGCCGTGGCCGTGATCGCCGGGCCCCAGCCCACGTGCAGGCAGCTGTCCATGTTCCACCCCAGGAGCAGCAGATCCCAACCGCCAGGCGCCTGATCCATCAAGTGGCGGAGGCGTTGCGTCCAGTTTGCGGCGAACAGGGCATCGTCTTCAAAGATCAGCAGGGGCTGCCCGCTGCGGCGGCAGTGCATCCATGCCTTGAGATGGCTCAGGGCGCATCCCAGCTGCCCTTTCGGCCAGCTCTGCACGCTCGCGTCGATCAGTCCGCGCGCCATCAGCGTCTCAGCCTGGAGAGCTCGGCCATCGATGGCTTGCAGGCGCGGGATCAGCGCCGCCGGCACCCCACTGCGTTGCCGGAATTGCTCCAGCCTCGTTTGGCTGCGCCCCAGATTGATCACCACCATCGCCGGCAGAGGCGCTGAGGCCATGACCATCCGTTCGCTGCCAGGCAAGCTACAAGCGGCTCTGCCCTTGGCTGTGGATCGCGAACAACCGCTCAGTTGTGCTGCCAATCTCGGAGAGGGGAGGCCAGTGGCGGAGGTGCTGCGCTGCTGGCATGGCCAGGGGCTGGAGGCAGCCCGTTCACACTGGGCAAGCCACCGCCCCAGTAGCCGGCCGCTGAAGCCCCTGGAGCAGGAGCTCGAGCTGAGGCTTGCCGGTGCTCCCGGGCCCAGGCTGCTGCTCGATGGCCTCTGGTTCTGCCGGCCCCTGGGCGGCATCGGCCGGGTGTGGCAGCAGATTCTTGGTTGTTGGTCCCTGCCCGGGCTGATCACGCCCCAGGCACCCCTGTGCCTGATCGATCGTGACAGCCATATGGCTCTCACCAGTCGCTTCGAGGTGATCCAGGCGGCCCCTGCCGATCCCCTGGATTGGGATGGAGTGGCTGAAATCACAACGGCCAATGCGGATCTAGCTCGCCGCTGGCGGGCGCAGGTGTTTCTCTCCAGCTGGATCTCCAGTTGCGGTGATCAACCACTGCCGGCGATTCCTGAGCTGGCCTTGGTGCACGACTGCATCCCGGAGCGCAGCCAGGTGCCGGAGGCTCTTACTGCTCTGCGCCGCCGCTGGTTGCTGGGCGCGCAGGCGCAGCTTGCGGTCTCCGCGGCCACAGCCAATGACATCGAGCAGCTTCTGCAATTGCCCAGGGGTGCAGTGCCCTGGTGTCACCCCGCAGCTGACCCTCTTTTTGCCGCCACGGTGGCTGCGCCAGGCGCCGACCGACTCTGGCACTCTCTGCAGAGCCGCCTTGGCCTGTGGGACGCGTTTGTGCTGCTGCCAGGAACGAGCCGCCTCGGCAGTTATAAAAACCCTGAGTTGGTCGCTCGGGCTGTCGGGGCCCTTCCCACGCTCCAGCTGGTGCTTTGCGGGAAAAGCGCCAAATCCGTCCGTGAGGAGTTGGAACAGGCGAGTCCCGAATTGGTAGGCCGCTGTGTTGATGTGCACTTCACCGAGCCGGAGCTTGCCCTGGCCTACCGCCAGGCTTTGGCCGTGGTGGTGCCCAGTCGTGTGGAGGGATTCGGCCTGCCGGCTCTGGAGGCAGCCGCGGCCGGGGGTGTGGTGATCGTTGCCGATAGCCGCGGCCTGAGGGAGGCGGCCGCTGAGGCTGCACTGCGCGTTCAGGTGGACCAACCCCATCAGCTGGTCAGCCTGCTGCAGGCCTTGCTCGATCCGTCTACGCGCAGCTGGTTGAAGCAGCGTCTGCAGCCACGCTCTCGGCGCCGGCTGCAGCGCTCCAGTCCGGATTTGCTCGGGTTGTCCCTCTTGGCGGCAGCCAGGGCCCTTGCCGCCCGTCGCCAGGGCCTTACCAGCTGATCCCCAGCACCCGATCGAGCCAGTCGAAGGTGGGGGCCAGTTCGGCCTCAAGGCGCCGCTTCACCTCGGCAGGCACCTGCTTGGCTTCGCCTTCGCCGCTGTTGGCTTTGGGCACGGGCGTGGACGCTGCAAAAGAGTCGATGTTCAGGAACGCACTGAGCCGATCGAGGGTGGCCCGGTCACCCGCAAACAGATCGTCGCTGCGCAACACCAGCACCCTCTGCTCCCCAAAGAGGCGGAAATAACGCGTGAGCTGCTGCTCGTAGCGGCTGCGGGCCAGATAACTGTGCTCCTGGTAGCTCAGATGGGTTCCACCGGGTTGACGGATCACCTCCAGAGCTCCCTGGAGCCGTTCAGGCTCTGCTGCCAGGGCGTCCTCCAGCGGCAGGGTCTCGAGATTCCACCGGCAGGAATGAAAATATTGCGAGAGCGTTCGTTCCACCGGATGGCGCAGCAGCGCAATGATCTTCATGTCGGGCCTGAGGGCATGGATGCGTGAAGGCACGGCCTCATGGAACAGGTAATAAGGCGTGATCTCCCCCCTCAGCAGTCCGGCTGGTGCGTTGGCGAACTGCTGCCGGTACCAGGCCTCTCCACGGTCGTAGAACTTGGTGAAGTAGTGAATTTCTTTGTTCTCAGGGAGATAGATCTCCGGGTGGCTTTTCAGCAGCTGATAAAGGGTGGTGGTTCCCCCTTTCTGCGTTCCCACCCCCAGGAAGTGAGGCCTTGGTTCACGCTCTCGCAGGCCCAGTTGTCCCCGGGTTCGCCGCCACTGCCGCAAGCCCGCGCTGGAGAGCCGCTGCAAGCTCGACGGGGAGGAGGACGGGTCCATCAGGATCCAAGGCCAACCAAGGCCTTCAGTTTGCGCTTCACTTTGCCGCCCAAACGCTTGGCTTTGCCGGCGGCGCGTCGCCAAAGTGGTGGTCGTGGCTCCGCTGCTGCAAGCGGCTCAGCGACGGCCTCAGCAGCGGGTTCCTGAGAGGGGAGCGGCGACAGCCGCCGGGGCAAGCGCTCATGGAAGGCTTGCCAGCTCTGTTGAATGCGCCAGCTCTCCACCGCACTGGCGAGCTGATAGTCCTCAGACCCGGTTTGTCTGGCCATCAGCGCGGCCTGCAGATGGCCGCGCAGGCTGGGGGCGTCTGCGGCGCTGAGCCAGCGACGATCCTGCGCTCGCACCAGCTCGGCACTGCCACCCACGTCGGTCACCACCATCGTCAGTCCACTGTCCAGCAACTCCTCCACCACGCAGGGACTGTTCTCGATCAGCGAGGGGATCACCACCACGGCCTGCAGCTCCATCAGGCGCTGCAGTGCCGCATCACGCAGCAGACCCTGCTCATGTTGTGTGGCGATCCCGATGCCCTGCAGCTGGTCTCGCACCAGCTGGCTTCCCCATAACGGCTCTCCGTTGGCTTGCAATCCCACCACGCAATCCGTGCCGAGGAAGAGAACGCGCTCGGGTGCAGGCTCCAAGCCTTGCAAGGCAGCGAGAAACAATGTCAGCCCTTTGCGCTGCTCCATCCGGCCGAAATACACGCAATCCACCCGTTCACCCTTAGGCGTCTGCTTGGCGTCGGTGGCTTGCAGCCGTTGCGGTAGAGGGCAATTGCGATTCACCACCAGGTGTGCTGGCCTGGCGCCGTGGAGCAGATGCTCACTCACCCAGTGAGCCATCGCCTGAGACGGGGAAACGAGCCAATCGGCTTGCTGCAGCCCGTCTACTTCCAGGGCGCGCACAAGCCCCTCATCAAACAGCTGGCTTTCGTCCGCCAGCAACGCGCCGGCGTCGTCTCGGGGCCAGGGATTCCCGCTCCTGGCCCAGGCACTGGGGCCATGCAGCCCAACCACCAACTGCGGTGGATGGGGCTGGAGAGCCTCTTTCAGCCCGCTCGCGAGTCCCAACCAGTCATGCAGGTGCACCACATCACTGTTGTGATTCCTGAGCCAAGCGGCCACCTGTCTCACCAGCTCCAGGCGGCTGCAGCCGCTGCTGTCCAGTCGATGCACGCCAACACCTTTGAGTTCTGGCCCGTCGACGCTGCTGCCCGGTTGCACCAGCAACACATCAACCCGATGACCGGCTGCACGCAAGGTCTCGGCCAGTTCGCGCAGGGCTGAGCCAATCCCACCTCCACCGCCCCAGCCCTGCAGCTCACTGGTCACGATGGTGACGTCCACTTTGGGCAGGAGCGTCTGCTCTCCTTGAAGCACGCTGTTCAGTTCCAGAGGCGCCGTGCCCTGAGCTGCTGCTTGGCTCAGGCTGTCGGCGAGGAGGGGAGGGAGGTTGTGGCTGCCCCCGCCTTGGTGTTCGAGGCATTGACGCAGGGCCTGAGTGGCCGGATGCAGGTCGGCCTGAGGCGCTCCAGGATCGTTCGGGCGATCGCAGGCCATGCCCAGGGGCTCTGTGGGCAGTGATCGGTCCACGCGTTGCGCCAGTGCGCTTTGCAAGGTCTCGGCGAGGGGCCACTGCAGCCAAGTGCAAAGCCGGCCGATTTCCTCAGCAGGCTGGCTCATCAGCCGCTCGAAGCTGGTGAAGGCGCTGGCTCCATCTGGCACCTGCTGCACTGCAGCAAGACACTGGGCATAGGTGCGTTGCCAGAGCGCTTCGGCCCAGAGAGGCGGCACCTGCCCCTTGCTGCTGAAGGAACGGATGTTGCTGGTCGGATCGCGGTGCACCACCAGAGGACAGGGTTGGATGCTGAGAGCCTGCAGAACTTCAAGCCAGTCCTCCACCAGAATGGCGCTGCGAGGATCTTTCACCAGCCAGAGCGGGCTGTGTTGGAACCGCGAAGGCAGCAGCGATGCCAGGGCGTTCCGGAAGTGCTCCCGCGCAGGATGCTCCCGTTCCGGCAGCTGGAAGGCACTGCGGTAACTACTCCAGTGCCGTTGCAGGTCGAGCAGGCAGCGGTCTTGGAGCTGCACGATCGAATCGTCTTCGAAATAGTCGTAACGGGGGCGGCGGTCTTCAGGAATGCGATCGCGCAGCAGCAAATCCGGCCCCAGGGGCAGCCCAGCGGCGTGCATCAGATTGCCGAGCAGGCTGGTGCCGCTGTTGTGCATGCCCAGAACCAGCACACAGCGTTTCTCGGTTGCTTGCAGCACGCCAGTTAGAACCGCATTATTCGCCGCTGCATGCTGGCATCAGACTGCGGCTCAGCGGTCATGCGCGATAACGTCGCGCCGACCTCGGTTGGCTGGGCCTGTGTCCGATCCTGCGCTGCTGCTGCTCGTGGGCATGCCGCAATGGACGCGCTTGCCACTCCTCCCCCTGCTGGGGAGTCTCGACTCCGTTGGCATGGTGCGCAACGGTGTTGCCGAAGCCGAGTCGCGCCTCCTGGCGGATCTGGAGCTGCGTTGGCCGGCATCAGGCCACAGCAGTGCCTTGCCTCCAGGCTGGAGGGAGCACCCTGCCACCTCGGCGGCGCGCCTTGATCTGCAAACAGAGTTGGCAGCGGCGTTGGCAGCACCGACGCAAGTTCTGGTGATCGACCATCTCTGCGATGGACGTTTGGTTCCGTTCTGGAGGGACCTGGCCCAAGAGCTCGGTGTTGCGCTGCACCTGCAGATTTGTCTGAGCGATCCGGCGACAATCGCCTCATCCCAGGCCCAGCAGCTCTGGTGGCGGCACAACCTCGAGGCCATTCACGCCGCGCGCAGCGCTGCCCTCCCGCTCTCGCTCATCGATGCAACGTCGGTGGGCGATCGTCCTGTGGCCTGGCTGGAGCGTTGGCTTCAGGCCTTGCCAGGGGTCTCCCCGGGGGCCGTTCAGCGCCAAGGGCTGCTGGCCCTCCTGAACCAGACTTTGAACCGTGATGGCGAGGCCTCCGAGCTCCCGGCCACGCACCCCCAACTGAAACAGCTCCATCAACGGCTGCTGCGCCAGCCCTTGCCCCATCGCCTTCCGGCTTCAGACCTGCCCAGCAGGCTGGCGGAGGCTCTGGCTCTGGGCATCGAGCGGCCGTCAGCAGCAGACCCTCGGGCCTGGAGCGACTGGTTGGACTGTTATCGCTCCTGTTCGGCGCCACGGGCCCATGCCGTGCCCCCGTTAGCCCCGGATCCTGTGCTGCACGTGTGTGGTCCTGCATGGCAGGAGCTCGAGCCCCATCAATGGCTGCAACGCGCCCCGCTGCAGGATCTCGGAGGCAGGCGCATCGATCCGCAGCGTTGTGGGCTCCACAGGATCAGCCTCTGCCCCGATCCCGCTGCGAAGGGGCCCCTGGAGCGAATCGCCCTCAACTTGGAGTTGCCGCCGCCGGAGCGGGCCCAGCACTGGTTGGAGCACCTGCGCGCCCAGCAGCTGATTCTTGATCCCGAACCAGCCCGGGTGCTGCTACTCCGCAATCTGGGACTGCCGGCTTGGTGGCTGGATCCACACGCACCGACCAATGGCTGGTTGCAGCAGCCGTTGGCATCCATGGCGTCTGCCTGGGCCCAGCAACTGGGCATGGCCCCACCGGAGCCGGGAGCTTTGGTCGTGCTGGGTGCCGCAGGCCGGGAGTTCGAGCAGGCCCTCACCCAGGAATCCAGAACTGGCACCTTGCTGTTGCCACGCATTCAGTACTGGCCGGGTTGGCCAGAGCTGGTGGTGTCCGATGCGGTGGCTGGCCTGGCTCGGGCCGGCTGGCTCAGCGCTGCATCCCAGGAGGCAGCCCAGGTGCTGCAGGCCGGGGATCTTTCCGCGTCTGTGACGCCTGCTGATCTGCGGGCACTCCAGGCTGGACGTCCGTTGCGGGTGTTGGCCGAAGACCGCCCCTCTCCACCCACGCAGGAGTTGTTTGCCTGGGGCAATGGCACCAGCCCAACCGCCGCGGTGGTGGTGAGCTTGTTTAATTACGCCGATCGCATCAGTGAGGCGCTTGACAGCGTCGTTGCGCAAACGGCTGCAGGGCTCGAACTGATCGTGGTGGATGACGCCTCCAGCGATGCCGGAGCCGAACAGGTGAAGGGCTGGATGGAGCGCTGTTTGGCCCACGCGGATCACCCGTTTGTGCGCCTGCTGCTGCTGAGCCATACCCGCAATGCCGGCCTGGCAGCGGCCCGTAATACGGCCTTTGCAGCGGCTCAGAGCCCCTGGTGCTTCGTGCTGGATGCCGACAATGCCCTCTATCCCCGGGCCGTGGAGGCCTGTCTGCAGCTGGCAGGCACGGGTGATGGGCAGCTGGCGGTGGTGCATCCGTTGCTGGCCGTGGAGGTTGAAGCTGGCCGGCCGGATGATCAGCGCAGCTTGGTAAGCACAGCCAGCTGGCAGCGATCCCGCCTGCTTGGCGGCAATGTGGTGGATGCGATGGCTCTGGTGCGCCGCACGGCCTGGCTTGCCGTCGGTGGCTACACCCACATCCAGGGTGGTTGGGAGGATTTCGACTTCTGGTGCAAGTTGCTGGATGCCTGTTTTTATGGACTTCAGTGCCCTGAAGTGTTGGCGGTGTACCGCAGCCACGCCGACTCCATGAGCCACACCGCCACCAACCGCTCCTGGAGAGCGCTCTCGCGCACGCTCCAGGATCGACATCCCTGGCTGGATTTGCCGCTGGCGACGCCTTGACCCGGCCATGAACGATGTGCTGTTCATCAGCCTCGATTCCTGTCGCTACGACACGTTTCGAGCGTCGTATCGCAGGGGTGCGCTCCCCCACCTGGCGTCTCTGGGGCCGCTGCACAAGGCGATGGCTCCGAGTCATTTCACCTACGGCAGTCATGCGGCGTTCTGGATGGGCTTCACCCCAGGCGTTCAAGGGAGTTCAGCGCCTCTGCTCAATCCCAAGGTGCTCAAGTTGTTTCGCCTGGGCCATGGGCAGCGCCAGCAGGATCAGGGTGACGACGCCCTGGGCTTTGCACTGGAAGGCGCCAATGTGATCGATGGGTTCCGGCGCAAGGGGTACAGCACGATCGGCAGTGGTGCGGTGGGCTGGTTCGACACCGCAACAGCCACCGGTTCCGTGTTGGCCCAACCGTTTGACCGGTTTCAGTTCGCCGGTGACTGCTGGAGTCTGCACAGGCAATTGGCTTGGATCAATGATCGCTTGCAGGAGCTGCCGCCAGACCAGCCCTGTTTTCTGTTTCTCAACGTTGGTGAAACCCATCTGCCCTACTGGCATGAGGGTGCGGACTGGCCACGCTGGCCCAGCCCCTGTGAGCCCTTTGGTGGGTCTTCCTGCAGTGCACGGCAGAGTCGGCGCCGGCAGCGGGCGTGCCTGGAATGGGTCGATCAGCAGTTGGCACCACTGCTGCAACGATTCAGCGCTGGCACGGTGATGGTGTGTGCCGACCATGGCGACTGCTGGGGGGAGAATGGTCTCTGGGCCCACGGCATCAGCCACCCTGCAACCCTCACGGTGCCCTTGATCCTGCGCGTGCGTGGCGAGCCTGTTCATGCCTGACCAGTTGCTGCGGGAATGGCCGCCCGGTTACGGCGGCGTTGAGCGGGTGGCCCACGAGTTGGCCGCCGTGTGGGGCGGCACCGTGTGGAGCTTTGATGTCCAGGGCTTGCGCGCCAGCGAGCTGGATGCCCTGGCGGTGACCTACCCGCGCCGCTGCCTGCCTTGCACGCCGGCCTTGGGACGGCTGCGGTTGCCCCTGCCGTCGCGAGCTCTCTGGCAGCTGCTGCGCTCTTCGCGGCCTCTGCATGGTCATCTGCCCTCTCCGGGGGTGTTGCTGCTGCTGGTGCTGGCCCGCGTGCTGCGGCCGCGCCGCCGGGTCACGGCCCACTGGCATTGCTTTCTGGAGCCCGAGGCTGGCCTGAATGGCCGTTTGTATGCGCTCTACCAGCGGCTGGCGTTGCTGGTGGTGCCCCGGCTGGGCGGTGTGATCACCACCTCGCCGCTGTTGCGCGAGGAGTTGTTGCGTTGCGGCTGCCATCAGGACCGGGTGGCGGTGCTCTCGTGCTGCCTCAGTGCTGAGCAGGAGGCCGGCGCTCTCGCCCTGCCGCAACGGCTGGCCGAGCCTGAACGGCCCCTGCAGCTGCTGTTCATCGGCCGCCTCGACAGCTACAAGCGGCTCGACTGGTTGCTAGAGGCTCTGGCCACCCTCTCCCAACCCTGGCGCCTGGTGGTGGTGGGTGATGGGCCGCGGCGCTCGCTGTTCGAATCCCTCAGCCGCGATCTCTTCTCAGGTCAGGTTGAGCGATCGGTGCAGTTCCTTGGCCGCTTGGATGAGAGCGCCAAGCTCGCCCAGCTAGCTGCGGCGGATGTGCTGGTGTTGCCATCGGATCGCAGCAATGAAGCCTTCGGGATCGTGCAACTGGAGGCCATGGCGGCCGGCATTCCCGCACTGGCGTTTCAACGCCGCCGCTCTGGCATGGGCTGGGTTGGGCAGTTGCCCGGCCTGCGCTGGGCGCAGACCCCGGACACGCTTGCCGAGGTGCTGCAGAGGCTGGCGGCTGATCCTGCGTTGCGCCGTCGTTTGGGGCAGCAGGCCCGAGAGCGCTACCGAGCGATGTTTGCTCGCGGCGTCTGGCTGACGAATCTCAGCGCCTGGGATCAGCGGTAGTCTGCCCGCGATGCCTAAGGACGTTCTCACAACCAAGCCCCAGGTTCAGGTCGCCGCTGAACAGCCTGTGGCTTTGCATTTAGAGAACGTGCGTCTGGATATTCCGGTGGCGACCACCGAAACCCGCAGCCTTAAGGCCACCCTGATCCGCTCGGTGACGGGCGGACGCCTCAATCGCAGCCGTGGCGGTGCGGTAATCACGGCCCTGGAAAACGTGAACTGCACCGTGCATGAAGGTGAGCGGGTGGCCCTGATCGGCCACAACGGCGCTGGCAAGTCCACATTTCTGCGCCTGATCTCCGGGGTGTATCAACACTCAGCCGGGGTGTTTCAGGCCCATGTACCCGTGCATCCGATGATCCACAAGAGCTTCATCACCAGCCCTGAGCTCAGTGGACAACAAGCGATCAAGGCTCATTACCTGATGATGCACGGCAACCTGCGAGGCTTCGAGGCCTTCTGCAGCGATGTGGTGACCTTTTCCGGGCTTGGCGATTTCGTGCATCTGCCGGTGAAGACCTACAGCCAGGGCATGGCGGCGCGCCTGATCTTTGCTGTGCTCACCGGATCCCGGCATGAATGTCTGGCTATGGATGAGGGCTTTGGCGCTGGAGACAGCAGCTTTTACGAGAAGGCGAAGAATCGCCTTGAGGCCTTTCTGGCGTCGGCGGGCACCTTGTTGCTGGCGTCCCATTCCGACGATCTCTTGAAGCGTTTCTGCAGCCGCGGGCTGGTGTTCAGCGAGGGCAGCATCGTGTTCGATGGGCCACTTGAGCAGGCTCTCAGCCATTACCACGCGTCCCAGGGTTGATGAGCGTGTCTGCTTCCACTGCTTCTGGTCGTCCCCGGCGCGAGTCTGTGCGTCGCACCCTGCGCGATGCCTGGCGCAGCCGCCGGGTGTGGTGGTTCACCGCCACGGCCCGCACCCGTGCCCGATTCGCGCGCACCACCCTGGGGAGCTTCTGGCTCGGACTCTCCAATCTGTTTTCAATCGCCGTGCTGGCGGCGGTGTACGGCACCGTGTTCAAGGTGCAGAACTTCACCGTGTATGTGGTGTATCTCGGCTTGGGCCTGGTGGTGTGGAACACCATCAGCGCGGCCGTGAGTGGTGCGCCGAATCTCTTTGAGCACAACCGCGATCACCTCCACAACATCAATCTGCATCCGATTTTTTACACCCTGGAGGAATGGGCGTTTCAGTTGCAAACCTTCCTGCAATCCTTCCTGATGGTGTTGCTGGCGCTCAGTTTCTTCCAGCACAATCTGCTAATCAATCTGCTGCTTTGGGGTTGGCTGCCACTGCTGAATCTATTTCTGTTTTTGTATTGGTTTCCGATGCTCACCTGCCTGCTCGGGGCTCGCTTTCGTGATCTCTACCAGCTCGTTCCGATCGTGCTGCAGTTGGTGTTTCTGCTCTCGCCGATTCTGTATGAAAAGAAGAATCTCGGGGCCATGGCCTGGACGGCCAACATCAATCCTCTTTACCGGATTCTGTCGCCGATCCGTCACACCTTGATGGCGGGTGAGGTGCAGTGGGGTGTGGGCCTGGTGCTGCTGGCGGCCAATGCCCTGGGCATCTGGATTGCGATCAGGCTGCTCAACAGCGAACGTCGCAACATCCCCTTCCTGATCTGATGCAGTTGATCAACCTGCTCTCCTGGCTGCCCGGCCATTCCGGTTTCGGCAGCTACGTGCAGCGGGTGGTGCCCGGACTCGATGGTCTGCGCCTGCAGCTCGGGATTGATGGTCAAGGCGCCTTGCTGACGCCTGGGCAGTGGTTGCCTCAGCCTCCGGCCTGGGCGCCGGGGCGGCGTATGCGCGTTCTGCAGCGCTACAGCCTGGTGCAGCACGGCCTCAACCTGCCGGCTCTGCTGCAAAGCCATGGGATCCAGCTGGATCAGTTCGAGGCGATCTACTCGCCCTTTTTTGATGCCCTGCTCTGCTGGCCAGACGTTCCCCAGCTGATCACCTGCCACGACCTCACCCCCCTGGTGGCCTCCAACAGCCGCAAAGCTTGGTTGCGCTATCGCCTCTGGCAACCGCGCCATTGCCAGGCCGCCACGCGCTTGATCGCCATCAGTCGTTATGTGGCGGATCAACTGGTGGCATTCGGTGTGGAATCGGATCGCATCGAGGTGATTCCCAATGGCATCCGTATCCAGCGCCCGCCACTCCTCGCGCCGTCCAGCCAAGACCTGGTGGCTTTAGCCCGGCACGACGTGAACAAGAATCTGCCGGCTCTGTTCCGGGGCATCGACCAGTTGCAGCGCCAGTGGCCCCAGTGGAGTGGAACGCTGCGCATCATCGGCCGCGGCGGTCGCCAGACCCCTCTGGTGCAGCGCTTGCGTCAAAGCTTGCCCCGGCCAGAGCAGGTTGAGTTGATCGATGCCCTGCCCCAGGCTGAGCTGATGGCCCTGGTGCGCGCCGCGATGGCCCTGCTCTCCGCCAGCACAGAAGAAGGCTTCGATTACCCGGTGTTGGAGGCGAAGGCCGA
Source organism: Synechococcus sp. PROS-7-1 (assembly GCF_014279795.1). NCBI lineage: Bacteria > Bacillati > Cyanobacteriota > Cyanophyceae > Synechococcales > Synechococcaceae > Synechococcus > Synechococcus sp. PROS-7-1. The sequence continues at coordinate 158,859 of NZ_CP047945.1, forward strand.
AGGCCTTCCCACCCTGATCAGCGACATCCCTGTGCACCGGGAATTCCATGAGGGTTCATCGCTGTTTTTCCCCACAGACGACGACGGCACGGCCATGGCCGGCCAGGTGCGCGCGTTGCTGGGGGATGGAGCTCTGTGGAGCCATCTCTCCTCTGCCGGTCTGGACCTGGCCCGATCCCTCTCTGTGGACCGGCAGATCGCCCAGATCAGAGATCAGTTGGCTGCTCTTGGCGCCAGCTGACGTGCCCTGGTGGTGTGCGAGAGGGTGGCCGCCCCGGATTCGGCTTGAACCAGTTCGCAGATGGTGGTGTCGAAGCTCTGGTCAACCAAGCGCTGGTAACGGCGGTAGCGGAGGATTCTTTCGCTGCGCAGACGGTTGAGGTGCCGGCGAAGGGCTTGGGGGTCCAGATCGGTCTGCTCCTGTTCCTGCTTGAGGGTCACCAGGCGCATGGCACTGGCCCAGTCACTGGTTTGCAGGGTGGAGCAGAGCAGCACGTGCTGATCGAAATCATGCAGGGCCTGGATTTCCTGGTGCGACGCTGATGGGCTGGCAAGGGCCATGAGGCCAAGGCAGGCGGCATCGAGCACGGGGATGCCGAAACCTTCCACCAGTGAAGGGCTCACCAGGGCCAGGGCGTTGAGGTACAGGTGGCGTTTGGTGGCTTCATCCACGTAGCCGGTGAGCAGGATGCTCTTGTGACCGCTCACGAGGCGGCTCACCGAGGCGCTGTAGGCATCGTCTTTGAGCATGCCAGTGATACAGAAGCGGATGCCATGCCGTTCGATGCCCGATTCCACGTAGGCCCGGAGCGCAAACAGCAGGTTTTTGCGCGGTTCCACCGATGAATTGAACAGGAGATAACCACCGGGTTGCAGCGTCTGCAGCCGCTCTTTGCCTTCGGCGTTGATCTTCAACGACGGCATTTGTGCTTCCCAGTCGAGTGCGTCGCCTGGAAATTGCAGGGAGGGTGATTGGATCAGAACCCTGCTGTGGTGTGCAGCTCCCTCCATGGCCGTTGGCAGAATGGAGGCATTGAATTTGCGTTGGGTTGCGCTGGAAACGAACAGCCGACCTGCCGGGGCGCAACTGCGCAGGCGTCGGGCAAAACCAGGCACGTGGTCACTCGTTTGCACGTACTCGAGTGGGATCAGGTCATGCACGGTCTGGATGAATACGGTTGGATTCGTGGGCCTGATCTGCAACGGGCAGGTGGTGATCAGCCCATCGAATCCCTGCAGGTCGAGTTCCAGCATCTCGCCGGGTTTCTGATTGGCCAGGCGGAAGCTGTTCACAAAAATGTCATCGGCGCAGATCAGCCCATCCACATTCAGGAGATAGTCGAGCCGTTCGGTTTGCAGGTAGGGGTTGTCGAACAGTTCGCGAATGGGCAGGCATTTGAGAGACCGACTGGGGTAGCGGCGCTGGGGAAAGAGGGTGCTGAGTTTGCTCCGGGCCCTCAGCACTGGCGGCACCCATTGATTCACGATCGGCAAGGCCCGCAGCACGCGCTGCCGCAGGCTCATCTGTGCCAGATGGCGATGACCGGTGTTCAGGCCCTCGAGCACCCTGGCATAGAACACGGTGTCTGCCGTGGTTTTGGGGATGCGCCGCGAGCGCAGATCGTTCATCGGTGGATCAAATTGGGTGAGCAGCCATACCTCAGCGCCGGCTCGTTTCAGGGCGCGAAGCACACCTTTGCTGTACACGGCAATGCCGCGGTGCTCGCTCTGCTCGAGATCGATGGCTGTCACAACCAGCCGAAGACCATGCAGGGAATGGGATGACGGCATGGGGGATGTACTGGTCATCGCGACACAGCCTCGTTGCGTTGCTTAAGGCGCAGCCGTTCTTCCCTGAGATCCATCAGCACCAGGTCTCGACCACGCAATTCCTCCTCAAGATCCTTGATCTGGTCTTCGATGCTGCGAAGACGGTCTACTTCGGCCTGGAGGGGTTCCAGCTCATGCACCCTGGCCAGAAGTTCGGGAAGTTGATGGATCACGATCTCCCGCAGTTGATGTGACTCCCATTGCTGCTGCTGCAGAAACAGCTGCAGCTGCGCTGGGGTGGCTTGGTTCAGGAACGCGCGCACGCGCGCTCGCAAACGGGTGAGGTCTTCACTATTGCCGGCCTGTCCTTCCTGGGTGCTGCGGGTGCTCTCGGATTCATGGATCGCACACGACCCTCCACTCAGCCAGACCTGCTGGCCGAGGGTCTGCTGCACATCCAGACAAAGCTCCACGTCCTCCCCGCACACCTTGTAGTGCTCATTCAGCCGCACCCTTTGGAAGTCATCGCGACGGATCCACTGCAGGGCGCCGGTGACGGCCGCCACCGGTCCTGTGGGCGTGACCTCGGGTCGATCGGCGGGAATCAAGCGATCGAGCAGGTGATAGGCAGAACCCCTGGAGTCGAAATTGATGCCCGCGTGCGTCAGCCGCCCCTGTTGATCGCGCAGCACGGCTCCCACCAGACTTACCTCTGGCTGTTGCTTGAGAACGCTCAGAGCAGCGTCAACACAATCGCGATCGAGAATCAGATCATCATTGGCGAGCATCAACACCTCGCCGCCGGCGCGCGCCGCCAACCCATTCATGTTGCCGGCGAAGTGATAAGGCACTCTGCGGGCAATGTGAAAGTCGTAACGGCTGCTGTTGCGGATCTGCGCTTCCTCAGCATCGCTGCCGTTCCAGGAGCAGAGGATTTCAACGTCGAGAGGTGCCAGGCTGCAGGCAGCATCCAGGCTGTCGCAAAGGCGATTGATCAGCGCTGCTGTCCTTGAAACCACCAGGATGGACAGCCGCATTAAGAAGGATCGTTTGAAGGCGACTTTATCAAGGGTTCAAGTAGCGGGACCGCAGCAGGTCTTCGAGGTCTGCGCGCAGGCCGTCGTCGTCAGGCCCGAGATAAGGCTTCAGTTCGCTAAGGGGAAGTGGGAGCGTTTGACGCAGGGGCAGGTTGAAGAGCACCTGCTTTTTGAGCAAGGGACAGCCCTGCTTCAGCAGTGACTGCCAGGCGAACAGGCTCAGGTTGACCTCGCGAGGTTCGCGCACCTCGAAACGGGCCAGTTCCCCATGGGTGGTGGATTCATCCAGCAACATATGAATCAGAGAAAAGCGGGCTTTCACCGTGAATCCCGCCTGCAACAACGCCTGGCTGAGTCCCAGCTCGCCTTGGTTGATCAGATCATCCTTGCTGCCGTTGATCGGGAACTCTCTCCAGAACTGTTCCCAGGCGGGCGCTTGAATCAGCCGTGCATTGCCCATCAATAGATAGGACTGCACGTGGTAACGATCCCGTTCAACGGAATCGGTGATCCCGCTCAGTTGACCGAGCGCTGGATCCTGTTCATCCGCCATCAAGCTGAGCGTGCGCAGGAAGGCGTTGGCCCCTCCTACCGGCAGGGTGCTGTCGTTGGCCAGCACCAGCGTGGCTCGTGCTCTGGTCAGGTCGCTGCTTTCGTTCAGCAGGCAGCAGAAGTCCCGGTAGGCCCCGAGGCAGAGCCCGATGTTGTTTCGCAGCAGCACTGGAATCCCTTGGTGTTGCAAGGCGTCCAGAGCCTCTGCAGCCAGCTCGGAGCTGGACACGACCACGCACCAGCCCGCGGCCTTCAGCCCTTGGAACACCGCCATCCAACTGCGAGGCAGCAGCCCTCGTCGGTCGTAGTGGTGCCAGAAAAACAGGGGGGCCTGGGGGTGCTGCCGCAGGTGCGCCAGCACGGCGTCTGCATGCTTCAGGCGGCCCCGGTGGTTCCACAGCTGCAGGCGACGGTTGGCGGCTTCTCGCCTAAGGGTCTCGCCCGCCTGATGCCAGGCCTCGGTGCTCTGAAGCATTTGCAGGAGCTCAAGAGCGTCGCCACATCCGGCCTTCGGGTGGCCGGCAGCGGCCGACCACAAACGCAGCTTGGGATGGTGACTACTGAGGTCGAGGCCAACACGACCACCGGCCCGCAATCCCTTGAGAAGCCGCGGGCGTCCGGCTCCCAGGCCTCGCAACGCCTTCATCACCCGACGTGCAGGTACGTCAGGGTCGTTGCTGCAGATGCTCAGTGACCGGCTGAGCCGGCGCAGCTGCAGGGCCTGCTCCAGGCGTGCCATGAACGTTGTGCGGTACGGATGGCCGCAGTATCCCTGCTGAGAGACCTCAGTAGGCTGGCGCGCAGACGATTTAGCGCCTTCCATGCTCAAGCTGCTGCTGGGTGATCCCAATGCCCGCAAGCTGAAGCGCTATCAGCCGATCGTGTCCGACATCAATCTCCTCGAGGAGGAGGTGGCGCCCCTCAGCGACGACGACCTGCGCCGGCGCACCGCTGAGTTCCGTCAGCGCCTCGACAACGCCGGCAGCCTCGACCAGCAGCGGCCTGTGCTTGATGAGCTGCTGCCGGAGGCGTTTGCCGTGGTGCGTGAGGCCGGCAAGCGCGTGCTGGGCATGCGCCATTTCGACGTGCAGCTGATCGGCGGCATGGTGCTGCATGAGGGCCAGATCGCGGAGATGAAAACCGGCGAGGGCAAAACCCTCGTGGCCACCCTGCCCAGCTTCCTCAATGCCCTCACCGGCCGCGGCGTGCACGTGGTCACCGTGAACGACTACTTGGCCCGCCGTGATGCCGAGTGGATGGGGCAGGTGCACCGTTTCCTGGGCCTCTCGGTGGGGTTGATCCAGCAGGACATGACCCCTGCTGAGCGCCGCCGCAACTACGGCTGCGACATCACCTACGCCACTAACTCCGAGCTCGGGTTCGACTACCTGCGCGACAACATGGCCGCCGACATCAACGAGGTGGTGCAGCGGGAGTTCCAGTACTGCGTGATCGATGAAGTCGACTCGATCCTGATCGATGAGGCGCGCACCCCCCTGATCATTTCCGGCCAGGTGGAGCGGCCCCAGGAGAAGTATCAGAAGGCGGCGGAAGTGGCCGCAGCCCTCACCAGGGCCGCCGAGATGGGCAAGGACGGGATCGATCCCGAGGGCGACTACGAAGTGGATGAGAAGCAGCGCAGCTGCACCCTCACCGATGAGGGCTTTGCCAAGGCGGAGCAGATGATCGGCGTGGCCGACCTCTACGACCCCCAGGATCCCTGGGCCCACTACATCACCAACGCCCTCAAGGCCAAGGATCTGTTCACCCGCGATGTGAATTACATCGTGCGCGACGGCGAAGCGGTGATCGTGGATGAATTCACCGGCCGGGTGATGCCGGGGCGTCGCTGGAGCGACGGCCAGCACCAGGCGATCGAAGCCAAGGAAGCCCTGCCGATCCAGCCGGAAACCCAGACCCTGGCCTCGATCACCTACCAGAACTTCTTCCTGCTCTACCCCCGCCTGGCTGGGATGACCGGCACGGCCAAAACCGAGGAAACCGAGTTCGAGAAGACCTACAAGCTCGAAACCACCATCGTGCCCACCAACCGGGTGCGGGCCCGCCAGGACTGGGTGGACCAGGTGTACAAAACCGAAGAGGCCAAGTGGCGGGCCGTGGCCAAGGAAACCGCGGAGGTGCACCAACAGGGCCGTCCGGTGCTGGTGGGCACCACCAGTGTGGAAAAGAGTGAGCTGCTCAGTGCCCTGCTGGCGGAAGAGGACATTCCCCACAACCTGCTCAATGCCAAACCCGAGAACGTGGAGCGGGAAGCCGAGATCGTGGCCCAGGCCGGACGCTCCGGGGCGGTGACCATCGCCACCAACATGGCCGGCCGTGGCACCGACATCATTCTTGGCGGCAACAGCGATTACATGGCCCGCCTCAAGCTGCGGGAGGTGCTGCTCTCCAGGCTTGTGCGTCCCGAAGAAGGCCACCGGCCGCCCGTGCCCCTGCAGCGCAGTGGCGCTGAGGGTGGCGGCGGTTTTGCTGCCAAGGCAGCTCCCGCCAGCGGCCCCCATGGCCATGCCCCCAGTGAGGCCCGGGCCATCGGCAGCCTCTATCCCTGTCAGCTCACGGAAGACACCGATCAGGCTCTGGCCGATCTGGCCAAGGATCTGGTCAAGGCCTGGGGCGACCGGGCGCTCACGGTGATCGAACTGGAAGACCACATCGCCACCGCGGCAGAGAAAGCCCCCACCGACGACCCCGCCATTGCCGCCCTGCGTGCGGCCATCGCCCGGGTGAAGGGGGAATACGACGACGTGGTGAAGCAGGAAGAGCAGCGGGTGCGTGAGGCCGGTGGTTTGCACGTGATCGGCACCGAGCGCCATGAATCCCGCCGGGTGGACAACCAGTTGCGCGGCCGGGCGGGCCGTCAGGGTGACCCGGGCTCCACCCGTTTCTTCCTCTCCCTCGGCGACAACCTGCTGCGCATCTTCGGGGGCGACCGGGTGGCTGGATTGATGAATGCCTTCCGGGTGGAGGAAGACATGCCGATCGAATCGGGCATGCTCACCCGCTCCCTTGAGGGGGCCCAGAAAAAGGTGGAGACGTACTACTACGACATCCGCAAGCAGGTGTTCGAGTACGACGAGGTGATGAACAACCAGCGCAAGGCGGTGTATTCCGAGCGACGCCGGGTGCTGGAGGGCCGTGAGCTCAAAAAGCAGGTGGTGGGTTATGGCGAGCGCACCATGAACGAGATCGTGGAGGCCTACGTGAATCCGGATCTGCCGCCGGAAGAATGGGACGTGAGCCAGCTGGTGAGCAAGGTGCAGGAGTTTGTGTATCTGCTCGACGACCTCCAGCCCGATCAGCTCCAGGGCCTGTCGATGGAGGAGCTCAAGGCCTTTCTCCAGGAGCAACTGCGCAATGCCTACGACCTCAAGGAGGGCCAGATCGAAGACCAGCGTCCGGGCCTGATGCGCGAAGCAGAGCGCTTCTTCATTCTTCAGCAGATCGACACCCTCTGGCGCGAACATTTGCAGTCGATGGATGCCCTGCGCGAGTCGGTGGGTCTACGCGGCTACGGCCAGAAGGACCCCCTGATCGAATACAAGAACGAGGGCTACGACATGTTCCTGGACATGATGACCAACATGCGCCGCAACGTGATCTATTCCATGTTCATGTTCCAGCCCGCACCGCCTGCAGGGCAGTCGGCGAGCCAGCGAACAACGGCCTGAGGCCAGGGAGCCTCTTTTAATCCCCCAGGAACTCGAGGATCTCCCGGTCCTTGAGATTCTGGGCTTTGCCGGTGCGCACTTCTCGCAGGGGGCGACCGCTGGCGGCGGCCATGGTGCGGAGATTGTCCTGCAGGCTTCGCACTTGCCCCTCGAGCTGATCGATCCGCTCCATCAGGTTGCGGATCACATTCGCTTCCGCATCCGGAAGCGCGGAGTGGGCGAGAGGGTTGATGCGCACGCCGCTTTGGTGGATTACGCGTCCGGGAATTCCCACCACCGTGCAATCGGCTTCCACGTCGCGCACCACCACCGATCCAGCGCCGATTCGGGTGTTGGCGCCCACTTTGATCGCGCCTAGCACCTTGGCACCGGCGCCGATCACCACGTTGTTGGCCAGGGTGGGATGGCGTTTGCCGTGGTCTTTGCCCGTGCCCCCCAGGGTCACCCCTTGGTACAGAAGGCAGCGGTCACCCACTTCGGCGGTTTCGCCGATCACCACGCCCATGCCGTGGTCGATGAACACGCCATGGCCGATCCTGGCGCCGGGATGGATCTCCACACCGGTGAGATTGCGGCCGAGTTGGCTGAGCAGGCGGGCTGCCAGCTTCAAGGGGAGCCTGGAGCGCCAGAGCCGATGGCTGAGCCGGTGCAGGCTCAGGGCTTGAAAGCCCGGGTAACACAGCAAAATTTCCAGCGGGCCACGGGCCGCTGGATCCCGCTCGCGGATGATCGCCAGGTCGGCGCGGATGTGCTTCAACATGCCTGTCCGCCGCGCCCTCAGCGCTAGTCGGCGCCATTGTGGCAGTTGAACGCCATCAGGCGGTTTGCAGGCCGATTTCCTTGCGCAGCAGTTCGATGGTGTCGGCGCTCAGGTAGCTCTCGGCGCAGTGCACCTGGGGCATGCGCATCAGTTGTGAGCGGTTCTGACGCAGGCTCTGTTCCACCAGCGGCAGGCTGGGACGGTCGCAGAGCACATGGCTGGAGGCCCGCAGTAGGGCGAGCAAGCGGCTGTTCACATCGGGGGTGGCGGTCATCAGCAGCAGCTCGTTGCCGCGCATGCTGTGCAGGATCACCTCAGCCGCCCGCAGGATGCCGGGGCTGATGCTTACCAGACCCACCACGCTGCCGCCCCGCAGCTCCTTGAGCATGGCCAGTTCAGCGCGGAAGTCGTTGAGGTCCACCGCCACGGCCCGCACTCCGTGCTGTTTGGCGAGTTCCTCCACCGGCTGCAGGAAATAGCGGCTGGTCACCACCGTGCCGTTGCTGGCGCTCTCCAGCACGCTTTCAAGTTCCTCCATTGGCACCACTTCCACCGGCACGTCCAGGCAGGGTTCCAGTTCCTCGGCGATCAGCATCGAGGCGCCGATGTCTTCTCGGGGGGTGCTGACCAGCACCCGGGCACCGCAGCGCAGGCGCCAGTCGATTTCCCGGGTGAGCAGATCACGGGTTTGTTGAAGAGTGCAGCCGGCGTTCAGCAATCCGTCCACGCATTTGCGCACTTCCCGGTCGAGGTCGGTCACCCCCCGGTTGCGCGGGCTCATCGGTGTGCGGATCTCCCGGGGCTTCTGCTGGTCGCGCACGTAGATGCCCGAGCCGGCCATGGCTTCCACCACACCATCGGTTTCCAGCTGGCGGTACACCTTGCTGATGGTGTTGCGGTGCAGGCCGGTCTGCATGGCCAGCTGCCGGGTGCTGGGCAGGCGATGCCCAGGGGGGTAGTGCCGGGCCGCGATCGCGAAGCAGATCTGGTTGTAGAGCTGGGTCGACGCCGGGATGTCGCTTTCCTGCTGAATGTGGAATCGCACGCCGGTGGGCCAGGTCGGAATGCGGCCACCCTAAGGACAGGAAGGCTTGGTGACAATTGCCTGGGTGGTCTGTGTCCCTATGCCAGTTTTTCCGGATGTGCATTCATCCGGAGATGCAACATTATTGACGCGTTTCCGTAACGATTTTGCGGCTGTAGCGTAACGAATACGTTCTAGACTGGTTTTGCTTCTGTTTGTGCGCACGGCTCCTGGGCTCGATATGAGCTGTAGCGAGATGCAACTGGCCCAAGTTCTTGGCCGTGATTCTTCGGGTTGGAGTTTGCTTTTACGCCGTTCCGCGCTGCCTGAGAAGGGCGATCAAGTGGGAACGGGCAGCCTCGAGCATGGGTTTCCAGGCCCCTGGTGATGGGCAGCGCACTAGCCTCATCGCGCTGTAGAGAAATGTCGCGTCCCCATCAGCTCCCCAGCGCCAGTCACAGGGATCGCCCAGCATCAGCAGGGTTGGCACTCCCATGGCACCGGCCAGATGGGCGATGGAGGTGTCCACGCAGATCACCGCATCCAGGTTGTCCATCACCCGTGCCGTTTGCAGCCAGCAGGGTGATGCCAGGGGCCAGGCCATCGCCCCCCCTGTGCATTGGTCCACGGCATCACGGTTGTCCTGGTCCAGTTGCAGGCTCACCAGATCGAGGTTGTCTGCGTTGAGTAGGTCCCCCAAGTCAGACCAGAGTTGATCGAAAGGAACATCCCTGATCCGTGCGTTGCGTTCTGCTCTTGGCGTGCGGTGTCGCCCGGCGTTCCAGAGCAGCCCGATGCGAGGCCGCTTGCTGTGATCAGTGCGCAAGCGCTTGAGATAGCCCAGCCGCGGGGGGGAGGCCGGCGTCCATCGCTTGAGAACAAAGGGCAGATAAAACAGTGCCAGTTGTCTGCTGTCGGCGGCCCCCCAGGGAGGTTGTGCCCCGTTCAAGGGGCTGATGGTCACGTTCTGCTCGCGATGCAGTCGTTGCTCGAGCAAAGGGATCAGAGCAGGGCGCACCTGCAGCTCCAGGTGCTGGCAACGCTGGGCCGCAGCAGACACCCAGCCCACGCTTTGCAAGGCGTCACCGAAACCCTGGTCATCCCAGAGGATCAGCCGCTGGCAGAGCTCTCCCTTCCACAACGTCGCTTGACGCCGATGGTCGAGAAACGCGGCTCGCTCGTTGCTGAGGCCTGCGAGCAGAAGCGTCTGTGCCGCTTGGTCGAAGCCGTCCGCCTGCAGGCGGTAGATGCCCAGATTGAGCAATTGCCGTTGCAGCTGAATCGAAGCCTCCAGATCCCGGCAGGGCGTTCCCACCAGCTGCTCGAAGGGTTGTGAGGCAAGTTCGGGTGCCTGAAGCTGCAGATGCAGCCGCAGGGCCTGCTCCTGGCTGTGAATGGCCTCAGGTTTGCGGCCGAGCTGCTGGAGGCACAGGGCACGGTTGGCTAAGGCTGTCACCGAAGGCTGTCGTTGTAGCTGCCGGTTGCAGAGATCCAGAGCTTCTGATGGACGGCGCTGAAACAGGCGCAGGTCGCATCCCGCTGCATGCAGCAGTTCGGCATCGGCATCATTCAGGTCTGGTAACGCCAGACCCCGTTGCAGCCAATGATTGGCCGCATCCGCCTGGAGCGCATCCAGTTCCAGCAGCACCAGGTTGCTGAAGGTGCGTGGACGTTGGGGCTCGAGCTCCAGGACCCGTTGGTAAGCCCGTCGCGCTTGCGCTTGACGGCCAAGACGCTGCAGCAAGCGTCCGGCCTGATGCCAGTGATCGGCCGTGCAACATCCCTTGGCTAGCCATTGCTGCTTGAGCAGCAACCAGGCCTGTTCCCACTGGCCTTGCTGTTCGAGATCCTGTATCGACAGGGTTAGCCGTTGCCCGCGGGCTTGCTCGCAAGCCGGGCGGCGGTGGGCCGGGGCGGCGCCGTGATCGTGCGCACGGCCCGAGTGGCGCTCTCCTCCTTGTCGTCCTTTTTCACCAGCGGCGTCTTCCGCGGTGTCAGGAACATGATCATGTTGCGGCCTTCCCGTTTCGGGGGCTGCTGGATCTCAGCCGGCTCTTCAAGATCCTTGGCCATCCGGCGCAGCAGGGTTTCCGCCAGCGCTGTGTGCTGAATCTCCCGGCCGCGGAAGATCACGGTGCACTTCACCTTGTCGCCCGCTTTGAGGAAACGCTGGGCCTGACCGATCCGCACGTCGTAATCGTGTTGATCGATCTTGTAACGCATCTTGACCTCTTTGACTTCGGTCTGGTGCGATTTCTTCTTGGCCTCCTTGGCCTTTTTCTCCTGTTCGAACTTGTATTTGCCGTAATCCATGATCCGGCACACCGGCGGATCGGCCTTTTCGCTGACCAGCACCAGATCGAGCTCCCGTTCCTGCGCCACCTCCAGCGCTTTCTCCCGGTCGATGACCCCTAACTGGGTGCCGTCGGCATCCACCACCCGAAGCTGGGGGTAGCTGATGCGGTCGTTGATGTTGGGGAGCTCCCGGACGGGAGCACGGCGGTCAAAACGGGGACGTGGTGGCATTCAGTGAGGAAAGGGGCCGCGGGCCGTTGGAAAGAGAACCCGCCGCGGTTGCATTCTTCACCCTAGACCCGCCTCGATCAGGCGTCCGGCTTCACTCAGGGGATTGTCATCGGGCAACCACTGGGGCTGGTGCTGGCGCCGGAACCAGGTGCGTTGGCGTTTGGCGAATTGCTGGGTGCGCCGGGTGGTTTGGGCGATCGCTGCTTGAAGGCTGAGCGTGCCGTCGAGCACGTGCAGGGCCTCGCCATAGCCAATGGTCTGCAGAAGGGGCAGGTCTGCGCCGTAGCGCTCGCGCAGATGGCGGGTTTCTTCCACCAATCCCTGGTTGTACAGCGCCTGGGTGCGTTCACTGATGCGCTGGCGCAGGTTGGCGGGATTGAGTCCCAGCTCCAGCACGCGCCAGGGCGGCGGGCTGGCACTGGTCTGGCCGCTCATCGGCGCTCCCGTGGCATAGAGCACCTCCAGGGCGCGTTGGGTGCGCACCGCATCAGCGCTGGCAATGCGCACGGCCGCCTCAGGATCAGCGCGCGTTAGCAGCTGGTGGCACAGCGGTTGCCCCAGGTGTGCCAATTGCCGGCGCAGCGCCGGCTGGGGCGCCACGGCGGGGGGACGCAGGCCGCCGGTGAGCGCTTTGAGATAAAGGCCGCTGCCGCCCACCAGAAAGGCGGCGCCGCGGGTGGCCAGGCTGTGGTTCACGGCCTGCAGCGCTTCCTGCTGAAATTCCTGCAAAGTGATCGGTTGGTCGGGATCGCGCAGGTCGAGCAGATGGTGGCAGATGCGGGCCTGTTGCTCCGGGCTGGGCTTGGCGGTGCCAATGCTCATCTCCCGGTAGAGCTGCCTGGAATCCACATTGATGATGTCCAGGGCGAAGCGCTCGGCCAGCTCTAGAGCGAGGGCGGTTTTGCCGCTGGCGGTGGGGCCGAGCAGCACCACCACGAGGGGGGCATTGCTGTTGTTTCGGGCCTCCGTCTCAGGGCTGGTGTGAGGCATCGCACATCAAAGGGGGTGCACCCCCAGGAAAAATGACGCCTCAGAGGCCTCTGTGAGCGCCTCTGGCACGCCGGTGGTAGATTCAGCCTGACAGGAAGCCTGGCCGACCTAAATCGCATGAGCGAAGCCGCGAAAGTTCAAGCGGCCTACGGTGCCGAACAGATTCAGGTGCTCGAGGGCCTTGAGCCCGTCCGCAAGCGCCCGGGCATGTACATCGGCTCCACAGGGCCGCGTGGACTTCACCACCTGGTGTATGAGGTGGTGGACAACTCGGTGGACGAGGCCCTCGCTGGGCATTGCACGGAGATCAAGGTGGTGCTTGGGGAGGACGGCTCCGCCTCCGTCACCGACAATGGACGCGGGATCCCCACGGACGTCCACCCCCGCACCGGCAAGAGCGCTCTGGAAACCGTGCTCACCGTGCTCCATGCCGGCGGCAAATTCGGCGCCGGTGGTTACAAGGTGTCCGGCGGCCTGCACGGGGTGGGCGTGTCGGTGGTCAACGCCCTCAGTGAATGGGTGGAAGTCACCGTGCGCCGTCAGGGCCAGGTGCACCGTCAGCGCTTTGAGCGCGGCGCTCCGATCGGCAGCCTGGTCTCCGAGCCCCAGCCGGCAGACGAGGAAGGCCTCACCGGCACCAGCGTGTGCTTCAAGCCTGACGTTCAGATTTTCACCGTCGGCATTGTTTTTGATTACGCCACCCTTTCGGCTCGCCTGCGTGAGCTGGCCTATCTCAATGGCGGGGTGCGCATCGTGTTTCGTGACGAGCGCGAGAGCGCTCGCGATGCCGAAGGCAACCCTCACGAAGAGATCTATTTCTATGAGGGCGGCATCAAGGAATACGTCGCTTATATGAATGCGGAGAAGGATCCCCTTCATCCCGAGATCATCTATGTGAATGCCGAGAAAGACGGGGTGTCTGTTGAGGCGGCGCTGCAGTGGTGTGTGGATGCCTATTCCGACAGCATCCTGGGCTTTGCCAACAACATCCGCACCGTGGACGGGGGCACACACATTGAGGGGTTAAAAACCGTGCTCACCCGCACGCTCAACACGTTCGCCAAAAAGCGCGGCAAGCGCAAGGAGTCGGATTCCAACCTCGCCGGTGAAAACATCCGCGAGGGCCTCACGGCCGTGCTGTCGGTGAAAGTGCCCGAGCCGGAGTTTGAGGGGCAGACCAAAACCAAGCTCGGCAATACCGAAGTGCGCGGCATCGTGGACAGCCTGGTGGGCGAGTCCCTGAGTCAGTACCTGGAGTTCAACCCGGGTGTGATCGACATGATCCTGGAGAAGGCGATCCAGGCCTTCAATGCTGCCGAAGCCGCCCGACGCGCCCGTGAGCTGGTGCGGCGCAAGAGCGTGCTGGAGAGTTCAACCTTGCCCGGCAAACTTGCTGATTGCAGCTCCCGCGATCCCAGCGAATCTGAGATCTACATCGTGGAGGGAGATTCGGCTGGTGGCTCAGCCAAACAGGGCCGCAATCGACGCTTCCAGGCAATCCTGCCTCTGCGCGGAAAGATTCTCAATATTGAGAAAACCGATGACGCCAAGATCTACAAGAACACGGAGATTCAGGCTCTGATCACGGCCCTTGGCCTGGGGATTAAGGGAGAAGATTTCGATGTTAAAAACCTTCGCTATCACCGCGTCGTGATCATGACCGACGCGGATGTGGATGGTGCCCACATCCGCACCTTGTTGCTCACGTTCTTCTACCGCTATCAGAAAGAACTGGTGGAAGGTGGTTACATCTACATCGCCTGCCCGCCCCTCTACAAGGTGGAGCGCGGTAAGAATCACACTTATTGCTACAACGAATCGGAGCTTCAGAAAACCCTGGAAGGATTTGGCGAGAAAGCCAACTACAACATCCAGCGTTTTAAGGGCCTTGGTGAAATGATGCCCCAGCAGCTTTGGGAAACCACGATGGATCCCACCACCCGCACCATGAAACGGGTGGAGATTGAAGATGCACTCGAGGCCGACCGCATCTTCACGATCCTGATGGGTGACAAGGTGGCCCCGCGCCGCGAATTCATCGAAACCCACAGCGCCGAGCTCGATATGGCGGCCCTCGACATCTGATGCCCCGTTCCGCTACCTCCGTGCTCCGCTGGGGCTGGCTGCTGGGTGTGGCCTTGCTGGGTCCTGCGGCCTTACCGGCCGGTGGAGCCGAACGGCGTCTGCCCCAGATCCGCCGTCAGGATGGCGAAGGGCCCTTACTCAGTGGCAGTGATTGTCTGCTTCAAGCCGGGCCTGGCTTATCGGCTCCAGCCCTGCGTCGTCTGGAGATTGGCACCCCATTGCAATTGTTGCGTCACTGGCGCAGCGCCGATGGTCGCGATTGGATTCAAGTGCAGGTGGCGTCCCATCCGGCCTTCCCTGGAGGGACTGACCGGCAACGCGGTTGGATTCATGGCTGACATCGTTCCCTCCCAGGCGCTCCTTGTGGGTTTAGGTGCCGTCCCCGGGGCCTGGTTGCGCCTGCGGGTGGTGAATCACTTCGAGCCGATGGTGCCGCGCAAGCACTGGGGCACCTTCCTGGTGAATCTGGTGGCGGCCTTCGCCTTGGGGCTGGTGCTCGGTTTGCAGACGTCCGGCCGCTGCGAACCTCCTGGCTCGACGTCGTCGTTGATTCTGCTGATCGGCGTTGGTTTCTTTGGCAGCCTCAGCACCTTCTCCACCTTTGCTGTGGAGGTGCTGGTCACCCTGCGCGCTCGCCAGTGGGGAGAAGCGCTGTTGCTCACGGCCGGGTCGGTGCTGGCCGGTCTGTTGGTGGCCTCTGGTGGCTACGGCCTGGGTTTGGCTGATGGCTGAACAATTCCAGCCCACGGCACGGCAGGAGATTCAGGAATTGCTGCTGGTGGCCTTGGGTGCCATTCCCGGTGCTCTCTTGCGCTGGCAGCTGTCTGTGCTGGCACCCGATCGCAACCTGCTGGCCAATGTGCTCGGATCTCTGGTGCTGGGGTTACTGCTTGGGCTTCCCTACCGGCCGCGGCTGCAGCTGCTGATCGGGATTGGCTTCTGTGGATCGCTCACCACCTTCAGCAGCTGGATGGTGGATTGCGTCAGTCTGATCGCAGCGGGGCAGCCCACAGCCGCGATCGGTCTGATCGGCGCCACCCTCGGGCTGGGCCTGGGTGGCGCAGCCCTTGGGCTTGGGCTTGGCCGCAGCGTCAGCGTCCGCTGGCTCAGGCCTGCAGAGCCGCCTCAATCGCAGCGCTGAGTTCGGCGTCCTCAGGGGCCACACCGCTCTTGAAGCGGGCCAGCACCGTGCCGTCCTTGCCCACTAGGAACTTTTCGAAATTCCAAGCCACATCACCGGCCGGCTCGGTTTGGTTGAGGGTGGTGTAAGGCTCGGTGGTGCTGCCGGTGGCGTGCACCTTGTCGAACAGCTCGAAGCTGGCGCCGTAGGTGGTGGAACAGAAGCTCTTGATCTCATCCAGGGTGCCGGGCTCCTGGGCGCCGAAATCGTTGCAGGGGAAGCCCAGCACTCGCAGGCCGCGGGGTCCGAAGGTGTCCTGCAGGGTCTGCAGACCGGCGTACTGCTTGGTGAATCCGCATCGGCTGGCCACATTCACGATCAGCAGCACTTGGCCTGCATAGCTGCCGAGGGATTTTTCACTGCCGTCGGGGGTACGGACGGACACGTTGCTGACGCTGGGAGCCATGGCGGAACGAAGCATTCGGCGCAGACGATAACCCTCCGGAACCGACATACACTTGGGATTGCTGGGCACGGGGCATGGATCAAGCACCGGTGCTAGCGGAGGTGGTGACCCGCCAGTTGGAATCCATGCTCAGCGTGGGCAATTACGACGGCGTCAAGATGCTGTTGGCGCCCGTGCAGCCCGTGGACGTCGCCGAAGCGATCGGCAGCCTGCCGCGCACCCTTCAGGCTTTGGCTTTTCGGTTGCTCAGCAAAGATGAAGCGATCGAGGTGTACGAGTATCTCGATCCAGCGGTGCAGCAGAGCCTGTTGGAACGGCTGCGCTCCGGCGAGGTGTTGGAGCTGGTCGAGGAGATGTCTCCGGACGACCGGGTTCGGTTGTTCGATGAACTCCCCGCCAAGGTGGTGCGCCGTCTGCTGGCGGAGCTCAGCCCGGCGGAGCGCAAAGTCACGGCTCAGCTGCTGGGGTACGCCCCGGAGACCGCCGGCCGTCTGATGACGACGGAATACATCGATCTCAAGGAGTTTCACAGTGCGGCCCAGGCGCTCACGATCGTGCGCCGGCGGGCGCGTCAGACCGAAACGATCTACAGCCTCTACGTCACTGATGGAGAGCGACATCTCACGGGCATCCTGTCCCTGCGTGATCTGGTCACAGCCGACCCTGAAGACCGGATCGGTGATGTGATGACCCGGGAGGTGGTGAGCGTGGGCACCGATACAGATCAGGAAGACGTGGCCAGGGCGATTCAGCGCTACGACTTTCTGGCGGTGCCGGTGGTGGATCGGGAGCGACGCTTGGTGGGGATCGTCACCGTGGATGACGTGATCGATGTGATCGAACAGGAGGCCACCCGCGACCTCTACGCCGCCGGCGCTGTGGAAGCCGGCGACGAAGACGATTATTTCCAGAGCAATCTGTTCACCGTGGCCCGCCGCCGGGTGGTGTGGCTCTCGGTGCTCGTGGTGGCCAGCTTCTTCACATCGGAAGTGATTGCTCTCAACGAGCAGGTGCTCAAGGAGGTGGTGCTACTGGCGGCATTCATTCCCTTGCTGGCGGGCACCGGCGGCAATGTGGGCGCTCAGAGCTCCACTGTGGTGATCCGCGGTCTGAGCACCCAGAGCATCGCCTCCCTCGGGCGCATCAAGGCTGTGGTGCGTGAGGCCACGGCAGGATTCTTGCTGGGAGTGCTGATGATGATCCTGGTGGTGCCCTTTGCCTGGTGGCGAGGGGAGAGTCCGCTGGTGGGTCTGTCTGTGGGCACCAGCCTTCTGGCCATTACCACCCTGGCGGCCACGGCCGGAGCCGGTTTCCCACTGCTGTTCGATCGGATGGGGCTGGATCCGGCCTTGATGTCCACGCCCTTCATCACCACCTGCACCGATGTGGTGGGGACTCTGATCTATCTGCAAACAGCGCAGTGGTTGCTCGTGCATATGCCCCAGCTGCTTCAGTCCACAGGTATTTCTGCTCATTTCTTGGCTGCAGCTCTTTTCTGAGAGCTCGTTTACGTTTCTTAGGAGTACGCTTCACACAACTCAAAGAAGCGATATGGCTCCCCCCCTCGCCGCAGCTTCAATCACCATTCCTGCGCTGTCCGTTAAGTCGGCTTCCAGTAGTCAGCAGCCCACCAAGAGTGCTCCGACCAAGTCGATGGCCTCTCGTTCATCCAGCACGGATGTCGACCTGGTGCGTTCCTATCTGCGCGACATCGGCCGGGTGCCGTTGCTGAGCCATCAGCAGGAGATCACCTTGGGCCGTCAGGTGCAGGAGCTGATGGAGCTTGAGGCCACAGAAGCAGAGCTGCAGGAGAAGCGCGGTGGAGAAGCCGTGCCTGCAGCGGAGCTGGCCAAAGCAGCGGGATTGAGCGCGGTGCAACTGAAGCGCAAGCTGCAGGCGGGCCGCCGCGCTAAAGAGCGGATGGTGGCGGCGAATCTGCGCCTGGTGGTGAGCGTGGCCAAGAAATACACCAAGCGGAACATGGAGCTGCTGGATCTGATCCAGGAGGGAACGATTGGTTTGGTGCGTGGTGTGGAGAAGTTCGACCCAACACGGGGCTACAAATTCAGCACCTATGCGTACTGGTGGATCCGCCAGGGAATCACGCGGGCGATTGCGGAGAAGAGCCGGACGATCCGGCTGCCGATCCACATCACCGAGATGCTGAACAAACTGAAGAAAGGGCAGCGTGAACTGAGCCAGGACTTAGGGCGGACGCCATCAGTGACGGAGCTGGCGGCATTTGTGGAGCTTCCCGAGGACGAGGTGAAGGAGCTGATGTGCCGTGCCCGTCAGCCGGTGAGCCTGGAGATGAAGGTGGGCGATGGGGATGACACGGAGCTGCTGGACTTATTGGCCGGTGATGGAGAGCTGCCGAGTGAGCAGGTGGAAGGTGAGTGCCTGAAGGGTGACCTGAGAGATCTGCTGGGCCAGCTGCCAGAACTGCAGGAGCGTGTGCTGCGGATGCGTTACGGGATGGACGGCGAGGAGCCGATGAGCCTCACAGGCATCGGTCGCGTGATCGGCATCAGCCGGGATCGGGTTCGCAACCTGGAGCGTGACGGACTTGCCGGTCTGCGTCGCCTCAGTGATCAGGTGGAGGCTTACGTCGCCTGCTGATCGAGGTCGCCAAATCAATAATCTATAATTTTATTATCGCCTATAAACAATAATTGTTTTCCAGGCACCTGAATCACCTTGAGGGAAATTAAATTTGCTGTAATTTAAAGCCACGATGTTCCTGGGAGCTGAAAATACAATTTCTTTTTCTGTGGATTCTGGGAGACTCTCTCGGTAGCGTTCAGATGTAATAACAAAGTCAAACTCTTGGACAAGCTCTTCTATTGTTTTGTGAGATTTTGAGCTGTAAACAGGCTGCGGAAAGCATTCACAATGAATAAGATGTTTCGAGGGATTGTCATTGATCCAGTCATAAGGTGAATTTGAGCAGATTCTTCGGATGATTCCATTCTCTGCAGCAATAAAAGCTTGATAGCGCTGGCGGTTGAATCTTGGAAACGCACCTGCTGCATCTTGAGAATCCTTAGGATGTAAAAAAAGAATCGTTTGAACGGTAGATGTTTCTTGAGATTTTAGCCATGCTTCTGCATTGCGAGTGGAGCCATTTTGTACTCTCAGTTGATGAATGGCCCAGGTTTTTTTGGCCTGGGAGGTGGCGATAGCCGCAATTGTGATCAAGGAAACTATTCTTAAAGCCCGCTTGGATTTGGTTGCTGTTGAGTCAACCCCGATTTTCAGAATGCCTGTGATGCAAGCTGATACGAAGGGGAGTGCAGGTGTCAGCCATGTTGAGTTGTAAGTACTCGCCGCAAAGCCGATGCCTATGAAGGGCGCATAAATGATTGCAATCCCTATGAAGCGATGTGGATTCAGTGATCTGCGTACAGCTTGTTGGAAGTTGCTGCGCTGCAGAGCGAGCAACATGAGGGCGAGTCCAAGGAGAAGAAGAATCCCGGTCACGGAGTAGCCATAAGCATTAATAAGTAGAAATTTTTTCAATGCGGCAAGTGGGGCCCAGTTTGATTTTTTGTTGACCTCTCCAGAGAAATGAAGGTAGGCAGTCTGCCAGCGCAGATATAAGTAGGGTGATGTGAGAAGAATTGTGCTAGCGAATATTGATACGCTTTTGAGACTATTGACTAGCTTTTGCTTTCGAGTCAGTGATGAGCTTAGGCCAATGAGAAGCTGGGTGGAGGCAAAAACTGAAGCGGCTAGGTATTTAAATGTCAGCCCGAGGCCAGAGAGGATGGAGAGTGGGATTAGCTTTTGTTTGATCGATGCTTTTGAGGCTGTGATCAGCCCTGAGCTGAGAAGGATGAGAGTGAGCAGGTGGTCAGATCTGGCGCGATGAGAATGCGTGATAAAAAGGGGATTAAAAATGGTCATGGCTGTTGCCAGAAGCGCCCAGCGAATTGGAAAAATTGTTCGGCTCATCAGATAAATCATTGGGGCGCATAATGCTGCAATGATTCGAGAGATTAAGCGGCCAAGCGTCACGAGCTGCTCGTGATCCTTGATGTATGTTTCTCGTGTAAAAGCTTGCCCGTCTAATGCGTAGCTAGCTTTGTAGATCAGTGCGAGTAAATAATTAATCAGTGTTGCTGGATGGCCATACCAGTAAGGATCTAGATTTCCTGTTGAAGCGATTTGAGCGGCGATGGATACGCGGGTGCTTTCCTCTCCGATTAACCCAGCTGCCTGGTTAAGTCCTGGCCAAGTGAGTGCCAGGGTGATGAAGAAAAGAACAACACAGAGGATAATCTCAATCGTCTGTTGAGGAATGTGCCGGATTGATTTTGGATTGTGTTCTTCCATGGCTCTTGGGATCGGTCCTTGCGTCAACAATGCTTCTGTTGAATCAGCTCACCTGAGATAGGAGATGGCCTGCGGGTTGTCGATGTCGTAATCGATGATTGGTGCAGGCAATCCAACGAGAGTCTTGCTGTCGTAGGCGGTGAAGTCCTCCACCCGTTTGAACAGGGGGAGCAGCACTCGCGCCAGGGCATTGGGTGCGCCATAGAAGAACGAGTGGTGACCCAATAGAAACTCGGTGGTGCCTGATCCTTCCTTTTGCTGTTGCTTTCGCAGGAAGTGCTGCAGAGCCAGCCGTTCCTCTTGGCTGAGACCCGGATGGGCGGTCACGGGAAAGTCTTTTTGGGCGGCCAGCAAGCCGCAATCGTTCCAGTTGAGCTGGGCCAGGGCGGTGATCAGACGCTCCCGTTCTCCGGAGAAATCGATGCAGGCCAGCTCTTGCTCTTCGATTGCCATCACATCGCGGAAGCAGCGATGTTGCAGCAATGTCCATTTCTGCCGGGCATCATCGTGTACCACGATTGCCCCCAACCGCACCTTGGCGTAGCGCTTCAGCAGGTTGAGATGGGCCGGTTGCCGGGCCAGGAAATGAAACAGAAACTGCGATCCGGTGCCGATGTAGTCATCCAGCACCACCAGGGCTCGACGGTCCTGGTCGGCCGGCGGATCGGCCAGCAGTGCGTCCATGCTGCGAAAACAGGTCACCGGCAAGCGGTTGGCCTTGCGGTAGGCGTAGGCAATCAGATCACCGCTTTTGCACACGAAGGCGCGGGTGATGTCGATGTCTCGGAAGCTGGCCACATCAAAGCCATCGCCGGCCAGGTCTCGGCAGAGCCGTTGGTGCAGCAGCCGGCATTCACGCAGCAGCCTGGCCCAGCTGTGCATCTCGATGCACTCCAGCAGCCGCAGGGCGATGCTGTGGTCGTCGGCTTCAAACTGGGCGAGCCAACGGTCGAGAGAGGGCCGGGGGATCTCCGCTTCGTTCCAGTGGACGGCCAGTTGATCCAGGCGGGCCTGCGTGCTGGTGTCGCTCATGCTCCCTGCGCCGTGAGAATCTCCAGCAACCGGGCGTTCACCGCCTCCGGTGCTTCGTCGTGGGGACAGTGTCCCACCAAGGGCAGCACTGTGAGCGATTGAATGCAGGCAAAGCGCTCAGCCCAATCCTGGGCTTCCGCCACCGGCTCCCAGGGATCCTGTTCGCCCCAGATCAGGTGCACCGGCTGCTCCAGGTTGGCCAGCAGCTCCGGAGCCAGGTGGTCATCAAAGAGGTTGATGAAGCCCCGGAAGGCTTCGGCGGCTCCGGATCGCTGCGTCGGTCGGTACAGCAGGTCAACCAAGTCGTCGTCCACATTGGCTCCGCTGGGGTAGGCCTGGCCGAGCACGCTGCGGATCACCCTGGGCCTGGCGGCGTTGCGGAACAGGGCCGTGCTCAGCCAGCGCTGGCTCACCAGGGTTTTCAGAAACGGCCGGATCCAGGCCATCCAGGCCGGTTGGCTGGCCAGCTGCTTGTCATCCATCAGGCGCTGGGCGCAGTCGATCAGCACCACGCCCTTGCAGTGCGCCCCCAGCCGTTGGGCGGCGCGAAGTACCACCACACCGCCAATGGAATTGCCCACCAGCAGCACAGGGCGTTGCACGATCTGCCTGCAAAAGGCCTCAACCTGCTGAGCCCAGAGATCAAACCCATACACAAGCGCTTCATCACTTGGCGCCTGGCGCTGGGCATCGGGATCGCTGGGAAGCACGGCCCTTGGCTGGCTGCTGCCGCCGAAGCCGATCAGATCAAGGGCGAAGGTGGGGGTTCGTTCGGCCAGCGACGGCATGGTGTGACGCCAGTGGCCGCTGCTGGCACCGAAGCCATGCACCAGCACCACAGCCGGCGATGCACTGGTGTCTTGGCCTTGGCCCTGCCGGCGCCAGGCCACATCAAGGCCGCATCCATCGGGCTGCTCCCAGGTCCAGTGCGCCGCGTCAGCTGGCACTGGCGAGGGATCCATCATCATCACCATCCGTTGGCTTGCTGCCGAAGAGGCGTTCTTCTAGTCCCTTAATCACCACGTAGAAAGGCGGCACCACGCCGAGGGAGAGCACGGTGGCGACCACCAGTCCGCCGAAGATCACCGTGCCCAGGGATTGCTGACTTTGGGCACCGGCGCCGTTGGCGACCACCAGCGGCAGAAAGCCAGCAAGGGCCGCGATCGCCGTCATCAGAATCGGCCGCAGTCTCGATTCAGCTGAGGCGATCACCGCATCGGTGGCACTCATGCCCTCTTCGAGGTGTTGTTCCGCCACTTCAACAATCAAGATGCCGTTTTTGGCCGCCAGACCGATCAGGGTCACCAGACCCACCTGGGCGTAAATGTTGAGGTCGATGGAGCGGATCGCCAGAAACGCTAGGGCCCCAAGCATCGCTAGGGGCACGGTCATCAGAATGATCACCGGAGTGACATAGCTCTCGTACTGGGCCGACAGCACCAGATACACGATCAGAATGCCGAAGCCGAACACGAGCACACTGGCGCTGCCGGCGGAGAGTTGCAGGGCGGCAAGGCCGGTGAAGGCATAGCCGATGTTGTTGAAGTTCTCCTTCTTGAACAGCGCCTGAATCGAACTCAGGGCCTGCCCGGAGCTCTTGCCCACCGCTTGGGCTCCCTGGATCAGCACTGTGCGATAGAGGTTGTAGTGGCTGATGATCGGAGGAGCGCTCGACAGTTCCGATGACGCGAACTGCGACACCTGGATCATGTCGCCATCGCGATTTTTCACGTAGTAGCTGAGGATGTTTTCAATGTCGTCGCGTTGTTCGGCTTCGGCCTGCACGTACACATTGCGCACCTGGCCGTCCTCATAGGTGAGGCCTGTGTAGGAGCCACCGGCCAGCACGGCGATGGTGTTCATCGCCTCCTCGTAATCCACATTCAGGGCTCCCATCACGGCGCGATCCACCGTCAGGCCGAAGGCTGGAGCACTGGGAATGAACTGGGTGTAAAGGTTGGAGAAGTTGCCACTGGCTTTTCCGGCCTTGATCAGCGTCTGCGCCTGATCATCGAGCTGATTGAAGCTGTAATTACCGCTGAGATCGTTGAACTGGAAGTAGAAGCCACCCTGGGCTGAGAACCCTGGAACCGCTGGCGGTTGTCCCACCACCGCCAAGCCGCTGTTCAGGGCCGAGAGCTTGGCATTAAGTCGATCAGCGATGGCGAAGGAACTGTTCACCGCGCCCGGCCGTTCACTCAGCGGTTTCAGACCAATCAGGATCGTGCCCTGGTCGGGACTGGAGCCGTTGAAGCCGTAACCACTGATCACGCTGGTGTTCAGAACATCGCCCTCCTCGTTCACGACCGCTGCAATCTCCTTGGCCAAGCTTTGGGTCTCGCTGAGCGATGCGCCGTTCTGCAATTGGAAAAAGCCCGCCAGGTAACCCTGGTCTTCATCGGGGATGAACGCCGAGGGCAGGGCTGTGAAGGCCAAAAGCGTGAGCACAATGCCGCCAGCCAGAGTCACCATCACCCAGCGTCTGGCCTTGATCAGCGTGCGAATCAGTCGGGAGTAGCCGTTCTGCAGCCGGGAGAAGTTGGTGTTGAACACCCTGAAAATCAAGGAGAGATTCGCCCCTGCCAATCCGCCCACCACCACGCCGAGCACGTAGGTCCAGTTGCCGAAGGCTGCTGAGCTGAAACGCCCGAAGGCCAGACCCACAATCACGCCGGCCACTGGCCAGATCCAGCCTTTCGGTGGTGCGGTCTGTCCCGGTTTGAGAATCAGGCCCGACAACATGGGCGAGAACGTGAGCGCGTTAAACGCGGAGATGGCGATTGAGAAAGCGATCGTCAGTGCGAACTGCTGATAGATGATGCCGATGCTTCCTGGGTAGAACGCCACAGGAACAAACACCGCCATCAGCACCAGCGCTGTGGCCACAAGGGCACCGAACAGCTCTCCCATACAGGCCAGGGCGGCCTGCCTTGGCTTCATGCCGGATTCGATGTTCTTCGACACCGCTTCAATCACCACGATGGCGTCATCCACCACCAGACCGGTGGCCAGCACGAGGCCAAGCAGGGTGAGTTGGTTGATGGAGAATCCGAACACCTTGATGAAGGCGAAGGTGCCCACCAGGGAAATAGGGATCGCCAGGCTGGGCACCACCGTGGCGCGCCAGTTCTGCAGAAAGAGGAAAAGGATCAGCAGCACCAGCACGATCGCCAGGCCGAGGGCATCGACGACGCCCTCCACGGACGATTCGATGAATTGACCAATGTTGTACACCTGCGACACGGTCACACCAGGTGGAGCCGTCGCTGCAAAGGCGTCAATTTGTTTCACCACGGCATCCGCCACATCCAGGGCGTTGCTTTCCGGGGTCTGAAACACCGCCACAGAGACTGCATCGTGGCTCGAGCGATCCACGGCCGCTGATGTGTAGTTGTTGAAGCCGTATTGCACCTCACCCACGTCTTTGAGCAGAAGAAGATTCCCCGTTTCCGTGCGGCTGATGATCAGATTCTCGAAGTCTTCCAGGCTGAGCAGATTGCCGTTGTTCTGCACCAACAACGGGTAGGTGTAGGCCTGATCGCCGGCTGCGGGTGGCCCACCCACAAGACCACCGATCGCCGTTGTGTTCTGAGCCTTGACTGCATCCACCACCTGGTTGGCGGTGAGATTGTTCGCTGCCAATTTGTCGGGGTCGATGAACAGCCAGTAGGCGGGATTGGTTCCCCCCAGGATGTTCACGTTGGCGACGCCCGGAACCCGTTCCAGGGGGTAATAGAGCTGTTGGTACACCAGGCCGTTGAGATAGGCCGAGTCGAATTGTCCTTCGGTTGAGGACACCTCATAGGCCAGCAGGATGGAGGGGGTCGACTGCTGCACGGAGACACCCGTGGCTGATACCTGGCTGGGCAGTTGGGGCATCGCCAGGGACACGCGGTTCTGCACGTTCACCTGGTCGATGTCGATGTCAGTGGTCTCGTCGAAGTAGACCTGGATGATGCTCTGCCCCTCCATGTTGCTGGTGGAGTAGATGTAAGAGGCTCCGGGTGCACCGTTGATCTGCTGCTCGAGCGGATTGGTGACTGCCTGTTCCGTGACCAGGGAATTGGCGCCGCTGTAGTTGGCGGTGACCTGGATCAGGGGCGGGGCGATGTTGGGGAGATTGGCGATCGGCAGAGTCGGGATCGCGATCACGCCCATCAGCACAATCAGGATGCTGCAGACCGTGGTGAGTACCGGCCGCTTAATGAAGTTGTCGGAGAAGGCCATGGGACGGTCAGTTCGTGGTCTTCACAGGAATGCCGTTGCTGAGCAGGGCTGTTTTGCTCACAACGACGGTGTCACCCTTGTTCAGGCCTGACTTCAGTGGATAGAAATTGTTCTGCAATTCACCAAGTTCCACTGCTTTTTGCACCACGATTTGAGTGCTGGGGGGAAGGCTCTCGAGCTTTTTCTTCTGCTTCTCTGGCACGGAGGCGGAGGCCTTGATCTTCGGCAGGGCCTTGCTCACCGGAACCGTGACGTAAACGAAGGGTTGCTGCGCCTGCATGAACACGGCCTGCACCGGCACGGCCAGGGCTTGTTTGTTCCCCACGATGATTTGGCTCTTCACAAACTGGCCGGTCTTGAGTTGGTTGGTGAGATTGGGGAAGGTGGCCTTCACCATCAAAGCGTTGGGAGAGCTGGTGCTGCCGCTGATGCCGAAGTAGGGGGAGATGAAGCTCACCGTTCCTTCGCCTGTGACCGGCGGATTGGTCTGCGACGCCACCTTCACCTTTTGACCGATTTTCACGGCACCTGATTGCGTGGCGGGGATCTGCATCAGGGTCCAGAGGGTGGAGTTGTTCACGATGCCGGTGATCGCCTGGCCGGTCTGCACGTAATCCCCCAGCTTCACGCTGTCCAGGTCGCCCACCACCCCGTCGATCGGCGAACGCACGAACTTGTAGCCGAGGGTGGCGGCGTCGGAGAGGGCCTGGTCGCGTGATGCGATCGCCTGGGTGACGTATTGGTCGCGCTGTTTCGCTGAGGCGGCACCGTTTTGGTAGAGGAATTCGTAGCGCTCAGCGTTGAGCTTGTCGGTGCGTGCTTGGGCTTTTGCTGAGTCGAGCGCAGCACTCTGCTGCACGTTGTCGAGCTCGAGGATTGGCTGCCCTGCCTTCACGCGCTCACCGTCGCTGGCCAGCACTTTCACCACACGCCCATCGGTTTCAGGCCTCAGCGACACCGTGGTCGTGGACTCCAGCACACTGATCGCTTCAATGCTCGGCTGGAACGTGGCCTCAGCGATGCGGGCCGTCTTCACGGTGAGCAGCTTCTTCGCCTGGGTTTTCGGCTTGCCACAACCAGCGAGCAACGTCGCAGCCGTGAGGGTCAGCGCCAGGGTTCGCCGCACAGTGAATTGGTTTTGCTTCGCGGAACCTACTTGTTTTTTTGGGGGACGTCGGTGGTTGTGTGTGAGCGTTGGCAGGCGGTGGGTGAGTGGTGGGTGATGGGACTTGCTCGTGGGTTGTGCTGCATTGATCAGGAGCGGTGAACAGACGGCAACTCCACGCCAACCCGAACGTTTTTCACAGCTTTTCCACAGGCCTGTTCGCGCGGATCGTGGACCAGGGGAGGCCTTGGTCTGGCGGCAGGGGAAAAGCAGCTTTCCCCTTGACGGGAAGAGCAAAAACGATTGTGTGCTGTGTTCGTTGACACTGATGCTGCGGCTGAAGCCAGTGCTGGACAGCCTTTGTCTGGTTTCAGAGCGAGCAAGTCGAAGTGAGTCCGGTTTTTTGACATCACTGCAGGTTCCGTGTCGTGATGGTGTCGTTGACAACGAAGGTCTGAGTTGCACGAGACGCCTGATGCGATACCGGCCCATGTGAGTGTGGAAAACCAGATGCCCGAGGATTTGCATCGCGCCATGGGGGTGTTCATCGAGGAGCACCCCCAATGGGATCAGTACCGGCTGGTGCAGTCCGCCATCGCCGGCTTCCTGTTTCAGCAGGGTTGCAAGGATCGTGCCGTGGTTCAGCACTATCTGAGCGGCCTGTTCCACCGCGACGCCGGTTCCCATCGGGTTGAGCCCTCCTGCTGAATGAGAGCAAGCGCGGGGGAGGGAATGGGGGCAAAATGCTGCTGTTTTGGGGCATCCCATGGGTCGTCGTCTGGTTCTGCTGCTGGTCGTCCTCTGGATCACGTTCGTGCCAAGCCTGCCGGCATTAGCCATGGGGTCCAGTGATCTGGAGCGCCAGCTTGCGAGCAAGCAGGGCATCGCTGACCTGATGCCTGCTTTTCGCGATGGGCAGGGTCAGTTCCGAGTGCCGGATCCCACCAAAGATCCCCAGGCTTTTCTGAAAGCCCAACAGACGCTCACGATCCTGATTGATCAGGCAGAAAGCCAGGCACTCAATCGCCTCAGCCCCAAGGAGCTGCAGCGCCGAATGAGCGGGTCGCCTACCCGCTTGCCCCCTGTGTGGAGGCGCTCGGAAATCGCTGTGCGCACGGATGGCCAAGCGGCGGATTGCGCCGATTCGGGCCCCAAGTGCTCCGCCTACGGCTCGGCGTCTTTTCTCAACACGCTGGAGCCAGTCAAAGGGTTGGAGCGAAGTTTTTATCGCAGCGTTTCCAGTGATGGCTCCGTTCCAGCGCTTGTTTACTTGCAGCCCACGGCCGTGCCCAGCGTGAGCAGGATTCTTTTGGCAGCGGCCAATTCAGCTGGTGTTTGGATTCCTGCGGCCTATGCCCTCGGGCCACCAGGAGGCGATGCCTTCCTGATCGTGAACAACTGCCTCGACCTCGCCCAGGAAGAGAACGGAGCTCTTAAGCCGGCAGCGATGCTGGTGGCTGCTCTGCAGTGGGTGGACTGACAACGGTCAGTTTCACTGGCACGCTTGAGTTCGATCGCGCTGGGATTGCCCCGGTCCATCGTCATGGCATCAGATCAACGCCCAGGGCAGAAAGCCACGCCCAACCCGCAGCTCATTCATCGTCTTCTCGAGGTGATGGAGCATGAAATTGTTCCCCTCACAGCACGGGAGGTCGTCAAAGGCAACAAGCTCTTTGGCGCAGCGATGCTGAATAAGCATGATTTATCCACGATCATCGCTGACACCAATCAGGAAACATTGAATCCTTTGTTTCATGCTGAAGTGCAGACGATTAACCACTATTACGCCTCTCCAAGGGAACAGCACGTCGCGCCCAGTGATGTGTTGTTCCTTGCCACTCACGAGCCGTGCCCGCTCTGCTCGTCGGCGATCACCTGGGCTGGCTTCGACAACTTCTATTACTTTTTCAGCCACGAAGACTCGCGAGACTCCTTCAAAATCGGGCACGATCTCAACATTTTAAAGGAAGTGTTCAAACATGAGCCTGGTGGTTATGCCCGCGAGAACAGTTACTGGACGGGCTATGGCATCTGCGATCTGATTGAGAATTGCGCTCCAAGTGATCGCACCGCGTTCGAACAGCGCGCCTCGGCTTTAAGGGATACCTACCAACAATTGTCTGACCTCTACCAGCAAGGCAAGGGCAAGGGCCAATCCGACGATCCAGCTTTCATCCCTCTTGGATGATTCAGGGCGTTGTTCCTGAATGGGATGGGGACCGGATCCGACAGCCAAGACCCACTGCAATCGCCACTGGAACGATGAAGGCTGTCATCGCTTCTTGGTAGAGGCTGAACGAGAGCACGGAGTCATCCGCAAGCTCCTGTCCCACCCCTGCCATCAAGGCCCCAGCCCCCATGAAGACAACGGTGAGCAGCAGCGGAGATGCCACCAACGCAGCGCGCTCGGAGAGCTGCTGTCGCACAAATGCAAGTCCAAGGGGTGCTGCTCCCAGGCCAAAGCCAAGCAAGAACAGCACCACAAAGGCGACCCCTTCGCTGAGCCGCACACTGATCAAAAGCATCATCATCAGCAACGCCAGAACGGAGAACCATCGGGCTGGCCGCTGCAGGCCAGTGCGCTCAGCCCAGACGCCACTGATCACCCCACCAAAGGCCAGGCCAATCACAGGCATGGCATTGATCGTGGCCGCAAGATCGGCCTTGAGGGCAAAGACATTGATCTGAAAGCGAATGTTCCAGAGATCCTCAAGGGCCAGGAAGCAAGAGAACAGGCCAAGGAAATAGAGGGTTCCAACCCAGAACGAGAGGCTGCCAAGACACTCGCCCAAGCCTGCCGTGATCGCGTGCCATCCCTGTGGTTGTGTTGGGGCGGGATTCGTGCCATTCCCCAAGTCTCCAAGCAGGAGAAGCATCAGCACAGCCAGGATCAGCAGGATCGCGGTGCAAAGACTGAACAGGCGTGATGGCGTGTGCACCACGGGTAAGAAGGCGAACAACCCAACCAAGGCACCGGCACCATTGGCTGCGCTCTGGCTGATATTGAGCATCAGTGGGAAGCGCTTGGGATAGATCCTCCCGATCACATGCACCACGCCCACGAAGGCCATGCCGAATCCGATACCCAGGAGCACACGTGCCCACAGCAACGACAGGAACGATCCGGCCGTGACCATTCCCCAGGCTCCGATCGCTGCCATGACAGCGGTGCCGCCGATCAGTGGACGCAATGGAACGCAGGTCAGCAGCAGGCCAAGGACGAGTTGGGAGAGGGAATAGGCAACAAAGTAGGCACCACCGATCAGTCCCAACTGTTCTGGCGAGAGGTCAAGCTGTGTGGCCAAATCGCCAGCAGCAATCGCATACCCAATCACGCATACCAGGTTCATGCAGAAGAAGGCCTGCACGACCATCCATTGCATCCAGTTCGGTCGCATCGCGTTTGCTGCGTTGGTTGAGGCCACCGTTTCATCATGATGAGCCTGTCTGTTGCCCAACCAGGCTTTTGTCTTTCTTGGGAATCGCCGGGCTGACGGCCCTGGGTTGGTGGCTGTCGCGCCGATGGCTTTGGGGCCAGAGGCTGGGCGTCACGATGCTGGTGCTCTTGCTCGGTGTGGCGGTCCGCAATGGCCTCGGCTGGCAACCGGACGCGCGGATTTCAGGCTGGATCAGCGGGCCACTGACGTCGCTGGCCATCGCTGAGTTGTTGCTCGCCATCAGGTTGAAAACCTTGTTGCAGCGGGCCCGGCCTTTGCTGCTCCTCTTTGGCGTTGTTGTGTTGGCCACCGTGGTGGGCGTGGTGGTGGGTGCCGTTGCGCTGGCGCAACCCCTCGGCGATCAGCGTTCCGATCTCATGGGCCTTTACACCGCAACGTTTTCCGGCGGCAGCCTCAATCTTGTGGCGGTGGGACGGATTTTGTCCCCGCCGGATGCGTTGCTGACTCTGGCGACAGCCGCTGATCAGATTGTGTTCACGCTCTGGTTCGCGTTGAGCATGGGCCTTGGCCGCAGGAATCGCCTCATTGCATCAGCGCGAACGCCGCAGCCGTTGGCCCTCTCGCCGCCAACCACACAGGCCCAGCCAGCAGGGCGTGACTGGCTGTTGGCGCTGCTCTGGGGTTTGGGCGCCGTTGGGCTGAGCCATGGACTCAGCCAGGGACTGGCGTGGATCGGGGTTGGCGTGCCGTTCATCCTCGTGCTCACCACGGTGGCTGTGTTGGCAGCGCAGTTGCCAGGACCGAGGACGCGCCGATCCTGTCCAGACTGCGGCCAGCTCTTGATCCAACCGTTTTTTGCAGTGGTGGGGTTGAGCACCCCCCTGGCCGGTGTGTTCAGCGAAGGCCTCTGGATTCTTGTCTACGCCGCCATCGTGGTGGGCATGCACGCTGTGGTGGTGCTGGCGCTGGCGCGCTGCCGAGTGCCGATGGCCGAGGTGTTGGTGGCTTCCCAAGCGGCGATCGGTGGTCCGAGCACGGCCCTGGCTTTGGCCACCAGCCTCGAACGGGATGATCTCGCCGTGCCCGGGGTGGCGCTTGGGCTGCTGGGCTATGCCATCGGCACCTATCTCGGCGTGGCGATGGCGGCTCCGGGTTGGTTCTGATGGATCCACGCGCACGCGCTCTGCTCTCTTGGTGGCAGGCCCATGGCCGCCGGGATCCGGAGCAGAAACCCTGGATGGTTACTGCGGATCAAACCTGGCCACGGCCTGATGAGGTGCTGTCTCCCTATGGCATCTGGATTGCCGAGGTGATGCTGCAACAGACCCAGCTTCAGGTGGTGCTTCCTTACTGGGCACGCTGGATGGAACGCTTTCCCCGGCTCGAGGATCTGGCCGAAGCGGAGGAACAGGCTGTGCTCCTGAGCTGGCAGGGTCTGGGGTATTACTCCCGGGCGAGGCGCTTGAAGGTGGCCGCTGGAGTGTTGGTGGCGATGGGGGCGGGTGGCGCCGAACCCAGGGGTTGGCCAAGCGATCTCGAAACTTGGTTGGCCTTGCCGGGGATTGGCCGCAGCACCGCTGGAGGCATCCTCTCATCGGCCTTCAACAGTCCTTTGGCGATTCTGGATGGCAATGTGCGGCGCGTGCTCGCTCGGCTCCAGGCCCATCCCACGCCGCCGATGCGGGCTCAGGCGCAGTTCTGGCTGTGGAGCGAGGCGTTGATCGCGGCCACGCCTGGTCGAGCCCGCGACTGCAACCAGGCTCTGATGGATCTGGGGGCCACGCTTTGCACGCCCCGCAATCCCAGTTGCCCGAGGTGCCCCTGGCGTGACCACTGCGCTGCTTACGCTGCCGGCACTCCCGAGGCCTATCCCGTGACCGATGCACCCCGCAGCCTTCCGTTCTCCGTGATCGGTGTGGGTGTGGTGCTCAATCAGGCGGGCGAGGTGCTGATTGATCAGCGCCTCAACGAGGGCCTGCTCGGTGGACTCTGGGAATTCCCGGGGGGAAAGCAGGAGCCTGGCGAAGCCATCACCGACACCATTGCCCGGGAGCTCCAGGAGGAGCTGGCGATTGACGTGGCCGTGGATCAGGAACTGATCACCGTCGACCACGCCTACAGCCACAAGAAGTTGCGCTTCATCGTGCACCTCTGCCGCTGGCTGTCGGGTGAGCCCCAGCCGTTGGCCAGTCAGCAGGTGCGCTGGGTAAAGCCCGAGGAGCTCGGCAACTTTCCCTTCCCGGCGGCCAATGCCCGCATCATCGAGGCCCTGCTCAACGTTCTGGGGTGACGGCGTCGGGTTTTGGCTGAGGCTCACTGCGAAACTTCAGGATCGTTGTTGGCCGTTTGCCCTCATTGGGAATGGTGATCACCGTGGACTCGCTGACCGTCCAGTTGAGATTGTCGGGCGAGTGAATATTGAGTTTGTGCTGCACCCAGTCCCTGCACTCATTGGGGTCGTTTTTGCGACGCCTGAGGCAGTAGAAATCGGCTGGTTGCCCACTCAGGATCTGGTTGGCGAAGGCTTGATGTTGAACCTGTGAAGCGGGGTCGAATGTGGAGCGCCCCGAAACGGTTGGGATCGGTCTGTTCTGTTCAAGGGAGTAGGCATAGAGAGCCCAGCTGAGGCCAAAATTGCCGCCGATCGCTGACGATTGCAGCTTGCTCTGTTCGAGATAGTCGAACACCGGCTGAACACGTCGGATTTCTGTGTAGGCCATGAGTGGTGGCGCGATTGGTTGGGCCTCGTGGCTCAAGCCTGTGATCAGTGCAGCGCTGCCCAGGGCGCCGAGGGTGACCTGCATGAACCGTTGGGATTGGGGATGGTGATTGATCCAGTTTTGAGCCGCCGTTGCTAGATCACCTGTGGTTTTGACGCACGCCGTGATCGCTAATAAATAAATCGGGAAGAAGTAGCGGAGGGGGTATCCAAAGGCCTGCACCCACACCGATGCGGCGATGAGCAGGAGGGTGGTGGTATTCAGGGTGATCGCCCAGCCCACCATTGTCCCTGAATCAGTGTTTGCTTCAGAACTCTTGGTGTGGGTGATCAAGAAGCTCTCCCAGATCCAGCAAACCACCGCGTAGGTGATCATGAGGCCAAGCGCTATCAGTGCGAAGGTTTGATCGTCATAGGATTTGAGAAGGCGCTCCCAGGCAACTGCCAATCCATCTGGAATTTGACCAGGATTCAACGACAAAGGTGTTGCAACAACGTTCATGCGTTGGCGATAGATTTGCTGAATCCATCGCGTGGTCAGGATGGTGCCAATCAACAACCCAATCCATCCTGCTGCTGACAATATGGCTCGACGCCGTTGTTCGCGTCGGCAGAGAATGACGGACGAAAGTGGCAGGGTTAGTGCCAGAAAGCCTGATAAAGGATTTAACAGTAGAGCCATCAACATCAGGCTGATTTGGCCAGCGATGAGGCTCAGACGTTGCTTCACTTTCAGCGGTAAGACGTAAGCCGCCAGCACAGCCAATGTTGAGACGGCATAGGGCTGGGCGTGTTTGGCGAAAACAAACAGTTGTTTCTCTGGAATCCATTGCCCCAGGATTGCCATGGCGGCGATGAAAGCGATCAGGCGTGTGGATCGGCGGGCATGCATCAAGCCGCAAATGATGAACACCAGGCCTGAGAAATAAGCCGCTTGCACCGCGGTGTAGGCATAGATCGCGGTGGAGATGCTTCGAAACGGGGAGATCAGCAGAGCGGTGAGGTTGGCGAGTCGGTCTTGATCCCAGAAGAAGAGCGTGAGGTTGTGCAGGCCAGCCAGCGTTCCAACAATGATGTCGGCGTCAGTACGGCCGGGTCTGGCGATGGACGTGATGTAGTACGCCCCGAGACCAATCATCAGCACCTGGATCAGGATCCATAAGCCGCTTGATCGTTGCGGTTGTTGGATCCGTTCCGTCGCCATGGCCCGGACTGCATCGGTAGTCAGAGAAGTGTCTCACTGTTGATTCAGGCGATTGGGTTCCTGTGAAGCAATCAACTGACGGCATGGTGATCCTTGGCCACCCTGCAGAAATCTGCAGCACGTTTGATGGTGAGTTCGCCTCCGCAAGTGCTTTGCGTGGGAGAAGCCTTGGTGGATCGCCTCGGCCCCCTGGGCGGGGATCCGGCCACGGCGATGCCCGGTGATTGCGACGACCGCCTTGGCGGTGCACCGGCCAACGTGGCCTGTGCGCTGGCCCGGTTGGGAACCTCCGTGGCCTTCATCGGGCGCTTGGGCCGCGATGCGATCAGCGACAGCTTTCTGGAACTACTGAGGGATCGGGGGGTGGATCTGCGTGGCCTGCAGTTCGACGATCAGCGGCCCTCACGGGTGGTGCTGGTGCGCCGCGATGCCAGTGGTGAACGGGTGTTTCAAGGTTTTGCCGGTGATCGTGGTGCCGGTTTCGCTGACCAGTTCCTGGATCAGGCTGCCTTGGATCCGCACTGGCCGGCGTTGGCGGAACGGGCGCGCTGGCTGCTGATCGGCACCATCCCGCTGGCCAGTGCTCCATCGGCGGCGGCCCTGCGCTCGCTGGTGGCGCAGGCCGAGCGCGATGACGTGCGGGTGGCTTTGGACGTGAACTGGCGCCCCACCTTTTGGGATCCAGGTGCTGATCCCGGGGCTGGACCCGATGCCCAGGCGCTCGCGCTGATGCAGCCTCTGGTGCAGAAGGCCGATCTGCTCAAGCTGGCCCGGGAAGAAGCGGAGTGGCTGTTTCACACCAGTACGCCTGATCAGATCAGTGCGGCCCTGCCCCGGCGTCCGGATGTGGTTGTGACTGATGGCGGTGACCCCGTGCGCTGGTGCATCGCTGGTCACTGCGGCGCGATGGCGGTGCTGGCCCCGCCTCAGGTGGTGGACACCACCGGCGCTGGTGATGCCTTCACCGCCGGCTTGTTGCATCAATTGGTGTCTCTGTCGCCGGTGGAAGGTCAGCCTCAGACGCTGGATGCAGCTGGGGTGCAAGCGGTGGTGCGCTATGCCGCCGCCTGCGGTGCCCTGGTCTGCGCTGGTGCCGGTGGCATTGATCCCCAGCCGCTGCCGTCCCGGGTGCTGGGGTTCCTGGAGCAGGTGTAGCCATGGCTGTTCTGGGCATTGATCTGGGCACCAGTGCCACGAAAGCGCTGGTGGTTGATGCCGCTGGGACGGTGTGCGCTGTGGGGCATGGCGACCATCGCCCCGTGGTGCCGCGGGCGGGATGGAGCGAGCAAGACCCTGAGGATTGGTGGCGCAGCACCCTCCAGGCCGTGGCTGCGGCTCTTGCGGAGGCCCGTCTCGATCCCGGGGCGATCGATGCGGTCGGTCTCGCCGGACAGATGCACGGACTGGTGGCTCTCGATGCCCAGGGCGAGTGCATCCGACCGGCCCAACTCTGGAATGACGGGCGCTGTGAACTCCAGTGCCGCGCTGTGGAAGAGCACCTCGGACTGGCGCATCTGCTGGCCTGCACCGGCAATCGCATGCTGCCCGGGTTCACGGCCCCCAAGTTGCTCTGGATGCGCGAGCACGAGCCCGAGGCTTTCGCACGCATCGCCACGGTGCTGCTGCCCAAGGACTGGATTCGGTTTCGGCTCACCGGAACGATGGGTACTGATGTCTCCGATGCCAGTGGCACAGCTGTGTTCGATTGCGCCCAACGGCGCTGGTCGGATGCGCTGCTCGCCGACCTCAAACTGCCGAGATCCTGGTGGCCTGAGGCCGTGGAGAGTGCGGCGGTGGTGGGCCAGGTGTCAGCGCAGGCCTCAGCGCTGATCGGCCTTCGGCCGGGCACCCCCGTGGTGGCGGGTGCGGGGGATCAGGCGGCGGCGGCTCTCGGCTGTGGGTTGGTGCATGAGGGCTCGGCTGGTGCTGTGCTGGGAACCAGTGGTGTGGTGGCTGCACCGATGCAACGCTGGCGCAGTGCAGACGAGGGGCGGCTCCACGCTTTCTGCCATGCAGCCCCCGGCACCTGGTTCCTGATGGGGGTGATGCTCAGCGGTGCGGGCAGCCTCGATTGGTTCCGGCGCGCGATCACGCCAGACCTCAGTGATGACGATGCGTTTGAGCACATTGAGGCCATGGCGGCCGGCATTGCAGCCGGTGCCGAGGATCTGTTTTTCCTGCCCTATCTCTCCGGTGAGCGCACCCCCCATGCCGATGCCAGTGCCAGGGGGTGTTTCATCGGCCTGGATCAGCGCCATGACCGTCGTCATTTCGCCCGGGCTGTGCTGGAGGGGGTGACCCACGGGTTGAGCGATTGCTTTGGTCTTCTGCGGGAGGCCGGTCTGGATCCCCGCTGCGTGCATTTGTCTGGAGGAGGCGTGCGCAGCGCGCTCTGGCGCCAGCTCTGCGCCGATCTCTTGGGCTGCCCGGTGGCGCTCACCGCCACGGTGGATGCCACGGCCTACGGCGCGGCCCTGCTGGCCGCGGTGGGTGCAGGCGCGTTCGCCAACGTGGGCGACGCTTGTGAAGCCTGGGTGACGGTTGCTCCGCCGTTGTTCCCAGGACCTGAGGCACCGCGCCTGCAGGAACGTCATGCTCTTTACAAACAGCTGTACCCCGCGCTCAAGCCCGTGTTCGCGCAGCTCAGCAGCGCTCAACCGTGATCGCGTGGCGTTCCATGAACTGGAGGGCCTCCTCCCGGTTGAACACGCTGCCGGTGGCCGATGTGCTGCGCACGCAGCTGGCGCCGAGGGCGCTGCCCCAGCGCAGGCAGGTGGGCAGGTCATGCCCCTGGAGCAGTGCGGCGATGAAGCCTGCATCAAAGGCATCGCCGGCGCCGGTGCCGCCTTGGTAGTCGGTGTCGTAAGCGCCGACGCGCAGTTTGAACTGCTCGTTCATCAGATGAGCCCCCCGTTCCCCTTCGGTGATCACCACGGTGCGGGCGCCCGCGGCGCGGAAGGCTTCGGCTTGCTCCCAGGGATCGCTGAAGCCAGTGAGCAAAGCAGCTTCGTCGTTGTTGGGGAGAAAAACATCGGTGTAAGGAAGCACCCGTTGCAGGCGCTCCATGGCATCGGCATCGTCCACCTGCACCAGATCAAGAAGGATGCGGGTGCCGGCCTCCCTGGCCTGCGTCAGGCGCTGGAGCATGGCGTCGCTCTCGAGGCCGTCCAGCATCAGAAAACCGCCGATGTAAAGAACGCTGGCCGACTCCAGCAGCCCCTCTGGAATCGCCGCCGCGGTCATGGCCGTGTTAGCTCCGGCATAGGAAATGAAGCGCCGGTCCTGATCGCGCACGTTGATCACCGCGGTGGAGGCCGTGGCCACGGCCGCCGAGCGCACCACCCCGCGGGTGTCCACCCCCGCAGCATCCAGGGTTGCAACGATGAAGTCGGCCAGCACGTCGTCGCCAACGCAACCGCTGATCCCGGTGCTCACGCCCAGCCTGGCCAGATCGAAGGCGGTGTTGGCGGCGCAGCCCCCCAGGCTGAGCTCCATGCGTTCGGTTTCCATCAGCTGCCCTTGCTCCGGCAGCGAAGGCACCGGATGGCATACCAGATCAGCGCACAGCAAGCCGAGGCAGAGGCAGTCCACGGGCGGGGGTGATCACGGCACGTCGGATCTTGACATCTCCACTCCTGCTGGCGCTGGAGGCAGGTTCGGTCCTGTCAGTGCTGCCTCGCGTCCACCCTCCGGCCGATGCGCCAGTTTCAGGGTCCAGGCTTCCGGTAACGCCAGGCTGAGGCGTTCGGGCCACTCCACCACCAGCAGCGCACCGAGGCTCCGGGCTTCTTCTTCTTCCTGAAGAAAGAGGTCGTCGGCCGCGGCGGCAAGCTCCAGCCGGTAGAGATCGAGATGCACCAGCGGTGGCTGCCCCTGGGGGTAATGCTGCGAGAGGGCAAAGGTGGGGCTGGTAATCGGTTCTTCAATGCCGAGGGCCACGGCGATGCCCTGCACCAGCGAGGTTTTGCCGGCTCCGAGCTCTCCTTTCAACAGCAGTAGTGCGGGCCGTTTCTCCTCACCTGCCAGCCACTGCCCGAGGGCGCGCGTCGCCTCGAGATCCTTCAGGGTCCAGGTCCGATCGGTAGATTGCGCCACACGCGAGCCCGAAGCCTCGGAGACTCCGCAGAGATTCCCGTTCACATTCTCCCCTGGGAGCGTTTCAACATGGTGGCAACACCCTCGGCAACGACCGGCCTGCAGGTCGCACAGGACTACGTCATCGCGGACATCAATCAGGCGGAGTTCGGCCGGAAGGAGCTGGACATCGCCGAAACCGAGATGCCCGGCCTGATGGCCCTGCGTGAGAAGTACGGCAGTGAGAAACCGCTGAAGGGGGCTCGCATCGCCGGCTCCCTGCACATGACCATTCAGACCGCCTGTCTGATCGAGACTCTGGTGGAGCTTGGTGCTGAGGTGCGCTGGGCCTCTTGCAACATCTTTTCCACCCAGGATCATGCGGCGGCCGCCATGGCTGCCCGTGATATCCCGGTGTTCGCCGTCAAGGGCGAGACCCTCGAGGAGTACTGGGATTACACCCACCGCATCCTTGAGTGGAGCGACGGTGGCTCCCCCAACATGATCCTGGATGACGGCGGCGATGCCACCGGTCTGGTGATGCTGGGCAGCAAGGCCGAGCAGGACATCACCGTGCTCGATAACCCTGGCAATGAGGAAGAAACGTTCCTGTTCGCTTCGATCAAAAAGAAGCTTGCCCAGGATCCCAGCTTCTACAGCCGCACCAAGGCTCAGATTCAGGGCGTGACTGAGGAGACCACCACAGGTGTGGCCCGTCTTTACAAGATGCAGAAGAGCGGCGAGCTGCCCTTCCCGGCCATCAACGTGAACGACTCGGTGACCAAGAGCAAGTTCGACAACCTCTACGGCTGCCGCGAGTCGCTGGTGGACAGCATCAAGCGCGCCACCGATGTGATGGTGGCCGGTAAGCAGGCTCTCGTGATGGGCTACGGCGATGTGGGCAAGGGCTCAGCCCAGTCCCTGCGCGGTCTTGGCGCCACCGTGTGCATCGCTGAAGTGGATCCGATCTGTGCCCTGCAGGCGGCCATGGAGGGCTACCGCGTGGTCCGTCTCGAGGACGTGGTGGAGGAGATGGACATCTTCGTGACCGCCACCGGCAACTACCAGGTGATCCGCAACGAGCACCTCAAGCGAATGAAGGACGAGGCCATCGTCTGCAACATCGGCCACTTCGACAACGAGATCGATGTCGCGTCCCTCAAGGAGTACGAGTGGGAGAACATCAAGCCCCAGGTGGACCACATCACCCTGCCCAGCGGCAACCGGATCATCCTGTTGGCTGAAGGCCGTCTGGTGAATCTCGGCTGCGCCACCGGGCACCCCAGCTTCGTGATGAGCAACTCCTTCACCAACCAGGTGCTGGCTCAGATCGAGCTGTTCACCAAGGGCAACGAGTACGGCAAGGAGGTGTATGTACTGCCGAAGCACCTCGATGAGATGGTGGCCCGTCTGCACCTCAATCGCATCGGC
Source organism: Synechococcus sp. PROS-7-1 (assembly GCF_014279795.1). Lineage (NCBI taxonomy): Bacteria > Bacillati > Cyanobacteriota > Cyanophyceae > Synechococcales > Synechococcaceae > Synechococcus > Synechococcus sp. PROS-7-1. The sequence goes on from NZ_CP047945.1 coordinate 198,403, forward strand.
GCCAAGCTCACCGAGCTGAGCAAGGATCAGGCCGATTACATCAACGTGCCGGTGGAGGGTCCGTACAAGCCCGACCACTACCGCTACTGATCCTTCGGATCAGCAACCAGCGTGCCCCATGGAAGACTTGCGCGAGCGTGCGCAGGCTCCATGGGGCTTTCTGAATTCGTCACCCAGCTGCCGGAATGGATCGGTCAGGCCGTTGCCGCCAATCCCTGGGCTGGGTATGGAGCGATCTTTGCGGCCATGTTCCTCGAGAACCTGTTTCCGCCCATTCCCTCCGAACTGATCATGCCCCTCGGGGGCTTCTATGTGCAGCAGGGCCAGCTGCAGTTCATTCCCGTGGTGCTTGCCGGTCTTCTGGGCACCGTGATTGGTGCACTGCCTTGGTATGGCATCGGCAGGCTGATCAATGAGGAGCGCATCGAGCAATGGCTCGGGCGCCATGGCCGCTGGATTGGCATCAGCCCGGAAGAACTGGCGCGCAGCCGGCGCTGGTTCAGCCGTTACGGCACGGCCCTGGTGTTCTGGGGTCGCCTGGTTCCAGGCATCCGCACCCTGATTTCCGTTCCGGCAGGCATTGAGCTGATGCCGCTGACGCCCTTTCTGATCTGGACCACGGCCGGAAGTCTGATCTGGACCCTGTTGCTCACCATTGCCGGCATGGTGCTGGGCGAGGGCTACAGCAATGTGGAGCTCTGGATCGAGCCGGTCAGCAAGCTCATCAAGGTGCTGCTGGTGATCGCAGTGATCGCTGGCGGTATCTGGCTTGGCCTCAGGGTCTGGCGGCGCCGCAACGCCGCCGATTGAACAGAGTCTCAGAAGGGAACGTCCTCGTCGCTGGCGCTGCCGCCACCGAAGCTGCCGCCACCAGCGGCTGCTTCGCTGTCTCGTTTGGATCCAAGCAGCTCAAGCCGATCGACGCGCACCACGGGTTTGCTGCGCTCCTCACCGCTGTTGCGATCGGTCCAGCGGTCGAGCTTGAAGCTGCCGATGATCCCAAGAAGGGACCCTTTTTTCACGTAATCGGCGGCCACCTGGGCCTGCTTGCCCCAGATCTCCAGATTGAACCAATCGGGCTCATCGTCGCGGCTGCGGCGATTCACCGCGATGGTGAGGTTGGCGACCATGCTGCCCGATTCGAAATAGCGGACTTCGGGGTCGCGGCCGGCACGGCCGACCAGGGTCACGGAATTGACTCCCATTGAATCTCTCCTGTTAGTGGGTCAATGATGCGCCACGGATGTCAGAACTGACGGTTGTCGTGGCTGCCTTCTAGGAGTTCCACCTTCATCGGCGGATGTAACAGATGGGCTTGAAAACTGCCTCTATGATTCGCCGAACCAAGTCTCAGCCAGTGCTCTTCCGTCGCTTCCAACTCTCCCGCGACATCGGCATCGACCTCGGCACCGCCAACACCCTGATTTACGTTTCAGGCAAGGGCATCGTGTTGCAGGAACCTTCCGTGGTGGCGCTCGATCTCGAGCGGGGTGCCACCCTCGCTGTGGGCGATGAGGCCAAGCTGATGCTCGGGCGCACCCCAGGCAATATCCGTGCTGTGCGCCCGCTACGCGACGGTGTGATCGCCGACTTCGACGCCGCTGAGCAAATGCTCAAAACCTTTATTCAGAAGGGCAATGAGGGGCGCGGCATCGTGGCCCCCCGGCTGGTGGTCGGTATTCCCAGCGGTGTCACCGGGGTGGAGCGCCGCGCCGTTCGTGAGGCGGGTCTCGCTGGTGCCAGGGAAGTGCATTTGATCGATGAGCCGGTGGCGGCCGCGATCGGAGCCGGCCTGCCGGTCACCGAGCCCGTCGGCACCATGATTGTGGACATTGGCGGTGGTACCACTGAGGTGGCTGTTCTCAGCCTGGGCGGCACCGTGCTGAGCGAGTCGGTGCGGGTGGCTGGCGATGAAATCAGCGATGCCATCGGTGTTTATCTGAAGAAGGTTCACAACCTGGTGGTGGGTGAACGCACCGCTGAAGACATCAAGATTCGGATCGGTTCGGCCTTCCCCGACAACGAGTTCGACCAGACCGTGATGGATGTGCGTGGCCTGCACCTGCTCTCCGGTCTCCCGCGCACGATTCAATTGCAGGCCGGTGATCTGCGCGAAGCGATTGCCGAGCCTCTGAATGTGATCGTGGAAGCGGTCAAGCGCACGCTGGAGCGCACCCCTCCTGAGCTCGCTGCCGACATCGTGGATCGCGGCATCATGCTGGCTGGAGGCGGGGCACTGGTGCGCGGCATTAGCGACCTGATCAGCCATGAAACCGGCATCTTCACCCACATCGCCGAGGAGCCCCTGCTCTGCGTGGTGAAGGGGTGTGGGCAGGTGCTTGAGGATTACAAGCGTCTGCAGCGTGTGCTGGACACCCCTGAGTTCGTGCGCGCCGCTGCTGCCGTCTGATTGTCATGGGGTTGTCCCAGTGGCCTCAGGGGTCCCGACTGCGCTCTTTTCAGCGGCTGTGGCCCTGGTTCATCCTCCTGGCGGTTCTCGGGCTGGTGCGGCTGAGCAAGGGCGCCGGGTTTGCAGATGCTTTTGCTCTGCTCAGCCGGCCTTTCTGGCCGGGGTCCGCGCAGCGGGAGTGGATTCAGTCCGCCGCTCGCCAGAACGACGCGTCTCGGCTGGAATTGTTGGAGCAGGACAATGCGCGGCTGCGCGGGCTGCTCGAGCTTGATCAGCTGTCCACAGGTGATCGGGTGCAGGCGGCCGTGATTTCGCGCACGCCATCGGGCTGGTGGCAGCAACTGGAGCTTGGGAAAGGCTCCTTCGATGGCATTGCCAAGGATGATGCGGTGATTGGCCCCGGTGGGTTGATCGGTCGCGTTCAGAGCGTGACGCCGGCTACCAGTCGGGTGCGTTTGCTGACGGCACCGGGGAGCCGTATCGGCGTCTGGTTGCCGAGAACCCGTCAGCATGGCCTGCTGGCAGGTCTGGGTACTGCTCGGCCCCAGCTGCAGTTTCTGGACAAAGATGTGCAGGTGCGGCCCGGTGATCTGGTGAGCACATCCCCGGCCAGCACCCTGCTTCCCCCCAACCTGCCGGTGGCCGTGGTGCAGTCCGTCAATCTCCGCGGCGTTCCCGCGCCCACCGCCCTTGTGCAGTTGATTGCGCCGCCCGATGCCATCGACTGGGTGCAGGTGCAGGTGCGCTGACGCATGGCTCGCTTGCACCGTCAACCGATTTGCGTGGCATCCGCTCTCCTGGTCCCCCTGCTCCAGCTGGTTGCTCCCTCCTGGCTGGCGCTGGATGGGGTCGGGCCCAGCTGGGCGATGCTCTGGTTGCTGCCCTGGGCACTTGTTGATGGCCCGGTGTCGGGGGGGATGGCAGGCGCGGCCCTCGGTCTGGTGCTCGACGGCCTCAGCCTGGGTGATGTCAGCCAGGTGCCTGCGCTTGTGCTGATGGGATGGTGGTGGGGCCGCCTGGGCCGTCGCGGTGCCCCGATTCAGCGCAGTCTCAGCATCGGCTTGCTCGCTTGGATCGGCACCCTGGTGCTGGGTTTGAGCCTCTGGTTGCAGCTGCTGGTGCTGGGTTCGTCTGAGCCGATGCTTCAGGCCTGGGCCCTGCACACCACCCTGGCTCAAGCGTTGATCACTGGACTGTTGGCGCCGATGGTCGGATCCTGGCAACTGCTCCTCTGGCGACGCCGCGCACCTGCATGACTTTCAAGCAACGACGGCGAACGCGGCGATGGCTGGTGGGCCTGGCTCTCGCAGGGGTGGCCACGCTTGGCTGGGGATGTGGCCGGCCGGCGGCGCCGGAGGGGACCTTGCAGCTCTGGACCCTGCAGCTAGCGCCCAAATTCAATCCCTACATGGCCTCGGTGATCAAGGCCTGGGAGAGCGGCCACCCTGAAGCGCCGGTGCGGTGGACCGATCTGCCCTGGGGATCGGTGGAGCGCAAGCTGCTGGCCGCGGTGTTCGCGCGCACAGCCCCGGATGTGGTGAATCTCAATCCCCCCTTCGCCGCCAACCTGGCCAGCAAGGGAGGGCTCACGGACCTCACCCCGTTGTTGCCTGCGGGTGCGGCGGAGCGCTATCTGCCGTCGGTTTGGTCGGCAGCCCAGGATCCAGAGGCCGGCCAGATCGCGATCCCCTGGTACCTCACGGTGCGTTTGAGCCTGGTGAACCGCGACCTGCTACGCGAGGCCGGCCTGGAGCAGGCGCCTCGGCGCTGGGAGGACGTTCCCGCCTATGCCCGGGCAATCCGCGAACGAACCGGGCGTTATGGCCTGTTCGTCACTGTGGTGCCGGATGACTCCGCTGAGTTGTTGGAGTCGATGGTGCAGATGGGTGTGACTCTGCTCGATGACCGCCAGCGGGCGGCCTTCAACACCCCTGCTGGCCGCAAGGCGTTTGCCTTCTGGACGGATCTCTACCGGGAGGGGCTGCTGCCGAGGGAAGTGGTGAGCCAAGGGCAGCGGCGAGCGATCGAGCTTTATCAGAGCGGAGAGCTGGCGCTGCTGGCTACTGGCGCTGAATCCCTGCGCAACATCCAGACCAATGCCCCCGGGGTGGCGGCGGTCACCCGGCCCCAGCCGCCGCTCATTGGTGATGACGGAACGGCCAATGTGGCGCTGATGACCTTGGCGGTGCCGCGCCAGAGCGACCAGGCCCAGGAGGCGGTGGAGTTGGCCCTGTTTCTCACCAATGGGCCCAACCAGGCTCGTTTCGCACGGGAGGCGCGGGTGCTGCCCTCCTCACGCCAGGCCCTCGAGCAGGTACGGGCTGAGCTGGAAGCCGAGCAACCGGCCAGCGCAGACAAGGCTCAGATCCGAGAGGCTCGTTTGTTGTCGGCCAATGTTCTCAATCGCGCGCGGGTGTTGGTGCCGTCGACCCCTGGGGTGAAACGGCTGCAGAGCATTGTCTACACCCAGCTCCAGCGCGCGATGCTCGGTCAGATCAGCAGCGATCAGGCCCTGCTGGAAGCGGAGCAGCAATGGAATCGTTACGCCAGCTCCCGCTGGCCTTAAGCGCTTGTCGCGGAATTCTTAAAAGAAGCCAAAGGCTTTTTCTGGGGATGTGCTTCGGCCTCATTCCGTTCAGGTTGAACGGTAGGGTTGCATCTCTTCATTATTTGGTTGATGTCCGGCGGGCCATCCCAGCTTGAAAATGGCCAGGGGCCCGTGGACAGCGGACCGGCGTCAGCGAAGGCAACTTTGCTTGTGGTGGACGACGAGCCGGCGGTTCGTCGCGTGTTGGTGATGCGTCTTCAGCTTGCTGGTTATCGGGTGGTGTGCGCGGAAGACGGCGAAGAAGCTCTCGAGGTGTTCAGCCGGGAGTCCCCGGATCTGGTGGTGCTCGACGTGATGCTGCCGAAGCTCGATGGCTTTGCGGTCTGCCGCCGTCTTCGGGCTGAATCCTGCGTGCCGATCATTTTCTTGTCAGCCCTGGAAGCCATTTCCGAACGGGTTGCCGGCTTGGATCTCGGTGCCGACGATTACCTGCCCAAGCCCTTTAGCCCCAAGGAGCTGGAGGCGCGCATCGCCACTATCCTGCGCCGGGTGGGACGCGGTTCGGCAAATGCCGAGCCCCGGGAACTGCCCACAGGACAAGGCGTGGTTCGGGTCGGTGAATTGGTGGTGGACACCAATCGCCGCCAGGTGACGCGTGGCAGCGAGCGCATCGCCCTCACCTACACGGAATTCAGCCTTTTGGAATTGCTCTTTCGTGAACCTGGTCGGGTGGTCCCCCGCGCCGAGATCCTTGAGCAACTCTGGGGCTATCCACCCCGCCGTGCGGCCGATCTGCGCGTGGTGGACGTGTACGTGGCCCGCTTGCGCGGCAAGCTCGAGCCCGATCCTCGCAACCCTGAATTGATTCTGACGGTGCGCGGAATCGGCTACTCCTCTCAACGCATGGGCGACAACGCCCCGGTGGCCGCGGCGGGCTGATCTGTCGCAACGGCACCGTCGCCCGGCAGGATGGCGCCGACTGCAATCCCCCCCGTGTCCGATCTGCGTGAGACCCGCCTCGAGAAGGTGTCTGCCCTGCGCGACCAGGGCCGGGAGCCCTATGCCCTCACCTTTGACCCCACCGATCGGATGGCTCGGCTGCAAAGCGACCATGCCGATCTGCCCAAGGGAGAGGAGCGGGATTGCGCGGTGGCCGTTGCCGGCCGGGTGATGACCCGGCGGGTGATGGGCAAGCTTGCGTTCTTCACCCTGGCCGACGAAACCGGCACGATCCAGCTGTTCCTGGAGAAGGCGGCGCTCGGTGAGGCGTTCGCGCAGATCACATCTCTGGTTGACGCCGGTGATCTGATCGGCGTGCGTGGCACGTTGCGCCGCACCGACCGGGGGGAGCTGTCGGTGAAAGTGGCGGAGTGGACCATGCTCACCAAGTCGCTGCAGCCCCTGCCAGACAAGTGGCATGGTTTGGCGGACGTCGAGAAGCGTTACCGCCAGCGCTATCTCGATCTAATCGTGACGCCCCAGTCGCGCGAGACCTTCCGCCGCCGGGCGCTGACCGTGAGTGCGATCCGGCGCTGGCTTGACGAGCGCGAGTTCCTGGAGATTGAAACGCCCGTGCTGCAGTCGGAGGCGGGTGGAGCCGATGCGCGCCCGTTCATCACCCACCACAACACCCTGGATCTGCCGCTCTACCTGCGCATCGCCACCGAATTGCATCTCAAACGCTTGGTGGTGGGCGGTTTTGAGCGGGTGTACGAGCTCGGTCGCATCTTCCGCAACGAGGGGGTGAGCACCCGCCACAACCCTGAGTTCACCTCGGTGGAGGTGTATCAGGCTTATACCGATTATCTAGGGATGATCGACCTCACTGAGTCGATGATCGCGTCGGTTTGTGAGCAGGTGTGTGGCGGTACGCAGCTCACCTATCAAGGCACAGAGATCGATCTCACTCCGCCCTGGCGCCGGGCGACGATGCATGAGCTGGTGGAGGAGGCCACCGGCCTCGACTTCACGGCCTTCAAGGATCGGGGGGCGGCGGCAGAGGCCATGGCAGCCCAGGGGCTCCCGGTTCCAGACACTGCCGATTCGGTGGGCCGTTTGCTCAATGAAGCCTTTGAACATGCCGTGGAAGCCAACCTGATTCAGCCCACCTTCGTGCTCGATTATCCCGAGGAGATCTCACCTCTGGCCCGCAAACACCGCAGCAAACCCGGCCTGGTGGAGCGCTTCGAACTGTTCATCGTTGGACGGGAGACTGCTAATGCCTTCAGCGAGTTGATTGATCCGGTCGACCAGCGCGGGCGCCTGGAGGCTCAGCAGGCCCGTCGGGCGGCCGGCGATGAGGAAGCCCAGGGGGTGGATGAGGACTTTCTGCAGGCGCTGGAAGTGGGTATGCCCCCCACGGGAGGTCTGGGCATCGGCATCGACCGCCTGGTGATGTTGCTCACCGACAGTCCTTCCATCCGGGATGTGATCGCCTTCCCGTTGCTGCGTCCGGAGGGCTGAGCGACAAGCTGGACCATCCACTCAGCGCTTGGGCACCCTCGGGGTGGATAATGGTGCACAGTGGCATGGTCCCTTTCCCATGAGTGGTGAGCGCGTAGGTTTCCGCTTCAAGCACGCCGATGCGGTGGTCAAGCGCAATCCCCAGGGCCGTTCCCGCCGCGGCTGGGTGATGGAGCCTGTGGAGCAGACCACCAGCCGGGGCACCAAGATGCCCGCCTACCGGATTCGCTGGCGCGATAGTGAGCGCCCCGAGATCGTGCTTCAGCACATGCTGATTGCCGATCCCGATCCCACACCTCCGCCGGAGAACGTGAGCCTGGAGCCCCCCGCGCCCAAGGCCTGATCAAGGCTGCGTGATCAAGGGGCGATCAGTCGAGTCCTTGGCGGCGCCGGAGCTCTTCCAGTTCCTGTCTGGCTTCGAAGAGGGCCCAGTCTTCATCGAGGCTGCGTCCCTTCGATTGGCTTGAAGCCTGTTGGCGTAACTCGCTGATCTGCCTGTCCAGGCCTTGAAAATCGCGGCCGAGCGTCTCCAGTTCACTCCAGAGATCCCGGCCCTGCTCCATCAACGTCTGCACGTGGCGTTCAGCGCGTGCCGCCAGTTCCTTTTCCCCGGCAGCGTGCGCTTTGCGGCTGCGCTCACCCCAGGCCTGGACCTGTTCCGCCAGGGATAACAGCTGCCGGCGCAGGTCTTTGGCCTGACTCTGCATCTGATCGCGGCGGCGGTTCAGGTCGCGCTGGCGGTCTTGCAGATGCTGTTGGCGCAGCAAGCGATCCTGGTCCGGGTTGGCCTGAAGAAAAGCATTGAGCCGATCCTCCAGGTTGCGTTCCAGTTGATCCAGCCAGGTCGGAGCCATCAGTCCACAGCCTCGTGAACGGTCTCATCCGGAGCCCGGGTGATCAATGGCGCTTCAATTTCTTCCTGCAGCGGGGTGATCGCCCCATCCCGCGAGCGCAGCAGCAGCTGGGTGAGTCGGGCCACCGACCCGTCCCCCAGCTCTAGCTCACTGAGCCTTTCGAAGGCTTGCCGGTAGACCGTTTCCAGCTCCTCCATCAGCGATTCCCGCTGCAGTCGCACCGTGCGGCGTTGCTCTTCTCGACCCATGGCGGCGCCCCGCTCCACTGCTGGACTCAGTCTGCCGCTTCCAGCCAATGCAGGGAAAGATCGTCGGCCGGGTCGTGCCAGCGCTGCCGCCAACGCCAGCCCGCTTCCGCGGCCAGGGCGCGGGCCATGGCCGGTGTGTATTTCACGCTGTATTCGGTGACCAGCGGTTGCTCGGCAGCAAAATGCCAGCACTCACCAGCGATCCACACCGACTGAGGCTCTCGGCTCACCAGGGCCATGCGCACCCGGTGCTCAGCGACCTGCCAACGCGCTTCATAGCGGAAACGCTCGGGGTCGAATGTGGCCCCAAGCTCCGCGTTCAGCCGATGCAGCAGGTTGCGGGCGAAGGCAGCGGACACGCCGGCGGCATCGTCGTAGGCCGCTTCGAGGCATTTAGGTGTTTTGGGTTGATCAAGGCCCAGGAGCAGGGGTCCGCCATCAAGCAGCTGGCGGAAGCGCCGCAGCAGCGCAACAGCCTCCAGGCGGGTGAAGTTTCCCAGGGAGCTTCCCGGGAAAAAGCCGATGCGGCGCTGGCCCTGCAGCAGAGGATGCCCCGGCAGGGCTTTCAGTGCGCTGTGATCGCAGCAGATGCCCAGCATGGGCACGCCCGGATAGCGCGTTTGCAGGGCGGCTGTGGCCTGGCGGAGATGGTCGGCGCTGATGTCGAGGGCCACATAGGCGGAGGGTTGGAGGGCGTTGAGAAGGGGGCCGACCTTGCGGGCACTGCCAGCGCCGAACTCCACGATCACCCCGTCTCCCAGGGCGGTGGCGATCTCTGCAGCCGAGCGCTCCAGCAGCCCAATCTCCGTGCGCGTGAGGCTGTACTCGGGTTGCTCGCAGATCTGATCAAACAGGCGTGAGCCTTCCGCGTCGTAGAGGAACCAGGCGGGGAGCTGGCGCGGTTCCTGCTGCAGGCCCTGGCGCACCAGGCGCAGCATGTCCGCCGCCGGCGGATGCAGATCGATCAGCTCCGGTTTCGATGGCGTGAGCGTGGTCATCGGGCCAGGCGCAGGCCGGCCGCCATCCAGCGACTGGCCGGGGGAAAGAAGTTGCGATAAGTGTCGCGGGAATGGCCCTTGGGTGTGAGCTGACTGCTGCCCCGCAGCACGAATTGGGAGGTCATGAACTTGCCGTTGTACTCGCCCACCGCACCGCTGGCCGCCTGGAATCCCGGGTATGGGCGGTAGGGGCTCGACGTCCACTGCCAGAGCTCGCCGTGGCTTTGCTGCAGCTGCTCGCCCTGGGTGCGGCTGGCCAGTTCCCATTCCGCCTCGCTGGGAAGGCGAGCGCCGGCCCAGCGGGCATAGGCGTCCGCCTCAAACCAGCTGAGGTGGCGCACCGGCCTGTGCTCCGCCAGGGGACAGCGTCCTCCAAGGGTGAATTCCCAGTGCCAGGGACCGTCGCCGCCGGCATCTCCGCGCCAGTAGCGGGGTGCCCGCCAGCCCCGTTGGCAGCATTCCGCCCAGCCCTCGCTCATCCAGAGCTCGGGGCGCTGGTAGCCACCCGCGTTGATGAACTGCAGATAGTCGCCATTGGTCACGAGGCGATCGGCGATCTGGAACGGCTCGAGCCACACCCGGTGCCGGGGGGTTTCGTTGTCGAAGTGAAAGTTGGATCCGGCATGCCCGACCTCCACGAGGCCGCCTGCGCAGGCCAACCAGCTGGGGTGGTGGCCATCGCTGCCGCTTGATGCGGGCTCCTGCCAGTCCGTCCGGTAGGCCGGTTCGAGCGGTTGGCGGCTGAAGCCGTCGAGCAGATCCATCAACATCAGTTCCTGATGCTGCTGCTCGTGCTGCAGTCCCAGCTCCACCAGGTCGAGCCAGGGCGCATCGTCGCTGCTCTCCAGCAGGCGTTCGAGGGCTTCGTTCACCCGGGTCCGCCACTGGCTCACCTCCCGCATCGGCGGCCGGCTCAATAGGCCTCGCTGGGGACGGGGTTGGCGGGGGCCGACGGCTTCGTAATAGGAGTTGAACAGGTAACCCCAGCGGGCGTCGGCCGGTTCATAACTCGGCTGGTGGGGCCGCAGCACAAACGTTTCGAAGAACCAGGTGGTGTGGGCCAGATGCCATTTGGGAGGGCTGGCATCGGCCATGCCCTGAAGGTTGAGGTCTTCGGTGTCCAGCGGCTCGATCAGGGCTTCGCTGGCATGCCGCACGGCCATCAGCCGGGTCAGAAGCGTGCCGGAAGCCATGGCGGTTGGGCGCATTGGCGGTGACCCTAGGGGCTACCCACCCCGGTGTCAGCAGGACACTGCCCCTACCATTCAGCCCACCACCGCCTCCACGTTGTGATCGGCACCCTGCTGGCTGACCGGTACCGCCTGGATCGCTGCCTGTCTGCGGATCCAGATCATCCCCAGGGAACGCTCTGGTGTGCGGCGGATCAGATGGCCGCCGGTGCGCCGGTGGCGGTGCGTCAGCTCCGGGATGCCCAGGCTTCGGAGCGCATCCGTGGGTTATGGCCGGCAATGCAGTCGGTGCTGCATCCCCAGATCCCCCGCTTCGGTGGGCTCCTGGAAGAGCAGGGCAGCCTCTGGCTTGTGCGCGAATGGCAGGAGGGCTCCAGCCTGCTGCAGATCCAGGCGCAGCGTCTGGAGCGCCAGCTGGTGTTCGGGCCGGGCGAAGTGCTCCTGCTGCTGCGCCAGCTGCTGCCGCCTTTGGCCGTGCTGCATGGCCAGCAGCTGGTGCATGGCGATCTCAATCCCCGCAATCTGCTCCGGCGCGACCAGGACGGTCTGCCGGTGTTGATCGATTTCGGTTTGCTGCAGCGCAGCGGTGAGCAGCCGATTCCCGGGGCTTCGGCGGCCTATGCCCCCAGAGCCCAGGGGCGGCAGGAGCCCGCTGCGCCCTGGATGGATCTGCATGCGCTGGGGGTCACGGCCCTTACCCTGCTGAGCGGCCGTCCACCCGAACAGCTCCTGGCGTCTGAAGCCGACGACTGGATGTTGCCGGCGGATCTGGATCTGGAGTTGCCCTATCGCACGGTTCTCGAACGCCTGTTATCCGAGCAGGGGGATCGGCGTTTTGCCACCGCCAGCGAGGCGCTGAAAGCGTTGCAGCGGGTCACCATGCCCGAGTCCACCGGACCCCAGCCTCGGGCGGACCGCACCCTGGTGCTGGCACCGGTGGTGGTGGCAGCACCCCAGGCGCCGCCACCGTCGCCAGACCTGCCGCCTTTGGGGGCGACAGCAGAGGCATCCGAGCGGCCCCGTCCCCGCGCCGAACAGCGCCAGCAAGCCGCGGAGGGAAGGCTCTGGCCGGTTGTGGCTGCCCTGTTGGTGTCTGCGCTGGTGGGGACGGCGATCGGATGGTTCCTGCTCAGTCGCGGCAATCCCCCTGGATCGGCACCATCAACCGAGCGGGATGTGATCGGTCGCTCTCCCACCGCCAGCCTTCCCCCGGCGGAAGTGGATCAACGCCAGCAACTGTTGAGCCGCTTGAGGGCGTTGCAAGTGGATCGCAGCTGGTTCCTGCAACTAGTGGATGCCAGCCTGCTGGCCCGCTTCCCCGAGCGCAATGGCCGCCTGCCCAGTGATTCCCTCGAGGATGCCCCGCTCAGGCAGGTTTGGAATGAGCTGGCCGAGGAATGGCTGGCCCGGGTGGAGCAGCTACCGCCGATGCTGCGCGCCCGACTGGGCCGCCTCAAAGATGCCGACTGGCAAAAGCAGCGCCAGGCGCTGGTGCAGCAGGGGGTGAATGCCCGGGTGGTGGAGCAATTGGTGAGTGCATCGGCGCAGACGCTTCTGCCCGGTGTGGCCACGGGGGTGAAGCCACCTGAACCGTTCCGGCAACTGTGGTTTGCGGCGGCACTGCGCAGCCTGGAGGATGTGCGCATCGAAGCGGTGAAGGCCCGTGCCGGCGCGCCCACCGTGCTCTCGAGCCGGGTTCCCGCAGGCGGAGCCCGCTTGATTTCAATCACCGTCCCGGCCGGCCGACGCTTGGTATTGGGCATCAACGGCACACCGTTGATGCAGATGACGGTGTACGGCGCCGACGGGGAGGTGGCCGCCGATCGCGGGCCGCTGCGGGTGGTGACCCTCAGCGAAGACGCTGGATCGCCGGTGCAGGTGCTGATCACCAACGACGGCGTGTCCTCCGGGTTGCTCACCCTGTCCTGTCGGGCGGATCTCCCGGAGCCCAAGCCCCTGCCCGATGTGGATCCCAATCCCATCCCCGATCCGGCCACCGGGGCCGAGGGCCCCGTGGAAACCTTGCCGGAGCCGCCCGGTCCGAAGCCGGCAGGGGTGGAGGAGCCACCCGCTGAGGAGGCGTCCCAGCCGGTGGTGGAGGCAGACGCGCAGCCTTCCTCTTCTGACACGAACTAGTTCCGCTCTCGTTTCGAATTAGTAACGCGACAGTGCTGCGCGAGTTTCTTTCTTGATCTGCTTGTCTTTTTCTGCGGCGCGCTTGTCGTGGAGTTTGCGCCCCTTGCCCAGTCCCAGGGTGAGCTTGATCCAGGAGCCCTGCAGATGCAGGTTGAGGGGGATCAGCGCCAGTCCTTTCTGGTCCAACTGGCCGCGCAGTTTGTCGATCTCTCGTCGGTGCGCCAGTAGGCGGCGCACCCGCAACGGGTCGTGGTTGAAATAGCCGCTGGCATGGGTGTGGGGGGAGATGTGCACGTTGTGCAGCTGCAGCTCTCCATTGCGGATCAGGCAGAACCCATCGCGCAGGTTGGCCTGCCCGGCCCGGATTGATTTCACCTCGGTGCCCACCAGCTCGATGCCGGTTTCGAGCGTCTCGAGAATGTCGTATTGATGCCGGGCCAAGCGGTTATCCGCCAGCAGCCGGTTGGCTGCGGCGCGCGCAGCAGCGGCACTCTTCTTGCCTCCTCCTTTGGCCATCCCCCTTCAGGCCTCTCAGCCGCTTGATTCCCCGACCCTATCCAGGGGTCGGTACCCTTCCATCATGGCGATCGTTTCCTCCAACGCCGCATCCCAGGGTTCGCGGCCGGATCGCGTCCCCAATCGGGTGGTGGACGGGGCCCGGCAGGCAGGGGATGACCTCGATCCAGGACGGTCTGGTGCCAAGGAGGACAGCCTGCGGCCCAAGCGCCTTGCGGATTACATCGGTCAGCGCGAGCTGAAGCAGGTGTTAGGCATTGCCGTGCAGGCGGCCGTCGGCCGCGGCGAGGCTCTCGATCACGTGTTGCTCTACGGCCCCCCCGGCTTGGGCAAAACCACCATGGCCATGGTGCTCGCCGAAGAGCTGGGGGTGACCTGCCGGATCACCAGTGCACCGGCCCTAGAGCGCCCCCGCGACATCGTGGGGTTGCTGGTGACCCTGCAGCCCAAGGATCTGCTGTTCATCGATGAGATTCACAGGCTGAGCCGGGTGGCCGAAGAGCTGCTCTATCCGGCCATGGAGGATCGTCGCCTGGATCTCACCGTGGGCAAGGGCAGCACGGCGCGCACCCGTGCCCTCGACCTGCCTCCCTTCACGCTGGTGGGGGCCACCACCCGGGCCGGGGCTCTGAGCTCGCCGTTGCGCGATCGCTTCGGGCTGATTCAGCGGCTCGAGTTTTACGGCTTGGAGGATCTTCAGGCCATCGTGGAACGGGCTGCCGGCCTGCTCGATCTCGAACTCAGTGCGGCGGCCTGCACGGAGATCGCCCGCCGCTGCAGGGGCACCCCCCGCATTGCCAACCGCCTGTTGCGGCGGGTGCGCGACGTGGCCTGCGTGCGGGCCTGTGAGGGTTGCATTGATCAGGCTCTGGTGGATGAAGCTCTCACCCTGCATCGCGTGGATGGCCGGGGGTTGGATGCCAGTGATCGCCGCCTGATGGAACTACTGCTGCAGTCCCATGGCGGTGGTCCCGCCGGCCTCGATACCCTGGCGGCCGCCCTTGGTGAGGACCCGGCCACCCTGGAGTCGGTGGTGGAGCCGTACCTGCTTCAGCTTGGTTTTCTGCAGCGCACCCCCCGGGGCCGGGTGGTGACCGCCGCGGGCCGGGGCCATCTCGGTTGGCCAGAGTCCCAGGAGCAGGTGGCATGACTCGGTTGTCCTTGCTGTTGCGTTCTTTTTTCGCCTTGGTGGTGTTGTTCGCCCTGCTGGTTCTGCCCGGGCCGGTGATGGCGGCAGGCGATCCTGATACCGGGGACCTGCCGCGCTTGTTTGAGCGGGCCTTGAGCCTGAGCCGCCAGGGCGATCCGGAGGCAGCGCTGCCCCTTTGGGATGAAGTGCTGGAGCTGGCGCCGCGGGATGCTGCTGCCTGGAGCAATCGCGGCAACATCCGCTTGATGCTGGGGGATCCTGAGGGGGCGATCGCCGATCAAACCCGCTCGATCGCCCTGGCACCGGAGGATGCCGATCCCCATCTCAATCGGGGTACCGCCGAGGAAGCCTTGCAGCGTTGGCCTGAGGCCGCGGCTGATTACGACTGGATCCTTCAGCGCGATCCCCTCGATGCTTCGGCGCTCTACAACCTGGGCAATGTGCGTGGCTCTGAGGGCGACTGGACCCAAGCCCAGCGTTTGTATCGCCAAGCCGCCGATGCCCGCCCGGGATTTGCCATGGCTCGCTCCAGTGATGCCCTGGCCCTCTACCAGCTTGAGGATCTTGCGGAAGCTGAGCGTCAGCTGCGCAATCTCATTCGCCGCTATCCCTTGTTTGCTGATGCCCGTGCCGCACTCAGCGCTTTGCTCTGGCGGCAGGGCTCCCGCGGCGAAGCCGAAAGCCATTGGGCTGCGGCTGCCGGACTGGATCCCAGTTATCGGGATTCGGCCTGGCTGGCCCAGGTGCGGCGCTGGCCGCCGACACCGATCGCTGATCTCGAGCGCTTTCTCGCTTTGGAGGTGTCATGACCTCTTCGTTGCCCTGGACTGAGCGCCTGGAAGCGATGCTGCCGGAGTTGGTGGACTTTCGCCGCCACCTGCATGCCCATCCCGAGCTCAGCGGCGAAGAGCACCAGACCGCCGCCTTGCTCGCGGGTGCCTTGCGGGAGGCCGGCTGGCGAGTGCGTGAGGGTGTGGGACGCACCGGTGTGGTGGCGGATCTCGGGCCGGAGCAGGGTCCCAAGCTTGGGTTGCGGGTGGACATGGACGCCCTGCCGGTGGAGGAGCGCACGGGTCTGCCCTATGCCTCCTTGCGCCAGGGGGTGATGCACGCCTGCGGCCACGACCTGCACAGCACCATCGGTCTGGGGGTGGCCCGGCTGCTGGCCAGTGAGCCGGAGCAGCCTGTCGGCCTGCGCCTGCTGTTCCAGCCCGCTGAAGAGCTTGCCCAAGGTGCGCGCTGGATGCGCGATGCCGGAGCTACCGACGGACTGGACGGATTGTTCGGCGTGCACGTGTTCCCGTCCTTGCCGGTTGGCAGCATCGGCGTGCGCAGCGGCAGCCTGACGGCCGCGGCGGGTGAATTGGAGATCGAAGTGATCGGTGAAGGAGGGCATGGCGCCCGTCCGCATCAATCGGTGGATGCGATCTGGATCGCTTCGCGAGTGGTGACCGGGTTGCAGGAGGCGATCAGTCGCCGGCTCGATGCCTTGCATCCGGTGGTGGTGAGTTTCGGGCACATCGAAGGGGGGAAGGCCTTCAACGTGATCGCTGATCGGGTGCGTCTGCTCGGCACGGTGCGTTGTCTCTGCACGGATGTGCATGACCGTCTGCCCGCCTGGATCGAAGACACCGTGCAGGCCCTGTGCGCGGGCTTCGGCGCCACGGCTCGGGTGCACTACCGCTGCATCTCGCCTCCGGTGCACAACGACGCTGCCCTTACGGCTCTGTTGGAGCGCTGCGCTATCGAGCAGCTGGGGGCAACCCAGGTGTTGAGGCTGGAGCAGCCCTCCCTGGGGGCTGAGGATTTTGCCGAGCTGCTCAAGGGTGTGCCCGGCACGATGTTCCGTTTGGGGGTGGCCGGGCCTGAGGGCTGCGCGCCCCTGCACAACGGTCATTTTTTGCCGGATGAAGCCTGTCTGGCGGTGGGAATCCGCGTGCTGACGGCGGCGCTTCTCGCCTGGGAGCCTCCGGCATGAACCGGCCACCTCGCACCCGCTTGCATGTGCTGCTGTCCTTGGCAGCTCCTCTGTTGGTGTTGCTGGGTGTGGTGGCTCTACTGCAACGGGAGGGTGCCGACAAATTGCAGTCTCTCCCTGCCATCCTGGTGGGTACAGGCCTGGTGATCCATGCCGTGGTGGGCCGGCGGCGTCGGCGTCATCGGCTGTTGGTGGCCCTGCGCAGCAATCGTTTCGAGGAGTCCTGACCCGATGGCATCCAGCCCCCAGACCCCCCCGGGGGACGCCCCGGATCTCGACGCCCTCAGGGAGGCCATTGGCTCCGGGGATCCCACCCGGGCGATGCCCGCTCTCACCCAGCTGCGCTTCTGCAGCGATGAGGAGGCGGTGCCCCTGCTGGTGCTGGGAACGCAGCAGCAGGCGTTTCTGGTGCGCTCTCTCAGTTGCAGTGGCTTGGGCTACAAACGCACTGACCAGGGCTGGACCGTGCTGGAGCAGCTTCTCAGCAGCGATGAGGACGCCAATGTGAGGGCCGAGGCCGCCAATGCCCTCGTGAGCTATGGCGTGGTGCGTTCCTGGCCGTTGCTGCGCGCTGCGTTTGGTGCCGATGGCGCCTGGCTGGTGCGCTGCAGCATCCTCTCTGGACTGGCGGAACAACCGGAGATCAACCTGGCTTGGCTGTTGGAGCTGGCCGAGATCGCCATCGCTGATGGCGACGGCACTGTGCGGGTGAGCGGTGCTGAAATTCTCGGGCGGATCGTGCGCGAGTCCCAGGGTGTCCCCATCGGCGAGCAGGCCCGCGCCCTGCTTCAACCCTTGCAGCAGGACCAGGACCATCGGGTGGTGGCTGCGGCGCTGAATGGTCTTCAGGGAGGTTGATCCCCCGCTTGCCCTGACTATTGCTAGCTTTTGAGCACCACTAGGGGTGCCCGAGGCCTTCTCCATTGGAGGCCTGGGCTGAGATCACACCCTCCGAACCTGATCCGGGTGATGCCGGCGCAAGGGAAGTGAATGCGCGTGATCTGCGGCTTATGGGCCGGCCCCTGGCAGTTCTCTCGCTGAACGAATCATGCGCGCTTCCTGGGTTGAGTCCCGCCGCGGACAGGGCAATGTGTCCCAGATGCACTTCGCCCGCCAAGGCGTGGTGACGGAAGAAATGGCCTATGTGGCCAAGCGTGAGAATCTGCCCGAGTCGCTGGTGATGGAGGAAGTGGCCCGGGGCCGCATGATCATCCCGGCCAATATCAATCACACCGGTTTGGAGCCGATGGCGATCGGCATCGCCAGCAAGTGCAAGGTGAACGCCAACATCGGCGCATCCCCCAACGCCTCCGATGCGGCCGAAGAGGTGAACAAGCTGAAGTTGGCGGTGAAGTACGGCGCTGACACGGTGATGGACCTCTCCACCGGTGGTGTGAACCTGGATGAGGTGCGCACGGCGATCATCGAGGCCTCGCCAGTGCCGATCGGCACGGTGCCTGTGTATCAGGCCTTGGAGAGCGTGCACGGCTCCATCGAGAAGCTCGATGAGGACGATTTCCTGCACATCATTGAGAAGCACTGTCAGCAGGGCGTTGACTACCAGACCATCCACGCCGGTTTGCTGATTGAGCACCTGCCCAAAGTGAAGGGACGTCTCACCGGCATCGTGAGCCGTGGTGGCGGCATCCTGGCCCAGTGGATGCTCTATCACCACCGCCAGAACCCCTTGTTCACGCGCTTCGACGACATCTGCGAGATCTTCAAGCGCTACGACTGCACCTTCTCTCTTGGTGATTCCTTGCGGCCTGGCTGCCAGCACGATGCTTCGGATGCGGCGCAGCTGGCTGAACTGAAGACCTTGGGTGAACTGACCCGCCGCGCCTGGGCCCACGACGTGCAGGTGATGGTGGAGGGTCCGGGCCACGTGCCCCTCGATCAGATCGAGTTCAACGTGAAGAAGCAGATGGAGGAGTGCAACGAGGCTCCCTTCTATGTGTTGGGTCCCCTGGTCACCGATATCGCCCCCGGTTACGACCACATCACCTCCGCGATCGGTGCGGCGATGGCTGGCTGGCATGGCACGGCGATGCTCTGCTACGTCACCCCCAAGGAGCACCTGGGTCTGCCCAATGCGGAAGACGTGCGTGAAGGTTTGATTGCCTACAAGATTGCGGCCCATGCGGCTGATATCGCACGCCATCGTCCTGGTGCCCGCGACCGCGACGATGAACTCAGCCGTGCCCGTTACAACTTCGATTGGAACAAGCAGTTTGAGTTGTCACTTGATCCCGAGCGCGCCAAGGAGTATCACGACGAAACTCTGCCGGCCGACATCTACAAGCAGGCCGAGTTCTGCTCGATGTGTGGACCGAAGCACTGCCCGATGCAGACCAAGATCACTGACGAAGACATCGAGGGGCTCGAGAAGGCTTTGGAGGCCAAGGGCGGAGCCGGTGATCTGGCTGGGGTGAAGATGGAAAAAGCTGAATGATTTTAAACATTAATGTCTAGTTTGACGAGAATTCTACAAAAAATTGTATTTATTTAGTTTTTCCAGGCAGTATTGTTTTCCAGTAAAGAGTTTGATCTGCCCCTGCAAATGGATAATTTGAGTTCCAATAAGCGTGTTGTACTGTTGAGGTTACGTAAATGGCTAAAGCTATTAATGTTAATGTCAACGGTAAAACTATTTTAGAGAAGTTAGTTTTTTTAATAGCTTCGATTCCAAGGCCTATAACTATGATGAGTATTGGAGTCATATCAACAAAGCCTCTATGTCCCAATCCTCCTCCCAAAAACCAAGAGTGCCATGAGCCATAAATGAGGCCAAAAAGTATGATTTGACCTATCATTACAAAGTACAATAGTTTATATCGGGCAAAGATTCCAATGCCTAATGCTACTAGGAAAATCGGATAATATGTAAACAAACCTCTTTCGTAAGAGGCAAATACCTTAAGACTATGCTCGGCAATGCCTACAATTTGTTCGCCGCCATAGGTTGAGAGTGTTACCTCGTTAAGATGATAATAATTGTAAGCAATATAAAATGCAACTCCGAGAATTGTCGTAGATGCACTTAAGAGCGCATAAACCGACTTGCTTTTATTTTTAATATTTTTATTCATGGCCAGAATTAGTGATGAACCAATAATGAGTAGTATGTTTGTTTGGCGAATTAGAATTAGTAAAAAACAGAAAGTTGCGTATAAAATCTGTCCTAAAAGAGCCGAGCTTGTGCGGCCTGCATCATCCAATTTTGTTGCTATATATAGCGTACATGCGAAAAAGAATGCACTATAAACATGGCTGAAAGAAGCGTCATAAGTCGCATAGTGAAAGAGGCCAGTCCCGAATATGCCTGCAAAACTTGCTAAAAAAATAGTTATTGGTGTTACTGATAACGTATGCATTGTTAAGCCTGTAATGTAAACCGTACCAATGAGGAGAGCGGAGGCTAAGATTAAGATAGTGAGATTCGCTTCTTCAGTGAAGCCATCTACGATATTTTCTGAAGAAAATAAACTAGTAAACGGAAATTGAATTAACCCCACTCCTGGAGGATACTTATTCCCGCATACGTTATTGTCAACGCTTCGCATTGCAATTGCTCCAACTGGCTCAAGAACCGCTTCGTGATTGCAAAAGTTCCAAGTTCGATCTTTGAAAGCGTGAACCCAAATATGGTAACCAGTTCCATCTGATCGGATTGGCGGAGAATTATTGTAAGGTGTGAATATTACTGTCCATGCTAGAACTGCTGATAAGGTAAGTAGAGCGAATCTTCCGAGAGTGGATGACGTTTTCATTTAGGTACTGTTGGTTTGTTTGAGATCTGTTCCCCAGATATTCAATAATACCTTAAATGTTCTTTGGTTGGATTTGCTGACACAATCTGGGATAAATCAGTCGATCCGGGTGAAAATGAGAAAGTGATCGTAAGCTGAGAATGAGTTGAAGGGGGGGCAAGTCGCTCGGCTTCTTTTTTTACGAGCTGACCACTGTCAAGAAGCAGTTCAAGTACGTAGAGTTCCTGACATAGATTGAGTTGTGCTTTCTTTCCATATAAGATTCGCTTAGGAGATAATATGTTGTGATGGAGTCAAGATCAATTGATGGGCTGGAGCAAAAAAGTGACCTCAACATATGCTTCTCTAAATATAATTAAAATATAACTATTGCAGTTACTTTTTTATGTTAAATTGATATTTTTGGACGTTAAACGGTGCGAGCTTGTTTTGATTTGTGAGTTCGCAGATCGTGGCTGATTCTGGAACTGTTTTCCATTGGTGTTTTCTGGCCTGACTGGAAGAAAAAAGCCATTTCTTGACTTGATCAAAGCTCTGTTTTTCCACAGCCCAACGTTGACCCTTTGGACGATGTCCAGAGTAGCCATTGAGCGTAGGAATCCCAGTTATTAATTGAGCATGAAGAGCCTGAATATTGCTTACTACAGGATGTTCTTCGCCATGTTGGACCCAAAAAACATCGCAATTCGACTTATACTTAGAGAGAGACTGATTAAGATGTGCTTGCCTTGTCTCCCAATTTTGCAATGAAAAAGTGTAAAAATTTACCCTCCATATGGTCGCAAAAGAAAGAGTTAGTAAGAGGCTTTCCGTAATTATTTTGGGAATACTCTTGTATTTGTATTTCCACTCAGACGCAGCGATTGAGATTGGTGCAGAGCTAAAAAGGATTATAAAAATACCGACTCTGCTCGAAGCTCGTAAAGATCCTGCACCTGGAAGAAGTTTGCTGACAAATGGCCAGAGGGTTATGTTTTGCCAATTGAGAGTGAGTGTAATCATTATTCCGATGACGACGAGCCACAGTAAAAGTGATTTTTTTTGCTCTTTTTCTTTGACCCTCCTCACCGTTAAAAGTGCTGCTGCGAGTCCGATTAAAAGTCCCCACCCAGGAAAAATATCTTGTTCAACTCCACTCAGCCATTCGCTGGGGAGTGTTTGCGTATGAAACGGTGCCCCAATGAGAAGCTGGCTGCTGTCTGTAAACCACGAAAGTGGTTCAGGTAAGTTGCTTATGATTTCATTGATATCTCGTTTTCCAAACGTCTTTAAAGAATTTATATAATGAGAATATATATAAAAATTAACTGCAATGGATCCGGTAATTAGTGCAATTGAGGGCAGTAAGTAATCACCTTTTTTGAAGTCCAGGTTGCTTTGCTTGATGCGTTTGAGAATATGAACCGCGATGCATATCGCAGCGCCAAAGAATGTGTAAGTGAATATATAGATATTGAAAAATCCGTTGGCGAGTAACAGTGCGCCCAGGAAAAGCCAATGACTTGCCGTGAAATCTGAGACTTTTGAAGTAATTAATTGATTGCAAAGAGCCAGGATTGGCCCAATTAAGTAAAGGCTGAGGAGTTGAGGGTGATCCAGTTGTCTGGTAATGGCGGGACTAAACGCTGCTAAAAGACTGATTGCACTGATCCAGCTCGGTAATGCGTAAGGGCTGATTTTTGTTAGAGCCCAGCGTACGGACATATAGTTAAACATTAAAGTAGTCAAGAGCCAAGCCGTATACGCAGTAAACATTGGCATGAAAAGCCTGAACCCGCTGTAAAGCAGGCTGGGTCCTAATAAATGATCGCTCCATGCAAGGGTGTTTTTGATTGGCCAAAAAAAGTCAGGCGACCAAAATAAAGAAGGCTGGAGTATATTTAGACTTGTTAAATGTTGACGTGAATGTTCTAGAAAGTAAATATTTAAGATGACGTCGCCAGGATCTGTTTGTAATTGATTCAAGCCACTTGAAACCGTTGGCCAAAGAACCATGATCGCCGCGATTGCTGGAATAAGCCACCAGTGGGCAAAGCTTCCAAATGTTGATTTCGTTAGTTGGCGCCAGGTCTTATGCATCAACCCCTCCAGTAATTTGACGAAACCAATCAATGGTTGATTCTAGACCATCTTGAAGGGCAATCTTTGGCTCCCAGCCCAGCTCCTGTCTGGCAAGATCAATAATCGGCTGGCGTTGGAGCGGATCGTCTTGGGGAAGAGGTTTTGTGATCAGTTCGAGCTTTGGATTGATGCGATCGCGCACCAGTTCGGCCAGCTGGCGGATGGTGAACTCACCCGGGTTGCCGATGTTGATGGGGCCCGTGTGGTTGCCATTCATCAGCCGGATCATTCCTTCAACCAGATCATCCACATAGCAGAAGGAGCGGGTCTGGCTGCCATCGCCGTAGAGGGTGAGGGGTTGTCCTTGCAGGGCCTGCACGATGAAGTTGCTCACCACCCGTCCGTCGTCGGGAAGCATGCGCGGCCCGTAGGTGTTGAAAATGCGCATTACTCGGATTTCCGTGCCGTGCATGCGTTGGTAGTCGAAGCAGAGGGTTTCGGCGATGCGTTTGCCTTCGTCGTAACAGCTGCGGATGCCGATTGTGTTCACACACCCCCGGTAGCTTTCTGGTTGGGGATGCACTTCTGGATCCCCATACACCTCGCTGGTGCTGGCGAGGAGCAAACGTGCGCCCACGCGCCGCGCCAGGCCGAGCATGTTGTAGGTGCCAAGAAAACTAGTCTTGGCTGTTTTGATTGGATTGAACTGATAGTGCACCGGCGATGCCGGGCAGGCCAGGTGCCAGATGCGATCCACCTCCAGGCGAATCGGCTCGGTCACATCGTGACGGATCAGTTCAAAGCGGGGATGTCCGATCCATTGTTCGATATTGCTTTTACGCCCGGTGAAGTAATTGTCAAGACAAATCACCTCTTCCCCGGCGTTCATCAGCCTGTCGGTGAGGTGTGAGCCGAGAAAACCAGCGCCACCAGTGATCAGGTTACGGGTGATGCGCATAGTGCTTCAGCGTTGAGCCCAAAGATTGTATTTGAGAATGCAGTAGATGGCTCTGACCCCGTCTTTCCAGCCGATCTTTTTGCCTTCGTCGTAGGTGCGGCCGTAGTAAGAGATTCCAACTTCATAGATGCGGAGATTCATCTTTGCAATTTTGGCAGTCACTTCTGGCTCGAAGCCAAAGCGATTTTCGCGAATGTTGATCGCTTGAATCACCTCACGGCGGAACGCCTTGTAACAGGTTTCCATGTCTGAAAGATTCAGATCTGTAAAGAAGTTGCTCATCAAGGTGAGAACGCCGTTGCCCACGCGGTGCCAGAAGTACACCACGCGATGGGGCCGGCCACTCTGAAAACGGCTGCCGAATACCACATCCGCTTTGCCATCAACAATCGGTTGAATCACAATCGGAAATTCCTGGGGGTCGTACTCCAGGTCTGCGTCTTGAACGATGCAGATATCGCCGGTGGCTTGCTGGAAGCCTGTGCGTAGTGCAGCTCCCTTGCCTTGGTTCACCTTGTGAAAGATCACCCGCACTTCGGGATCGTCCAGTGTGTTCAGGATGTCGCGAGTGCCGTCTTTTGAGCCATCGTCAACAATGATGATTTCTCGCTCGGACACAGGCGACTGTTTAACTGCAGCGATCAACGACAGGATCGTGGCTGATTCGTTGTAACAAGGGATGATGATGCTCAGTTTCATTACTTGAACACCCAGTACTTCTGTGCGCCGAAGGATATCACGGCGAGGCAAGGGATCAGTGCGGCAGCGGCAAGATTTCTCTGAATGCCGAAGCTTTCGCCGGCCTCAATTCCTGCAGCATTCAGAAGCCACATGGCCGTCATCAATAACAAATAACGAAGCAACGGCCTGTGGTGACGCAGTCCTTTAGCTCTGAATACCAGTTTCCCATAAATGGCATAGCCCAGGCAGGTGTTGATCACTTGGCTGATCAGGGTGGCCATGGTCACGGCCACGAGGTTGCTGGCCAGCAGAATCTGCAGCACAGCATTGGTGATCAGCACATTCAGTAGGCCAGCGGCACCGAAGCGCCGTTTCTGTCCCCGTTTCTTCTCAGGTTGCTCGCCCGGTTGAGGGTCTGAATCATGAAAAAACCCCTTCTGCACGACGGCAGAAGGGGCAGGCTGTTGATCATGCTCCTTGGAACCAGTCGGCTGATGCTGACGGTTCACGGGCATGAGGTCATCCAAGAAGGGCTTTGGATTTTGCCACAACGTTCTCCACGGTGAAGCCGAATTTCTCCATGCAGGTGCCACCGGGGGCGGAAGCGCCGAAGCGATCCATGGTGATGGTGTCACCATCGAGGCCCACGAAACGGTGCCAACCGAAGCTTTCAGCGGCTTCCACCACGATGCGCTTGCGCACTGCAGAGGGGAGAACCTGCTCCTTATAGGCGTCGCTTTGCTCGTCGAACAGTTCGACGCAGGGCATGGAGACCACGCGCACCTTCTTGCCTTCAGCGCTGAGCTGTTTGGCGGCCTGCACGCAGAGGTCGAGTTCGGTGCCAGTGCCGATCAGGATCAGATCGGGAGTGCCGGCGCAGTCTTCGAGAACGTAACCGCCATGGGCCACCTTCTCGATTGAGGAGTTGGCCTGGTTGGCCATGCCTTGACGGCTGAGGCAAAGGGCACTGGGGCGGTGGCGGTTCTCGATCGCCAGCTTGTAGGCACCACTGGTTTCGTTGCCGTCACCTGGACGGAACACCATCAGGTTGGGCATCGCCCGCAGGGAGGGGATGGTTTCGATCGGCTGGTGGGTGGGACCGTCTTCGCCGACGCCGATGGAGTCGTGGGTGAGCACGTAGATCACGCCCAGTTCACTCAGGGCCGACAGGCGCATGGAGCCGCGCATGTAGTCGGCGAACACCAGGAAGGTGCCGCCGTAGGGGATCAAGCCACTGTTGTGATAAGCGATGCCGTTGAGCACGGCTGCCATGGCGTGCTCGCGCACACCGAAGTGCAGGTAGCGCTTCTCAGGGGTTTCCGGCTGGTAGGAACCGGTTTCACCCTTGATGTCGGTGTAGTTGGAGTGGGTGAGGTCGGCGGAACCACCGATCAGCTCCGGCAGGTTGGGACCCAGGGCACCCAGGCAGATCTGGGAATGCTTGCGGGTGGCCAGGCCCTTGTCGTCGGGGGTGTAGGTGGGGAGGTCCTTGTCCCAGCCCTGGGGCAGTTCACCGCGCAGCATGCGCTCGAACTCAGCGGCCTCGGAGGGGTATTGGCTGCGGTAGGCGGCGAGGGTTTGGTTCCACTCGGCTTCCTGGCTGGCGCCCCGCTCAATTGCCTGGCGGTACTGGTCGTAGGCCTCCTGGGGAACCTCGAAGGGGCCATAGCTCCAACCCAGCTGCTTGCGGGTGAGCTCGGCTTCTTCCTCGCCAAGGGGAGCACCGTGCACACCAGCGGTGTCGCCCTTGTTAGGGGAGCCGTAGCCGATGGTGGTGGTCACCTTGATGATCGAGGGCTTGTCGGTGACGGCCTTGGCCGCTTCGATCGCTGTGGCGATGGCCTCCACATCGGTGTTGCCATCGGCCACATGTTGCACGTGCCAGCCGTAGGCCTCGTAGCGCTTGAGCACGTCCTCGGTGAAGGACACGTCCGTGCGGCCGTCGATGGTGATGTGGTTGTCGTCGTACAGCGCGATCAGCTTGCCCAGCTTCAGGTGACCAGCCAAGGAGCAGGCCTCCGAGGCCACACCTTCCTGATTGCAGCCGTCGCCCATGATCACGTAGGTGTAGTGATCAACGACTTTGGCGTCGGGCTTGTTGAACTTGGCCGCCAGGTGGGATTCAGCAATGGCCAGACCCACTGCATTGGAGATGCCAGCGCCGAGGGGGCCGGTGGTCACTTCCACGCCGGGGGTCTCGAAGGTTTCGGGGTGACCAGGCGTTTTGGATCCCCACTGGCGGAACTGCTTGATGTCGTCGATCGATACCGAGTCGTAGCCGGTGAGATGCAGCAGGGAGTACAGCAGCATGCAGCCGTGCCCGGCGGAGAGCACAAAGCGGTCGCGGTTGAACCACTTGGGGTTCTTGGGGTTGTGGCGCAGGAACTTGTCCCAGAGGGTGTAACCCATCGGGGCGCAACCCATGGGCAGGCCAGGGTGGCCGCTCTTGGATTTGTTGACGGCGTCAACAGCCAGAAAGCGAATGCTGTTGATGCAGAGCGTGTCGAGAGAGGCGGGCGCTGCGACCATGGTGAAAAGTGCGTTGCGGACAGTTTGAAGGAGGGGTGCGGTGTCGCCGCTCACCCCATCGAGCGGAAAGCCAGGCAGACGTTATGACCGCCGAAGCCAAAGGAGTTGGAAAGCACCGTCTCCAGTTTGTGGTCTCGAGCTGTGTTGGGAACGACATCCAGATCACAGTCGGGATCGGGATTGGCGTAATTGATCGTGGGAGGGACCACGTTGTGCCGGAGTGCCAGCACGCAAGCCACGGCTTCGATCCCCCCTGAACCGCCCAGCAGATGACCGGTCATCGACTTGGTGGAGCTCACCGGGATCTGCAGGGCACGGTCACCCAGAGCGCTTTTGATGGCAGCGGTTTCGTTGCTGTCGTTGGCGGGTGTGCTGGTGCCGTGGGCGTTGACGTAATCCACACTGGCCGCTGAAAGACCACCGTCTTCCAGGGCGAGGCGCATGGCGGCTGCACCACCCACACCACCCGGCGTGGGCGAGGTGATGTGATGGGCATCGCAGGTGGTGCCGTAACCGACAACCTCAGCAAGGATGCTGGCGCCGCGGGCTTCGGCATGGCTGAGGGTTTCGAGCACCAGCATGCCGGCCCCTTCGCCGATCACGAAGCCGTCCCGTTCGCGGTCGAAGGGGCGGCTGGCTGTGGCCGGGTCATCGTTGCGGAAGGACAGGGCCTTGGCACTTGCAAATCCGGCCACTCCCAAGGGGGTGATCGCCGATTCCGCTCCGCCGCACAGCATGGCGTCAGCCTTGCCGAGCTGGAGCAAGCGGAAAGCGTCACCAATGGCGTTGGATCCTGCGGCACAGGCGGTGGCCACAGCCGAACTGGGACCTTTGGCCCCCACGGCAATCGCCGCCAGGCCTGTGGCCATGTTCGGGATCATCATCGGCACAGTGAAGGGACTCACCCGGCCGGGACCCTTCCCTTCCAGGACATGGGCCTGGGTTTCCATGGTGAGCAGACCGCCCACGCCGGAACCAATGATGATGCCGACGCGATCGGCGTTGTCAGCGGTAATGGCCAGGCCGGCATCGGCCAGGGCCTGTTTGGCCGCCACGACACCGAATTTGCAGAAGCGATCCCAGCGCTTGGCGTCCTTGGGCTCGATGAACCCTGTGGGATCGAATGCTTTCACCTCCGCAGCAAAGCGACATGCGTGCTCGGAGGCGTCGAACAGGGTGATGCCTGCGACGCCATTGCGGCCGGACGTGAGTGCGTCCCAGTAGTCGGCAACGCTGTTGCCGATCGGTGTCACCGCGCCAAGGCCGGTGACCACGACGCGTTGGAGACCCTCCACCATGCTGCGGAACCTCAGGCCTGCTTGTCTTCGATGTACTTAACGGCGTCACCGACGGTGGTGATGCCTTCGGCGGCTTCGTCGGGAATTTCGATGTCGAACGCTTCCTCCAGGGCCATCACCAGCTCGACGGTGTCGAGAGAATCGGCGCCCAGATCGTTCTGGAAATTGGACTCCGGCTTGACTTCGCCGGCGTCGACGCTGAGCTGCTCCGCCACGATCGAACGGACTTTTTCGAGGATCGCTTCCTGAGACATGGCCGTGAAGACGGGACGCCGCATCTTACGGGCTGGCGCCGGCAGCACCAGCCACGGGCGTTAACAACAGTGACGGCGAAGCGCGAGCACGATCTCAGGGGCGGCCATGGCAGGTACGTTGACGCCAAGTCAACTGCACTGAGACGGGCTCATGTCCCACGCCGTCAAGATCTACGACACCTGCATCGGCTGCACCCAGTGCGTGCGTGCCTGTCCTCTCGATGTGCTCGAGATGGTGCCCTGGGATGGCTGCAAGGCGGGTCAGATCGCCTCCTCTCCCCGCACCGAGGATTGCGTGGGCTGCAAGCGCTGTGAAACCGCCTGCCCCACCGATTTCCTCAGCATCCGCGTGTATCTCGGTGATGAGACCAGCCGCAGCATGGGCCTGTCGTACTGAACGATCCAACGGTTCGTTCGCTTCACAGCTCTTTTTGCTTCACAACCCATAAGCTCAGCCCGGCAGTGCCGGGCTTTTTTGTATGTGCGGAATCGTTGCGGTGATCGGTTCCCGGGACGCGGCACCCCTGCTGCTCGAGGGTCTTCGCCAATTGGAATATCGCGGCTACGACTCTGCCGGTGTGGCCACGGTGGAATCGGGGCAGCTGCATTGCATCCGTGCCAAGGGCAAGTTGGTGAACCTGTCGGCCCGAGTGGAGCGTGAAGGTGCCCCGGGCTTGGTTGGCATCGGTCACACCCGCTGGGCCACCCACGGCAAGCCGGAGGAGCACAATGCACACCCCCACCGCGATGGCAGTGGTGCTGTAGCGGTCGTGCAGAACGGCATTATCGAAAACCACCGGGCACTGCGGGAGGAGCTCAGCGCCAACGGTGTGAGTTTCCGCTCGGACACCGACACCGAGGTGATCCCCCACTTGGTTTCCGCCGAATTGGCGCGCTTGCAGGCCGTTGGTCGCAGCGCTGATGGAGCGCTGCTGCTGGAGGCCGTGCAAACGGTGCTTCCTCGCCTGCAGGGTGCCTATGCCCTGGCCGTGCTCTGGGCCGAAGTGCCCGGGGCGCTGGTGGTGGCCCGCAAGGCGGCTCCCCTGCTGATCGGTTTGGGCGAGGGGGAGTTTCTCTGCGCCAGCGATACCCCGGCACTGGCCGGTTTCACGCGCACGATCCTGCCCATGGAGGATGGGGAGGTGGCCCTGCTTGGTCCGTTGGGGATCGAGCTTTATGACGCCAACGGGGCGCGTCAGCAGCGCAGCCCCTCCCTTCTCAGCGGCCAGGAGCATGTGGCCGACAAGCGGCATTTCCGCCACTTCATGCTCAAGGAGATCCACGAGCAGCCCGAGACGGCCCGGCTCTGGGTAGAGCGCCATTTGCCGAAGGGGTTACCGGCGCAGCAGCCGGTGGCTCTGCCCTTTGACGATGCCTTTTACAGCGGTATCGAGCGCATTCAGATCCTGGCCTGCGGCACCAGTCGCCATGCCGCTCTGGTGGGGGCCTATCTGCTGGAGCAGTTCGCCGGTGTCCCCACCAGCGTGGATTACGCCAGTGAATTCCGTTACGCGCCGCCGCCGCTGGCGCCCAACACCCTCACCATCGGTGTCACCCAGTCGGGTGAAACGGCGGACACGCTCGCGGCCCTGGCCATGGATGTGGAGCGCCGCCAGGGCCATAGCGATCCAGCCTTTGCCCCCCGGCAGCTGGGGGTAACGAACCGACCGGAGAGTTCCCTGGCCCGGCAGGTGCCGCACATTCTCGACATCGGTGCCGGCATCGAGGTGGGCGTGGCGGCCACCAAGACCTTCCTGGGCCAGTTGCTGGCGTTCTACGCCCTGGCCCTGGCCTTTGCGGCCCGTCGCCATAGCCGCAGCGAGGCGGAGATCACCGGTTTGATCACTGAACTTCGCGGCCTGCCCGAGCAGCTCAGCGCCTTGGTGGAGCAGCACGATCAGCTCTCAGAAGCGATGGCGCACCGGTTCGCCGACACCCAGGATGTGATTTTCCTGGGGCGCGGCATCAACTACCCGATCGCGCTGGAAGGGGCGCTCAAGCTCAAGGAGATCAGCTACATCCACGCCGAGGGCTATCCGGCCGGTGAGATGAAGCATGGGCCGATCGCGTTGCTCGATGCCCGGGTGCCGGTGGTGTCGATCGCTGTGCCGGGGGTGGTGTTCGAGAAAGTGCTCAGCAATGCCCAAGAAGCCAAGGCTCGCGATGCCCAGCTGATCGGGGTGGCTCCCGAAGGTCCGGATACGGATCTGTTTGATGAGCTGCTGCCGGTGCCGGCGGTGAGCGAGTGGATCAGCCCCCTGCTCACCGTGGTGCCTATGCAGATGCTCAGTTATCACATCGCGGCCCATCGGGGCCTGGATGTGGATCAGCCCCGCAACCTGGCCAAGAGCGTCACTGTGGAGTGAGGGCTGCCCTGGCGGCCGCATCGCTGCGGCCGTACACATCGTCGAAGCGCACGATGTCGTCTTCGCCCAGATAAGCGCCGCTCTGCACTTCGATCAGCTCTACCGGGATGCGGCCGGGGTTGGTGAGCCGGTGCCGGCAACCGAGGGGGATGTAGGTGCTCTGGTTCTCGCCGATTAGCTGCTGGTCGCCATCGCGTTCCACCAGGGCTGTGCCCTTCACCACGATCCAATGTTCGGCGCGGTGGTGATGCATCTGCAGGGAAAGGCTGGCGCCAGGTTTCACGGAGATGCGCTTCACCTGCCAGCGGCTGTCTTCCACCACACCGGTGTAGTGACCCCAGGGCCGGTAGATCTTGCGATGGGCCTTGCCTTCTGGGCTGCCGTCGGCCTCCAGCTGCTTCACGATCGTCTTCACGTTTTGGGCCTGGCTGCGATCGGCAATCAGCACGGCGTCGTCGGTTTCCACCACCACGAGGTTCTCCACGCCCAGGCCCACCACCAGGCGGTGTTCGCTGCGCAGATAGCAGTTGCGGCTGCCCTCGCTGATCACGCGGCCGCGCAGCACGTTGCCGTCGTCATCGCGATCGGCGGTGTCCCACAGGGCACTCCAGCTGCCCACATCACTCCAGCCGGCGGCGAGGGGAAGCACGGTGCCCAGCTCGGTTTTCTCCATCACGGCCACGTCGATGGCCACATTCGGGCATTTGGCAAAGGCTTCCCGCTCCAAGCGCAGGAAATCCAGATCGGCCACGTCTTGTTCCAAAGCGGCACGGCAGCAGCTCACCACCTCCGGTGCCAGGCGCTCCAGTTCGGCCAGCATGGCGCTGGCTTTGAACAGGAACATGCCGCTGTTCCAGGTGAAGCGGCCACTGGCAAGGAACTGCTCAGCCGTGGCGCGGTCGGGCTTCTCCACAAAGCGGGCGATCGGCACGGGGGTGAGGGCCCCAGGCTGCAGCGGTTCGGACGCTTCGATGTAGCCGTAGCCCGTCTCCGGTGCGGTGGGCACGATGCCGAAGGTCACCAGGCGCCCCGCTTCGGCGGCGCTGCGTCCGGCATCAATGGCAGCGCGGAAGTGTTCACCATCACGGATCACGTGGTCGGCGGCCAGCACCAGTAGCAGCGGATCCTCTCCGCGGGCCGTGGCTTGCAGAGCGGCTACCGCCACAGCCGGAGCGGTGTTGCGGCCCATGGGCTCCAGCAGGATCGCGCCGGGCTCCACACCGATCTGGCGCATCTGCTCGGCCACGATGAAGCGATGGTCGTCGTTGCAGATCAACAGAGGCGGCGCCAGGCCTTCAAGCCCGTCCAGTCGCTGCTGGGTCTGCTGCAGCAGGGTTTCATCGCCGCTGCCGCCCAGGGGCCAGTACTGCTTGGGATAGCTGGCGCGGGAGAGGGGCCAGAGGCGCGTGCCGGTGCCGCCGCAGAGGATCACCGGAATCAGGGGGGTGGTCACTGGGGGCGCGTGACGGAGTGGCGGTGATTGTCGCGCAGGAGCTCCGTTGCTGTCACCTGTGCAGTCATCGGGGTGGATTCAGAGCTCGAGCAGACCTGGCGGTGGGTTGACCAGAAGCCAGCCCTGTTCCAGATGCACTTCGGGCACGATCGCCTCCACAAAAGGGATCATCAGGGTGCGGCCGTCGGGTCGTTCCAGCACCAGTAGGTCGTTGCCGCCGCTGATCAGATCCTGCACGGTGCCGATGGCGTCCCCATCGGCGCTCAACCGTGCTTCCAGACCCACCAGATCCAGCAGGTGGAATTCTCCTTCTGCCAGCTCGGGGCGGTCATCGGCAGGCACCATCAAGGTTTGGCCCACCAAGGCTTCGGCCGCGTCGCGGCTTTCAACGCCTGCAAAGCGCACCACAAACACGCTCTTGCCGGGCAGCTGCCGGCCGCTTGTCAGCTCAATTTCTTTTGGTGCTTTGCCGCGCGCTTTGAGCCAGCGGGTGCCGGGTTCGGTGAATCGCTCCGGGAAGTCGCTCGCCGGGTTCACCCGCACTTCCCCTTTCAGTCCCTGAACGGCCACCACCTTGCCCACCGGCAGCCAGTCGTCAGCAGTCATGTAGGCAGAAGCAGTCGACACGTCATCATCCTTCCGCGCAATACTGAGAGCCTGATCGTTCCATTGCCATGGCTTCCGCTGCTCCGATTCTTCCCGGCGCCACGGTGACGGTGGTGGATCAGCGTTCGATCTATAACGGCTACATC
Source organism: Synechococcus sp. PROS-7-1 (assembly GCF_014279795.1). Lineage (NCBI taxonomy): Bacteria > Bacillati > Cyanobacteriota > Cyanophyceae > Synechococcales > Synechococcaceae > Synechococcus > Synechococcus sp. PROS-7-1. Next base: position 231,016 of record NZ_CP047945.1, read on the forward strand.
GGTTTTGTGCAGCGCATCAGTGGCGACCGGGCGGCTGTGTTGTTTGAAGGCGGCAACTGGGACAAGCTTGTGACCCTGCGCCTGCGCGATCTCAGCGCCGACTGACAGCCATGGAGCTCGCCCTGCGTCAGCGGTTACGGCGGGTTGTGCTGGAGTCCGGCACCCGTGCGGGCCGGATCTACAACCTGGTGATCTTCGGGACGATCCTGCTCAGCGTTGCGGGATTGTTGGTGGAGCCCCATCCAATGCGGGTGGCAGCACCCGGTGAAATCCCTGGCTGGGTGGATGAGCTCGAGCGCCTCTGCCTGCTGGTGTTCATGGCCGATTACCTGCTGCATCTGTGGGTGTCGCCCAAGCCGCTTGTTTATGCCCGCAGTTTCTTTGGGCTGATCGACCTTTCGGCGGTGCTGTTCTTTTTCGTGCCCCAGATCAACAGCGGCCTGATCCTCTGGGTTTTCAAGTTCGGCCGGGTGCTGCGGGTGTTCAAGCTGCTGCGCTTCATGGATGAGGCCCAGCTGCTGGGCCGGGCACTCAAGGCCAGTGCCCGCCGCATCGGCGTATTTTTGTTTTTCGTGGTGCTCGCCCAGGTGGTGCTCGGCTACCTGATGGTGGTGATTGAAAGCGGCCATCCCAACACTCAGTTCCAGACCGTGGGCCAGGGGGTGTACTGGGCAATCGTGACCATGACCACCGTGGGCTACGGCGATTTCGTTCCCCAGACCGTGCTCGGTCAGGTGTTGGCGGCGGTGGTGATGCTGCTGGGTTTCGGGATCATTGCCATCCCCACCGGCATCGTCACCGTGGAAACAATGCAGCAGGTGCGCCACGACCAGCGCGTCTGCACCCACTGCAGCCATGCCGAACACCGCCGAGAGGCGTCCCATTGCGATCGCTGCGGGGCGCCGTTGCCCGTCAGTGCTGGGGAGGCCTAAGCACGATCTGCTCTGGATGCTTTGAACTGCGCCATCAAGGCCTCTGCCGCTTGCTGCTCGGCCTCGCGCCGCGACCCGCCCCAGCCCTCGGCTGCCAGATCCGGGGGCAGGGTCACCAAGGCCTGAAAGCGTTTCGGGTCGCCATGGCGCTGGCTCACTTCGCTGCAGGTGTACTGGGGCAGCCCCAGCCCCTGGCCCTGGCTCCATTCCTGCAGGGCTGATTTGCTGTTGCCTCGGTAGGGATCGGCGAGCACCGCTTCGGCGCTCGTCTCCCAATGGGGCGTCAGCCAGGCCTGCACCGTTTGCAGCCCGGCAATCCGATACACCGCACCGATCAGCGCTTCGCTGAGCTCGGCGCGGATCGTGGCCGCTGCGGTGGGATCACTGCTGGCCTTCGGGCCGATGCGCCACCACTGGGCGATCGTGATCGCTTCCCCAAGCTGCGCCAGCCAGCGATCACTTACCAATTGGGCCCGCAGGCTGGAGCGCTCCCCCACCGGCATCTGGGGATAGGCCTCAGCAATGAATTCACTCGATGCCAGGCGCAACACCGCATCACCGAGAAACTCCAGCTGCTCGTGGTGTGGAACCAGACCGCTGGAGGTGTGGGTGAGGGCCTCCAGGAGGCAACGCCGTTCACGGTCGCCCAGGGGGTGCGGGCTCAGCGCCAGCGCAGCCCACAGTGCGTCCACTGATTGTGTTGTCTCAGGCAATTCTCACCAACGCCCCTGGGCGATCACATCTACCTTTCAGTTAAGTCGACTGAAGCGTTCGAATGGCTGCCCCTGCCGTGTTGGTCGAGGAGCTCGCGGACCCGTTGCCTCAAGACCAGGAGCTTGCCGCGGAGGCGCCTGAAACCACGGAAACCACGGGGCTCGACGCTGTCAGCGCAGGCGAGACCACGCTGACTGAAAGCGTTGACGATCTGGTTTCTGTCAGGACCGCGGGTGAAAAGCTGGTTCTGCACGCCGCCGGTTGTGCCTGTTCAGCCTGCCGATCCGCCCCGGCGGAGTCGGATCCCGCCCTGTCGAACGCTGGTGGCAGTGGTGGTTCTGTTGCCGCGGCGTCACTGGGCACGCTCGATCAATTAGCAGACTTTCTTGAAACGCAGTTCTGGACCGACTCCAATACCACCAACCGCAATTTCAACCTCTCGGAGACAGGAACTCACGCCAAATCTGGAGAGCTGACCTACAACACTAGTGGGAATTTGTTCGACGCCAATGGCCTGACGACTGGTCGCGCCAATCTGGTGGATGAGGCCTTCAAGGTTTTTGAGGCCACGCTCGGAATTGATTTTCAGAAATCAAGTGCTTTAGATGCAGATTTCGATTTTAGTGATAACCGCTCTGGTGCCTTTGCTGATACAAGCCTTTCAGCCAGTACTGTCGATTATTCTTGGATAAATGTTGCATCAAGCTGGAATTCTGGCAGTGAGACTTTCGGCGATTACACCTTTCAAACGATCTTGCATGAGATTGGTCATGGTCTCGGTTTAGGCCATCAAGGCCTTTACAACGGCACGGGTAGTTATGCCACCGATGCCGACTTCACGAACGATTCGTGGAAGGCCTCGATGATGTCGTACTTCGATCAAACGACGAACACAACCGTTGACGCCAGCTTTGCCTATCTGAGCACCCCCATGGTGGTGGATTGGATTGCTTTGGATGATCTGTATGGCCCGCAGGGCTACGGCATCAACAGGGCCTTTCTCGACGACACCACCTACGGCTTCAACACCACCATCAGTGCTGGCACTAGTGCGGTGTTCAATGAACTGAAGGATTGGATCCCCACCACCGCGTTCACAGTGGTGGATGGCGGTGGTGATGACACCCTTGATTTCAGTGGTTTCTCCGCCACCCAGCTGATTGATCTACGGCCGTCTGATGCCTCGGCCACGGATGTGTATGCCTCCAACATCGCCGGCAAAGAAGGCAACCTCACGATTGCCCCGGGCACGCTGATCGAAACGGCGATCGGGGGCTCCGGCGCCGACTCCTTCCGCGGTAACACTGCCGACAACAGCTTTGATGGCGGCGCTGGCACCGACACCGTTGTGGTGAGTGGGGCCTTGACGGATTACCTGCTCACTCTTTCCGGCAGCAGCCTGGTGCTCCAGGATCTGCGCAGCGGCAGCCCTGATGGCACCGACACGCTCACCAACATTGAATTCGTTGATTTCGATGGCGACACCCGCGGCTTAGCGGCTCTGCTCAACTTGGTGGACACCACGGCTCCATTGATCAGTGGTCCATCAGGGAGTGCGGGAGATGGAAGTTCCACGGTTTCGGTGAACGAAAACACCACGTCGGTGACAACGTTCACGGCGGATGAAAGTGTGAGTTGGAGCCTGTCGGCTGGTGCGGATGCATCCCTGTTCAGTATCAACAGCTCCAGCGGGGCCCTGGCCTTTGCCAGCGCTCCGGATTACGAGGCACCCCAGGACGCCGGTGCCGACAACAGTTATGAGCTGACGGTGCGCGCTACCGACACGTCGGGGAACACAGCGGATCAAACCCTCAGCGTGCGCGTGCTTGATGTTGATGACACAGCCCCATTGATCAGTGGTCCATCAGGCAGTGCGGGAGATGGAAGCTCCACGGTTTCCGTGAACGAAAACACCACATCGGTGACGACGTTCACGGCAGATGAAAGCGTGAGTTGGAGCCTGTCGGCTGGTGCGGATGCATCTCTGTTCAGCATCAATAGCTCCAGCGGGGCCCTGGCCTTTGCCAGCGCTCCGGATTACGAGGCACCGCAGGATGCCGGTGCCGACAACAGTTATGAGCTGACGGTGCGCGCTACCGACACGTCGGGGAACACAGCGGATCAAACGCTCAGCGTGCGCGTGCTGGATGTCAGTGAATCCACGGGCACGAGCAGTGGCAGTAGCAGCAGTGGTGGTGGTAGCTCCAGCAGCTCTGGTGGTTCCAGTGGGGGAAGCTCCGGCGGTGGCGGTGGCGGTGGCGGTGGTGGTGGCGGTGGTGGCGGTGCAACTTCCTCGTCGCCAAGCACGCGCTCGATTGAGGTCTCCCTTGATGGCAGTGCCGACACCATCGCCAATGCTCTTCTGTCTGGGGCGGGGAGCCAAGACCCCTCAGGCCTCACGATGGTCGTGAACGCCATCGGTTGGACTGGAACCGTTCCGGTGAACCGTGTTGTGAGAGCCACCACTGGTGGCACCACGCTCATGGCCAAGCAGCTGAATTACGTCAGCGGTCAACTGCCAGCCGATCAGACCGATATCCTCGTCGAAGGGTCTGTTCTGGCAGGAAGTGGTCAGCAGGATCTTGTTAGGGGTCTTGCCGGATGGGATTTGATCGCTGCTAACGACGGCGACGATCAAGTGCGGGCAGGGAACGGCCGCGACATCATCGATGGCGGGAGTGGACGTGATCAACTCTGGGGAGACTTCGGACGCAATTACTACAGAGGAAATCTCGATGGGGCAGCGGACTTGCTTGTGATCAAGTCCGATCAGCATCTTGTGAACTGGTGGTATGGCAAAGACGGCAACAATTCCACCGGTGCAAAGGCCGATGTGATCGAAGACTTGGAATCCATTGATCAGATTCGGATTCTTGGAGTGACGACGGAGCAAATCACCGTGGCGGACGCCTCTGCTCACGGACTCAACGGTTTAGGAATCTTTGCTGACGGCGCTTTAGAGGCTCTCTACACAGGGGGGAGCCTCAATGCCAGTCAGCTGCTTCAACAGGTGACCGGCGATGCTTCCGATGCTGTGATGGCCAATACCCAAGGCTTCTACGACTGGGCCTGAGGAGTGCGCGCGCCCAAAAGAAAACCCCTAGGGGGTTCCAGGGGAGAAGCTGCGAGGAGTCCAATCGTCGCGCCAACCACTCTGGTGTCTTTTCGCAAGAACCGTGACTGATTCCGCACGGACTTTGGTGAGTGATTGGTGAGAACCGATCGGTAAAGGGGGTGAAAGCAGGACATAAGCCGGGTTCTGTTCTCCCTTCCGCAGAAGGGGGGTGATCATCTATCTGGGATCGCCGTTACCGACGACCTCGAGCGGCTCACAAAGGCGGAACGGGGACGATGGCCAGCCGTCGTTCCTGGGCCTTGCTCCCGGCCGGGGTTTACCGAGCCAGCACCTCTCGATGCTGCTGGTGCGCTCTTACCGCACCTTTGCACCCTTGCCTGTGCCAAAGGGATTGCTCCCATGGGGCCATCGGCGGTGTGTTTCTGTGGCACTCTCCTCACGGTCACCCGCACTGGGCGTTACCCAGCAAGCCTGGCCATCGGGGAGCCCGGACTTTCCTCAACCTCACCTGCGCACGAAGCCCAGGGTTGGTTGCGATCACCTCGCCTGCTTTCAAACCCCATAATGAAGCGTGATGGGGCTGTAGCTCAGCCGGATAGAGCGACGGTTTCCTAAACCGTAGGTCGTGGGTTCGAGTCCCGCCAGCCCCGTGAGACTGAACAGCGGCGCCGGTAGTGACTACTACATTTAGTGGGGTGGCCAGACGGCACGCTCCCGCTAGCGTTGCTGCAACGAATCCGGATCCATGACCCAGCTTCACGATCTGCGGTTAAGGCTTCTTGTTCAGCAAGAGAGCGAGCGCATTGCCGACTCCCAACCTGCTGACCTTGATCTGTCGGTGGTTCAGGCCCGTTGTCTCTGCTGGCTCGCCCTGCTGGCTGAGGCCCATGAGGATCAGGCCAGTGATGCTGAGCGTCGTGGTGATACAGAGCAGGCCATGGGTTGGTTTGCCGACTCCATGCGCTTGCGTGATGTGATCCAGGTGGTCACCTCCATCGAGATTCCTCTGCCAGGAATCGTGGATGGCGACGATGATCGTCGCGATGGTCACGGAGGCGATGACAGCGGGTTTTCCTCGGAACCACCACTTGCCGCCTGATCAGGTGTCATGATGAGATCTGAGCTGTGGGTCGTCGGTGCCAGAAGAGCCCTGTCAATGCCCGGATTGTCAACGCTTCTACCGGGAGCATGACCGGCTGATCCGGGAGAATCCAACCCTGCGTCAACAGCAGGAGCTGAGCTGGGCGGCCCTCCAGTCGTTCCGCACCCTGTCCGGTCGGGTGCTGGAAGATCTCCAGAAGCAGCATGGGCCTCGCACCAGCGATGGTCAGGTGCATGCAACCCCGGTTGGTGGTGTGGATGAGCCCACCGATGCACTCCAGCAGGCCATGGCTGATCTGGAGAACATCAACGCCCACCTGTTCTCGATTGAGGCCTTGATGGAGCGCATCTTTGATGTGCGCGTGCCAGAGGACATTGAGCAGAAATTCCGTGAACTGGCCGGCGAGCTGGCCCCCGATCCTCTCAATGCCGATCGTTTGCGCTTGAACCGCCTGCTGCACCAAACCCCGGATCTACCCGACCGCGGCTGAGCGCCGGCACAGCCGGGCGATCATTCCTTCCTCGTCGGCTGGCACGATCACCATCTCCAGATTGGGCAGCCAGGCCAAGGCCTCTGCAAGCTCCGCTTGCAGGGCTTGGTCGTGTTCGCCGATTCCGCCGGTGAGCGCCAGCACATCCACGCCTCGCAGGCTGGCGGCCATGGCCCCGATCAGCTGCAGCAAGCGCTGCCGGAACACACCCAGCGCCAGCTGCGCTCCCTGATGGCCTGCAGCCGCCTGCTCGCGGATGTCACGCATGTCCCCGCTCAGGCCGGAGAGTCCCTTCAGGCCTGCCTGCTTCTGCAGCAGATCTGCCAGCTCGGCCTCGCCCATGCCTTCACGCATCAGTTCCAGCAGCAGCCCCGGATCCACGCTGCCGCTGCGGCTGGCCATCACCAGCCCCTCCAGCGGTGTGTACCCCATGGTGGTGTCGATGCAGACGCCTCCTTTGATGGCGGCCAGCGATGCTCCGGCCCCAAGGTGGGCGCTGATTAGGCGCAACTTTTTGAGATCTCGGCCCTGTTGCCGCCACTGGGCTGCCACGGTTTCGGCCACATGCTGGTGGTTGATTCCATGGAAGCCGAAGCGCCGGAACCCCCTCTGGCGCAGATCCGCTGGCAAGGCATAGGTGCTGGCCGCTTCCGGCAGGGTGCTGTGAAACGCGGTATCAAAACAGGCCCATTGCGGCAGGTCCGGCGCCCAGCCGCGGGCCCAGGCCAGACCCTTCAGGGCCGGAGGATTGTGCAGTGGAGCCAGGGGTACCAGCTCCTGCAGGGTGGTTTCCACCGCGGCATCAATGCGGGTGGGGGCGGTGAAGTGTTCGCCGCCATGCACCACCCGGTGGCCCACCAGGGTGATGCCCTGGCGATAGGGCGCCAGCTCTGGCGCCAGCCAGCTGCTCAGCACCCCATCAAGGCTCTCCTCTGGCTGCAAGCTGCGACCGCTGTGCCAGGGGCTGGCCCCGGTGGAGTCCACCAGGGCCGCTTTCAGGCTGGAGCTGCCGAGATTGATCACCAGCGCCAGGTCTTGCATCCGTGGGGCCTCAGCGCACGTCGCAGGTGATCTCCACCGGCATCGCCTGCACCTTCCAGATGTCGCGGCAGTAGTCGCGGATCGAACGGTCGGAGGAGAAGAAGCCGGTGCGGGCGGTGTTCAGCAGGCTCATGCGGTTCCAGTGCATGCGATCAGCCCAGGCCCGGCTCACCGCGTCCTGCGCCCGCAGATAATCGGCGAAGTCGGCCATCACGAAGAAGGGATCACTGCCGGTGAGGTTGTCGAGCAGTGGGCGGAACAGCTCGCCGTCTCCGTTGCTGAAGTGGCCGATCTCCACAAGGCGGATGGCCTCCGCCAGCTCGGGGATCGTTTGAATCACCTCCCAGGGGCGGTAGCCGCCCTGTTTGAGGTCTGCGATCTCCTCCACGGTCTTGCCGAACAGGAAGAAGTTCTCACCGCCAACCTGTTCGCGGATCTCCACATTGGCGCCATCGAGGGTGCCGATGGTGAGGGCTCCGTTCATGGCGAACTTCATGTTGCCGGTGCCCGACGCTTCCTTGCCGGCTGTGGAGATCTGCTCGGAGAGATCTGATGCGGGATACACCTGCTCACCCAGCTTCACGTTGTAATCCGGCAGGAACACCACCCGCAGACGGCCGTCCATGTCGGGATCGGCATTGATCGTTTCGGCGATGCCGTTGATGAAGCGGATGATCAGCTTGGCCATGTAGTAACCAGGAGCGGCCTTGCCGCCGAAGATCACCGTGCGCGGGGCCATGCCATCGGCCTGGCCGTTCTTGATGCGCAGGTACTGGGTGATCACCTGCAGGGCATTGAGGTGCTGGCGCTTGTATTCGTGGATGCGCTTCACCTGCACGTCGAACAGGCTGGAGGGATCCACCAGCACGCCGGTGTTGCGGTGGATGTACCCCGAGAGCTTGCGCTTCACCGAGAGCTTGGTGTTGCCCCAGTGCTCCAGGAAGCCATGGTCATGCTGACGCTCCTCGAGGCGGCGCAGCTGCTCCATGTCGGTGATCCAACCTGGGCCCACATGCTCATCCAGCAGGGTTGAGAGCTCAGGGTTGGAGAGGGCCACCCAGCGTCGCGGGGTGACGCCGTTGGTCACGTTGGTGAACTTCTCCGGCCAGAGCGCCGCGAACTCGGGCATCAGCTGCTCACGCACCAGATCGGAGTGCAGCGCCGCCACACCATTCACGTGGTGGGCCCCGATGGTGGCCAGGTGGGCCATGCGCACGGCCTTGCCGCCGTCTTCATCGATGATCGAGAGCTTGCGCTGGATGGCGTCATTGCCCGGGTAGCGCAGGCGCACCTGCTGCAGGAAGCGGCGGTTGATCTCGTAGATCAGCTCCAGGTGGCGGGGCAGCAGGCTGCTGAACAGGTTCAGGTCCCACTTCTCGAGGGCTTCCGGCAGCAGGGTGTGGTTGGTGTAAGCCACCGAGCGGGTGGTGATATCCCAGGCCTTCTCCCACTCCAGGTGGCGGTCGTCGATCAGCAGGCGCATCAGCTCCGCTACGGCGATGGCGGGGTGGGTGTCGTTGAGCTGAACGGTCCAGTACTCGGGGAAGTTCTCCACGGACAGGCCGCGGCTGTCGAGGCTGCGCAGCATGTCCTGCAGGGAGCAGCTCACGAAGAAGTGCTGCTGCTTGAGGCGCAGGCGGCGTCCTTCATCGGTGCCGTCGTTGGGATAGAGCACCTTGGAGAGGGTTTCGCTGCCCACCTTCTCTTCCACGGCGCCGTAGTAATCGCCGATGTTGAAGGCGTAGAAATCAAAGCTCTCCGTGGCATCCGCACGCCACAAACGCAGGCGGTCGCAGGTGTTCACCCGATAGCCCAGTACGGGCACGTCGTGGGGGACACCGATGGCGTGCTCAGACGGGATCCAGCGGGAGCGGTAGCTGCCCTTGTCGTCGATGTAGCTCTCCGTGCGGCCGCCGAAGCCCACAAAGCAGGCCTGATCGGGCTGGGGCAGTTCCCAGGGCCAGCCACCCTTCAGCCATTTGTCGGTGACTTCCACCTGCCAGCCATCGCGGATCAGCTGGTCGAAGATGCCGAACTCATAGCGGATGCCGTAGCCGGTGGCCGGGATCTCCAGGCTGGCCAGCGACTCCATGTAGCAGGCGGCGAGACGGCCCAGGCCGCCATTGCCCAGTCCGGGCTCTTCCTCCACCTCGAGGATCTGCTGCAGGGATTCGATGCCGAAGCGTTTGAGCGCTTCTTCCGCTTCCTTCTGGATGCCCAGGTTCAGCAGGTTGTTGGCCAGCTGGGGACCGATCAGGAACTCGGCTGAGAGGTAAGCCACCGTTCGCTGGGGTCTGGCGCGGATCGCCTCCTTGCTGGCGAGGAAGCGAGTCATCAGACGGTCGCGCACCGCATAGCTCAGGGCCATGTAGAGGTCATGGCGGCTGGCGGATGGCGCGAGTTTGCCCAGGGTGAAGAACAGGTGCTCGGTCATGCCGTCGAACACGGACTCGGCATCCAGGCCGGCACGTTCGGGGTCGGCATAACAGCCGGGGGTGGGCAGACGCAGATCGAGGGGCTGGGAGGAGCTCATGGGAGGTCGGGAAAGAGGGTGAAAAGGTGGAATTGAGGTCTGGATCAGCGCTGCGGTTCAGACGTTGCAGGAGCTGCGGCCGAGGCTCCAGCGCCAGTTGTTGATCTCGGGTGCATCGGTGCCGTGCTCATGGGCATAGGCGCGGTGCTTGTGGATCTCGTCCTTCATCTGCTCCTTCACGTGGGCGGCCCGGGATCCGAGGGACTCCACCCTGTCGATCACATCGATCACCAGGTTGAAGCGGTCGATCTGGTTGCAGATGGCTAGCTCGAGCGGGGTGTTGATGTTGCCCTGCTCCTTGTAACCACGCACGTGGAAGTTGCTGTGGTTCGGGCGGTTGTAGGTGAGGCGGTGGATCAGCCAGGGATAGCCATGGAAGTTGAAGATCACCGGCTTGTCGGGTGTGAACAGGCTCTCGAAGTCCCGGTCGCTGAGGCCATGGGGATGGTCTTTGGGGTTAGCCATCGCAAACAGCTTCACCACGTTCACGTAGCGAACCTTGAGATGGGGGATTTCTGAACGCAGAATCTCGATCGCCGCCAGGCATTCCTTGGTGGGAATGTCGCCGGCGGAGGCCATCACCACATCGGGCTCATCCGGATCGATGCCGCAGTTGTCGTTGCAAGCCCAATGCCAGATGCCGGCACCTTTGGCGACATGGCGGCGGGCTTCGTCGAGCGTGAGGTACTGCAGATGCTTCTGCTTGTCTGACACGATGATGTTGGCCACATCGGTTTCGGTGAGGGCCTTTTCGGCCACTGCCAGCAGGCTGTTGGCATCAGCCGGCAGATACACGCGGGTGATGCTGCCCTTCTTGTTGCCCGCCAGATCCATGAAGCCAGGATCCTGGTGGGTGAAGCCGTTGTGGTCTTGACGCCACACGGTGGAGGAGATCAGGCAATTCCAGGGGGCGATCGGCGCTCTCCAGGGAATCTCCTCGCAGTGCTCCAGCCACTTGCAGTGCTGGTTGTACATCGAGGCCACCACGTGGGCGAAGGCCTCATAGGTGTGGAAGAAGCCATACCGGCCTGTGAGCAGGTAGCCATCCATCATTCCCACCAGGGTGTGCTCGGAGAGCATCTCCACCACGGCGCCGTCGCGGGATAGTTCGCTGCCGTTCAGGTCTTCAGGCAGGAAATTCGCCATCCACGCTTTCTTGGTGGTTTCGTACACGGCCTGAAGACGGTTGGAGGCCGTTTCGTCTGGGCCGAAGAGGCGATAGCCGCCGGGGTTGTTGCTGATCAGATCCCGGATCAGTTCACCCAGGGGGTAGGTGTTCTCTTTTTCCGTCGTCCCGGGGTTCTCCACGGGCACTTCGTAGTTGCGCAGCTCCGGGAAGCGCAGATCTTTGCGCAGCACCCCACCGTTGGTGTGGGGGTTGGAGCCCATGCGCCGGTCACCTTTGGGGGATAACGCCCGGATTTCTTCGCGCACGGCGCCGTTGTCATCAAAGAGCTCCCAGGGGCGATAGCTCTTCATCCACTCCTCCAGCAGCTGCAGGTGATCGGGATTGGTTTTCACATCACCGATCGGCACCTGGTGAGCGCGCCAGAAGTTTTCGATCTTCTTGCCATCAAGTTCCTGCGGACCGGTCCAGCCCTTGGGGGAACGCAGCACGACCATCGGCCAGCGGGGGCGGAAGGCTTCACCACTGCCGCGGGCCTGCTTCTGAATGGCCCGGATTTCGAGCACGGCCTGCTCCATGGCCACGGCCATCTTGCGGTGCATCTCCATGGGATCGGAGCCTTCCACGAAGATCGGCGTCCAGCCCAGTCCGCGGAACAGGCTTTCCAGCTCCTCGTGATCGATGCGGCTGAGGATCGTGGGGTTCGCGATCTTGTAGCCGTTGAGGTGCAGCACCGGCAGCACGGCACCGTCTTTGATCGGGTTGATGAATTTGTTGATGTGCCAGCTGGTGGCCAGTGGGCCGGTCTCCGCCTCGCCATCACCCACGCAGGCGACCGTGATCAGTTCGGGGTTATCGAACACCGATCCCGCGGCATGGGAGAGCACGTAGCCGAGTTCACCGCCCTCGTGAATCGAGCCGGGCATCTCCGCGGTGCAGTGGCTGCCGATGTGTCCCGGGAAGGAGAACATCTTGAAGAACTTCTTCAGGCCGGCTTCATCCAGGGACTTGTCGGGATAGCGCTCGGTGTAGCTGCCGTCGATGTACACCGGACCGCGGGCGCCGGGGGCCCCATGGCCAGGACCAGACATGTAAATCATGTCCAGGTCGTAGGCGTTGATCAGCCGGTTGGCGTGGGTCCAGATGAAGGCCTGGCCTGGGCTGGAGCCCCAGTGGCCCAGAAGACGATTCTTGATGTGCTCGGGCTGCAGAGGCTCCCGCAGCAGCGGATTGTCCTGCAGATAGATCATTCCCACCGCCAGATAGTTGGCGGCCCGCCAGTAGGCATCGAGGCGCCGCAGTTCGTCATCCGCTGGCGCCTGAAGGTGTTCAGAGCCTGAGAGATGCAGGAAGGGAGTGACCGTCATGCGATGCCCGAAGCAAAACTGGGTACGCGGAAGGTAGCCAGCTCAAACGGGTGCGTTCGTTAAGAACCGCACATGCGGATCGTGGCCTGGCCCACGTCGGTTCGGGATGGATGCATGCGGTGCAAAAACCCATTTACAGATAAGGTCCGCGGGAGAGGCCCAAACGATTCCGATGCTCGCTGCTGCGATGCCGCCCCTGCTCGTGCCCCTGCTGGCCGAGATCTCCTCCCACGACCTTGAAATGGCCGAAACCCTGATTGGGGTGGCCCGTTTCGCCCTGATCTTCGTGGCTGCGCGCCTGCTGGCGGAGGTGCTGGTGCGCCTTCAGCTGCCCACGATCCTTGGGGAACTGCTCGCTGGGGTGCTGATCGGTGCCTCCGGCTTGCACCTGTTGGTGCCGCCGGAAACGCAAGTGGAGCTCAGCAATGGGGTGATCAGCCTGGTGAGCGGCCTGGTGAATGTCCCCCCGGATGCCGTGCCGGAGATTTACAACGAGAGCTTCCCCTCGCTGGAAGCGGTGGCGGAGCTCGGGCTCTACGCCCTGCTGTTTCTCACCGGCCTGGAGAGTGAACTGGAAGAACTGATCGCCGTCGGCGCCCAGGCGTTCACCGTGGCTGTGGCCGGTGTGGTGCTCCCCTTTGCTCTTGGCACCTGGGGACTCATGGCCATCTTCCATGTGGATGCCATCCCGGCGATCTTTGCCGGTGCCTCAATGACAGCCACGAGCATCGGCATCACCGCCAGCGTGTTCAGTGAATTGGGCTTTCTCAAGACCCGTGAGGGGCAGATCGTGATCGGCGCCGCCGTACTCGACGACATCCTCGGCATCGTGATCCTGGCGGTGGTGGTGGCTCTGGCCTCAGGCGGCAACCTGGAAATCGGCCCGATCGTGAAGCTGGTGGCTGCTGCTGCAGTGTTCGTGGTGGCTGCCATTGGCCTCAGCCGCACCGCTGCTCCCGCCTTCGACTGGATGATCGACAAGCTCAAGGCACCCGGTGAAGTGTTGGTGGCGTCTTTTGTGATCCTGGCCCTGAGCTGCTTCACCGCCACGGCCATCGGTCTTGAAGCTGCTCTTGGAGCGTTCGCGGCTGGTCTGATTCTCAGCAGTTCTAAGCACAACCACGCCATTCAGCAGGCGGTGCTGCCGATCGTGACCCTGTTCGCCACCATCTTCTTCGTGCTGGTGGGCGCCGGTATGGATCTCTCAGTGATCAATCCATCTGACCCCTCCAGCCGCACGGCGCTGGTGGTCGCTGGCTTCCTGTTCGTGGTTGCCGTGATCGGCAAAATTGCCGCCGGCTGGGCCTTCATCAGCAAGCAGCCCACCCGCCGGTTGGTGGTGGGTCTGGGAATGATGCCCCGCGGCGAAGTGGGACTGATCTTCCTGGGCCTCGGTACCAGCGCCAAGCTGCTGTCCCCCTCGCTTGAAGCCGCGATCCTCTTAATGGTGATCGGCACCACCTTCCTGGCGCCGGTGCTGCTGCGCCTCGTGCTCGGGGGCAACAAGCCGGACGACGGCGACAGCGTCAGCGACGACGTGGCAGCTGAACCCGTGGGCCTGCTCTAACGCCGGGCCAGGCTGATAAACAAACCCCAACCGATGCTGATCAGAGCCAGGCTGGAGGCCCAGCCTGGTCCGAGGGCCCACCCCAGGATCAGCTGCACCACCACACCCACGGCCAAGGCCAGCAGCAGGCTGCTGATGACCAGGGCGGCCTGACGCCACGATTCATTCAGCGGGCCGCTTTCCAGGCTCGCTTCAAATCGGCTCAAGGGTCCGCTGAGCGGTATGTAGAGGGCCAACGCCCAGAACAATCCTCCGCTGAGGGTGGCTCCCTGAAGCAATGGGCTGACGCTGTCGTCGAACATCGCGGTGCTGGCGGCCCGGTGGACCACCGGAGGAACGGGATGCCTAGCATCGCGAGCCGAAGCGGGAGGTGCGGTGAGCAACGACCAGGCAGCGTGGTGGCAGTTCCGTGGCCATGCCGTGCACGGTCTGTGCGCAGCGCCAGAACCGGCCCAGAACCCCCAGTCGCTGGAGCGCCCTGCCCTTCTGCTGGTGCATGGCTTTGGTGCCTCCACAGATCACTGGCGGCACAACATTCCTGTGCTGGCCCAAACCCACGAGGTGCACGCTGTGGATCTTCTCGGTTTCGGACGCAGCGCCAAACCCGCAGGACTCAACTACGGCGGTGCGCTCTGGCGCGATCAGCTGGTGGCCTACGTGCAGGAGCGCATTGGCCGCCCCACGGTGATCGCCGGCAACTCCCTGGGGGGATTCGCTGCCTTGGCAGCGGGTGCCGCGCTTGCAGACCAGGCGGCTGGGGTGGTGCTGATCAATGCTGCGGGTCCCTTCAGCGATGAACAGACCGCCAGCCCGGGGGGGTGGGGGGCGATCGCCCGGCGCACCATCGGCTCCGCTTTGCTGAAGAGCCCAGTGCTGCAGCGGTTGCTGTTTGAAAATCTGCGTCGGCCCGCCACCATCCGCCGCACGTTGCGGCAGGTGTACATCGACAAAACGAACGTCGATGACTGGCTGGTGGAGTCGATTCGACGCCCGTCGCTGGACCCGGGAGCCTTCGGGGTGTTCCGCACCGTGTTCGACATCCCCCGCGGCCAGCCCCTCGACGAATTGTTTGCTCATCTGCAGGCGCCGTTGCTGCTGCTTTGGGGGATTCGCGATCCCTGGATCAATGCCGCCGGACGGCGATCCAGCTTCCAGCGCCACGCTCCGGAGAACACCACCGAAGTGGTGCTTGATGCCGGCCACTGCCCCCACGATGAGGTTCCCGATCAGGTGAACCGGGCCTTGCAGGACTGGCTGGCAGAGCGTGTTGGCGAGAACACCTTGGATCCGCAGCCAGCCCGTTAATTTCCGGCCAGTCTTGGGTGTCCAAGTCCTGTGGCCATGACCTTCCGCCAGCAGTCCGCTCCCTACGCCCACTGGGAATACGTGCATCCCAGCAGTGGTGATCGTCTGCGCATCGTGCCGGAGCGCGGTGGTTTGGTGAGCGAATGGCTCTGCAACGGCCGTGAAGTGCTCTACTTCGACCAGGAGCGCTACGCCGACCCTGCCAAGAGCATCCGCGGCGGCATTCCCGTGTTGTTTCCGATCTGCGGCAATCTGCCCGGCGACAACTTGCCCCTGGCCAGCGGCACCTACACCCTCAAGCAGCACGGCTTTGCCCGCAATCTTCCCTGGACGATCGAGCTGCTCGAGGATCAGGGCGGTGTGCGGCTCTGTCTGGTCGATACGGCTGACACCCGTGCGGCCTATCCCTTCGCCTTCCGGGTGCAGATCGACGTGCGCCCTGTGGCCTCAGCGCTGGAGATCGTGACCACGGTCACCAATACGTCGGCGGAAGGCGGAGAGGCCATGCCCTTCAGCTTCGGTCTGCACCCGTATTTCAATGTGACCGATCTGGCTCGCACCGAGCTCGAAGGACTCGCTCCCCGCTGCCTTAATCACCTGGAGATGGCTGATGCCGACACGGCCTCCCAGCTCAGCCGTCTGCCGGACGGCGTGGACTTCCTCACCCGTCCCGCCGGACCGGTGACCCTGGTGGATACGGCGGCTGGCACTCGTTTGCAGCTTCAGCACCACGAACCGATGGACCTCACGGTGGTCTGGACCGAACCCCCCCGCCCGATGGTGTGCCTCGAACCCTGGACGGGACCACGGCAATCGCTGATCAGTGGCGATCGCAAATTGGAACTGAGTGCCGGTCAGAGCACCACCCTCACCTGCCGCTACGTGGTGAGCTGAGCACGTCTCAGCTGAAGGGTGTAGCCACCCCTGGCAGTCGTCCCCGGGCCAGTTGCAGCCTGGGGTCAAACTGCCTTTTCACCGCTTCGATCAGGGGTCTGGAGGGAGCATCCAACCAGGCGTCCAGCGCCTCCTGGCTCTCCGGCACTGACGGTTGAATCAGCACTGTGAGCTCACCTCCCAGATCCGCCACCTGCCGGCGCAAGTCTGCGATCGCGTAGGCGGGAGTGGCTGGACCTTGCGCCTGCCAGGCATCGCCGCTCCCCCGTCCGGCACTGACTCGCCAGCACCAGCCCTTGAATTGTTGACACGTGTCACTGGCTAGCAGTTCGGCGCAGCGGGCTGGCGGCAGGTTGAGGCGCAGTAACCAGGCCGGATCAGCTCCGGGAGCGATCGGATCGGGCAGCGGGTCGCTCCAGCTCTGGCGCTCGCTGGCGAGGTGCTGCTCATCAGCCAAGGCCTTTATTTGATTGAGCTGGTCGTCCACGGCGGCATCACTGATGCTGGCCACTCCCAGCCTGAGGCAGCAGCCCTGATCTTCGCTGTGCTCCCAGTCGATCCAGTCGGGTGTGAAGCCCCCCCCCACCACCGCCTGTCGCAGCGGCTCGAGGGCCGTGGGGAGACCGCGGAGCACCAACAGGCCTCGCGCCCTGCGGATGGGCTGTACCCGCAGCGTCACCCCCGTGATCAGGGCCAGGCTGCCCCAGCTGCCGCAAAGCAGCCGCATCAGGTCGTAGCCGGCCACGTTTTTCACGACCCGCCCGCCGGCCTTGGCGGCAACGCCATCACTGCGCATCAGGCGGATGCCGATCAGTTGATCGCGCACCCCCAGATGGCGCTGGTGCAAGCTGCCGGAGAGTCCTCGGGCCACCAACCCGCCCACCGTTCCGGCGCTGCTCCCCAGTTCCGCTGCCGTGCCCCAGGGCCAGTCCACTGGCAGCCACTGCCCGCGCTCGGCCAGGGCGTGCTGCAGATCGGCCAGGGGCAGCCCGGCCTCCACGGTGATCGTGAGGTCATCAACGGCGTGGTCGACGACCCCGTTCAACCGGCGGCTGCTCACGGCCGCTCCGGCCTGCTGCAGTGGCGCTCCCCAGTGCAGGCGGGTTGCTAGGCCCGCCGGCGTCCAGGGACGGCCACTGGCATGCAGGTCGCGCACCAGCGCGCTCAGCTCGGCTTCGCTCTGCGGCTGCAGCAGCGTTTCGGAGTGGACCACTGGTGCTGAATCGGTGATGGTCGGATGCGTTGCGCGCCATGATCGTGCCATGACCATTGTTGTGATCGACGACGATCCCACTGGGTCGCAGACGGTGCACAGCTGCCCGCTGTTGTTGCTCTGGGATGTGGACAGCCTGCGCCGGGGCCTGCGCCATCGCTCGCCGCTGCTGTTTGTTCTCGCCAATACCCGTGCGCTCTCGGCTGATGCGGCGGCTAAGCGCAACCGGGAGATCTTGAGCGCCCTTCACCAGGCTCTGGAGGCCGAGGGCATCCCCGAGTCCCAGCTGCTGCTGGTGAGTCGTGGCGATTCCACCCTGCGCGGGCATGGCGTGCTTGAACCGGCCGTGCTCGCCGCAGAGTTGGAGGCACGTTTTGGGCCCGTGGATGCCACCTTGCATGTGCCGGCCTTCCTGCCCGGGGGGCGCACCACTGTGGATGGGGTGCACCTGCTGCATGGCGAACCGGTGCACACCACGGCCTTCGCCAACGATCGCAGCTTCGGCTTCAGCACCAGTGCTCTCGATGCCTGGCTGGAAGAAAAGAGTGGGGGAACGATTCCGGCGCATGCGGTGCTGCGGCTGGGGAGAGACCTGCTCGATCGGGCGGCTGATGCGGCCCCTGAAGGAGTTGAAGCACTGGAGGCCTGGTTGCTGGCCTTGCAGGGCAATGTTCCGGTGGTGGTGGACGCCGAGCGACAGGAGCAGCTGGATGCCCTCGGGGCGGCCGTGCGCCGGTTGCAGGGGCGCAAGCGTTTGCTGTTCCGCGCCGCTGCGAGCCTGATCAATGGGCTGGTGAATGCTGGCGAGGCGCCCCTGGGCCCCCAACCCCTGTCTGCGCCTGCTCTAGCCAAGCTGCGTCGCCGGGATTCCACCGGCGAGGCCTTGCCCGGATTGGTGCTGGTGGGGTCCCATGTGCCCCTGGCCGATGCGCAATTAGCAGAGCTGCTGGCGGATGGCCGTTGCGCGGCACTCGAGCTGCCGGTGCCCCGGATCGCGCGGGTGCTGGAGGGGGGCACCCCGGATCTGCTACTGGCTGATCTCGAGCAGGAGTGGGGCGCGCATCTGCAGACATGCCTGGCCCAGGGACGCACACCGGTGCTGTTCACCAGTCGCGGAGAACTCACCTTCGGCGAGGGCGCTTCGGCCCAGCGTCGGCGCCTGCAGTTCGGCCTGGCCTTGGCCCAGCTCACGGCCAGGCTGGCGGCGGCACTCGCACCGCAGCTGGGTTACTTGATTAGCAAGGGCGGCATCACCACCGGCACCCTGCTGGCGGAGGGTCTGCAGCTGGAGGCCGTGCAGCTTGAGGGGCAGCTGCTGGCTGGCCTGTCATTGGTGCGGCCTTGGGTGCCTGGAGGGCTGCCTTGGGATGGGCTGCCAATCGTGACCTTCCCTGGGAACCTGGGAGATCGAAGCACCCTGGCGGAGGCTTGGCGGCTGATGGAGGCGGGCTGAGTCTGTGTCGGCTCAGATCGTTGAATCGATGGTTAAACCGGCGGCGCGGGCCAGCAGCTCCATCGGATGCCGCACCTTCGGTCCGTCCTCTGGCAAATGGCGGCGCAATTGCAGGCTGCAGCCAATGTTGGCGCTGGCAATCACACTGGCGCCGGTGCGGCTCAGATCTTCCACTTTGAGCTGTCCAAGTTCGGCCGCTTCCTGGGGTTGCACCAGGTTGTAAATCCCGGCACTGCCGCAACACACCCCGGCTTCTGTGGCTTCACGCAGCTGCAATTCGGGGATCATGCGCAGCAACGACCGCGGCTCGCGGCTGATGCCCTGCCCGTGAATCATGTGGCAAGCATCGTGATACGCCACGGTGATCGGCAGGGGCTGCAGGGCGGTGCGGAAAGTCTCTGAGAGGCCTCGTGCCGCCAGAAATTCATGCACGTCGAGCACGGGGCAGGACAAGCCGCTTTGCTCGTCACTGAGGAGTTCGCCGTAGGACTTCATCGTGTGGCCGCAGCCGGATGCGGCCACCAGCACGGCGTCGAGCCCCTCGGGTCCTGCGACCGCCTCGAAGCTGCGCACCAGATCACTGGCCAGGGAGCGGGTCTGCTCCATCTGTCCCTGGTGATGGCTTACTGCACCGCAGCAGCCCTGGTCGGCAGGGATCACTACCTCGAAGCCATTGGCTTGCAAAACAGCCACGGTGGCTGCATTCACCTGGGGGTCAAAGCAGCGCTGCACGCAGCCCAACACCAGGCCCACGCGGCCGCGGCGCTCGCCTGTGGCGGGTGTCACCAGGGGGAAGCGATCGGCGAAGCCTTCCGCTGCCAGCGGCGGCAGCAGCGCTTCCATGGCTGCGAGTTGAGGCCCGAGCAGGCGGGTGAGGCCGCTGCGCCGGACCAGGGTCTGGAGCGGACCTCCCGCATAGGCCCGTAAGGGGGTGAGCAAAGCGCGCAGGCGGCTGGGATAGGGCAGCACCGCTAGCAGCAGCTGCCGGAAGGTTTGTTGCCAGGGGCTGCGCAGCTCCGCGGTGTTCAGTTTCGGCCGGGTGGCTTCGATCAGCTGGTCGTAGCGCACGCCGGAGGGGCAGGCGCTCACACAGGCGTAGCACCCCAGGCAACTGTCGAAGTGAGAGGCCACGGTGGCATCGAGCGTGAGCTCACCCGCTTCAATCGCCTTGAGGGTGTGGATGCGGCCGCGGGGGGAATCCATCTCCGTGCCCAGTACCCGGTAGCTCGCGCAGGTGGGCAGGCAGAAGCCGCAGTGCACGCAGGGGTCGGTCACACCGGAGGGGAGCCCGGGTAGCCGTGAGGGCGGGGAGGTCTCGGAGCTGGAACGGGCGCTCATGCAGGCAGTCTGGCGGCTTGAATGCCGTGGGGTTTAAAACCTCTCGATGATCGCTTCAGCAAAGCCGCTGCAGCTCACCGGATCCACCTGGGGCTCCATCAGTCGGGCCAGGTCATAGGTGACTTGCTTGTCGGCAATGGCCGCACTCAGGCCCTTGGTTACGAGATCAGCGGCCTCCTGCCAGCCCAGGAACTCCAGCATCATCACGCCGCTGAGGATCACCGAGCCCGGGTTGATCCGATCGAGGCCGGCATGCTTTGGGGCGGTGCCGTGGGTGGCTTCAAAGATGGCGGCGGTTTCACCGATGTTGGCCCCGGGGGCCATGCCCAGGCCGCCCACCATGGCCGCGGCGGCATCGGAGATGTAGTCGCCGTTGAGGTTGAGCGTGGCCAGGATCGAATACTCCTGAGGTCGGGTCTGGATCTGCTGGAAGATGCTGTCGGCGATGCGGTCATCAACCAGCACCATGGCTTTCCACTTGCCGCCACCGTGGCTGCTGCCGATGGCGTCGATCACGGCCTGCACTTCGGCGTCGATGTCCGCCTTCTTCTCGGGGGTGAGGCTGTCGTAGCCCGGCTCGATCATGCGGGCGTTGGCCTGCACACTCAGGCCTGGGTCCTTCTCGAGGTTGCCGAGAATCCAGCTCTCCCGCTCGGTGATGCACACATCGCGGAACTCGGTGGTGGCCAGTTCGTAGCCCCAATCGCGGAAGGCGCCCTCGGTGAATTTCATGATGTTGCCCTTGTGCACCAGGGTCACGTGGCGCTTGTCGCCCTCCAGGCGCAGGGCGTGCTGAATCGCTTTGCGGATGTGGCGCTGGCTGCCGTGCTTGCTCACCGGCTTGATGCCGATGCCGGAGCCTTCGGGGATCTGGCGCTTACCCAGCTTGCCGTTGGCGGGGATCACCACTTCGTTGAGGTGCCTCCGCAATTCCTGGCCGACCGCGTCATCAGCTTCCCATTCCACGCCCATGTAGATGTCTTCCGTGTTCTCCCGGTAGACGATCACGTCCAGATCCTGGGGACGCTTGTGGGGGCTGGGAGTTCCTTCGTAGTACCGGCAAGGACGCACGCAGGAGTACAGATCAAAGATCTGGCGCAGGGCCACGTTCAACGAGCGGATGCCGCCACCCACGGGTGTGGTGAGAGGGCCCTTGATCGCCACGCCATAGGTGCGAATCGCTTCGAGGGTGTCTTCGGGCAGGTATTGATAGGTGCCATAAAGGTCACAGGCTTCATCGCCCGCGTACACCTTGAACCACTCAATGGTTTTGGCGCCGCCGTAGGCCTTGGCCACCGCTGCATCCAGCACCTTTTGGGTGGCAGGCCAGATGTCCACGCCGGTGCCATCACCGCGGATGAAGGGAATGATCGGGTCGTTGGCCACCACAGGCTGACCGTTCTCGAAGCGAATCGGTGTGCCCTGGGCTGGGGCGGTGAGCTTCTCGAACTGGGCCATGGCTGATTCGCCGCCTCGCGGCATCACGTTGCGGCGAGCCTATGACTCGAGGAGCAATCTCTACAGTTCAACAGATTCTGCCGTCCGTCCGATGACGACCCGAGATGGTGTGTGGGTGGTGGCGGCCTGTTTCAACGAAGAGGCCGTGATCATCCGCTTCATCGAGCGGGTGCTGGCTGTGCCTGGGGTAGACCAGCTGGTGTTGATCGACGATGGCTCGAGGGATGCCACCGTGAATCAGATTCGTGGTTTCTTAACGCAGCGCCGCAGCCTGGACGTTCCGGTTCCGGTCACTTTGCTGGAACTCACCCGTAATTTCGGTAAGGAAGCTGCCATGCTCGCGGGATTAGATCACGTGCGTGAGCGCTGTGCCGCCGCGGTGTTGATTGACTCCGATCTCCAGCACCCGCCCGAGTTGATCGAGGCGATGGTGGCGGAATGGCGCGCCGGAGCCGAGGTGGTGACAGCGGTGCGCGATGACCGCGATCAGGAGTCGCGTTTGAAGGTGTTGAGTGCCTCGTGGTTCTACCGGGTGTTCAACAAGGTGGTGGATTCCATCCAGCTGCAGGAAGGGGCTGGTGATTACCGCTTGCTGGATGTTGCGGTTGTGGAGGCGTTCACCCGATTGCGCGAGTCGAGCCGCTTTTCCAAAGGCCTGCTGCCCTGGACGGGCTATCGCAGTGTGGAGTTGCCTTATCAGCGGGTCAGCCGGGTTGGAGGCACGACTTCCTGGAGCCCTCTCAAGCTAATTGGCTATGCCTTCGATGGGATTTTTTCCTTCTCCGTGCTGCCTCTGAAGGTGTGGACAGGACTGGGAGTCCTGGTCTCCGGTCTCAGTCTTTTGTATGCATTAGTGATTGCTTTGCGTACGGCTCTTGTGGGCCGCGATGTACCCGGTTACGCCTCTTTGATGGTTGCCGTGTTGTTTCTGGGCGGCATTCAGTTGATTGGTATTGGGGTGCTCGGTGACTACATCGGCCGGATTTATGTGGAGTCGAAGGCCCGGCCCCACTACTTCATCCGCTCGATTGATCAGGGGTGATCGTGAGTGCTTCAAGTGCTCGCCACTCTCTCTGTCTCCAGTTTGATCGCGCAAACGATTGGGAGATTGCGAAGCCGGCTTCGGCGAGATCCTGATTCAAGGGTGCGCTGGGATGGGCCAGCAGTAGCGGAGCTGTGTTTTGAGCGTTGGCCTCCAGGCTGCTGAGTTCTCTCCAGGCTGCCTGAAGCGCTGCACCTGCCATGTGCCCGGTGAACAGCACGCCAGCAAACCCCCCATTGGTGCTCAGTCCGCACCCCTGAATTTTTGCTCGAGCACGCCAACTCAACAGCTGCAAAATCAGCCACTTGAGCAATCCTGCGTCACGGCAGGCCTGCCACCAGCAGCCCAGGGGCAGCCCTGTGGGTAACGGTTCATTAGTGCTGCGCAGCCAGGTAATGCCTGATGCGCCTGCGCGGTCCAAAACGGCGTCGAGCACCACCGGCACAAGGTGGATGTGTTGATGGCCATCGAGGGCGATGGAACCGTTCCCGCGCAAGGCCCGAAACTGTTTGATCTGAGCATCGATCTCGAGTCCCAGCTGGGCGACTACCTTCGCCCGCCTGGGATGTCGGCGCGGCAGCAGTGACAGCAACAGCCATTGTCCGAAGGAACAGTGGAGATGTCCTTGGCGATCTAAGAGATCGGGAATCAATCCGGGGGCAGCACTCGATGGCCCCTCGGTGAGGCAGAGATGAAGACAGAGCTGCAGGTCTGGCTTGTTCATCGCCAGTGCTTGCCAGGCTTTGGCACCTTCAGCTGCGGCTGGACCGTTCACCAGAAGACTGGTTCCTTCCAGCTTTCCGGCCTGCGCCAGAGCCACAATTGCAGTGTTCGCAGCGTGGCTGAGGCCAAGATCATCAGCATGGCGGAGTGGCATTAAGTTTCCGCCCTGGCGGCGCTGCAGGCTGAAGCGAGCTGCTCTCGACCAGATCAATGCATTCAGCACTGTTGGCGTGAACACCAGCACAGCCACTTCGGCGGCTTTGGGGAGCCATCCAGACAGAGCCAGCGGGAGCACACTGCTGACAGTGAGGTTGACGACGTACTGAAGGATCAACCAACGGCGGGCGAAACGTTGGCCGCCGGTTTCAGGTCGGAACGTGAAGCGGGAGTGGCCGAGATAGCTCGCCAGGGATGCGGCAAGAAAGGCCAGAGGGTTGGCGATCCATAACGGCATCAGGCCTCCCAGAACCAGGAGTGCCATGGCATGCACGGCCGCAGCTCCGACTCCGACCAGTCCGTAGAGGCTGAGACGGGTGCTGAGAGACCTCAGGATCATGGTTGCAACCGTAACGGCTGCTGGCGCGAGACGTCATCAGCATTCAACCTGAGAACAACGATGTAAGGCGGGTGAACGCAGCCGATGCCGTGAACAGCGTGGGATTGGTCCAGGCTCTTGCCTCGGCGGTGACCCTTGTCAAGCAGCGTTTCCCTGCCGCCCGCGCCAATCTCAGCCCCTGGAGAGATGATCCCCAGACCCGCCACTGGCTGGAGGAGGAAACCCTTGATCTCTCCTTTCATTTCCCTGGCTGGAGTCCACGCCTGGAGTGCCGCAGTCTGCTCCTGCAGTTGCGGTTGAAGCGTGCCGCCACAAGGAACCCCCAGGCACCTCCCGAGCTTCTCGGCGTGCTGATGCGTGGCATGACCTTTGATGGCGAACGCTGGCGTCTGGCGACCATGGGTGATTGGCAGCCGGAAGGCTCCCACCTGCCTCAGCGGGAGCAGGTTCACCAGTTGCAGGAGATCTGTCGCGATCTCTTCGCCCTTTTTGAGGATTCGGCAGCGTCGGATACGGCTGCGTAACCCTTCGCAACCCTCCGGACCGTCTTGAAGGAGATCGCTTTTATGGTTGCAAGCACTGAACACGCGCTTCTCCCATGCCCGTCGCTCTCGCTTCCCAGCTCCGTGAAGGAACGAAGAAGTCGCACACCATGGCTGAAAACACAGGGTTTGTCAGTTGCTTCCTGAAAGGTGTGGTGGACAAGGGCAGCTATCGCACCCTGGTGGCTGATCTTTACTTCGTGTACACCGCGATGGAAGAGGAGATGGCGCGTCTCGCCGATCATCCGGTGATCGCACCTATCGCCTTCAGCGAACTGAACCGCCGTGAGGCACTTGAGCAGGATCTGGCCTTCTACTACGGAGCTGACTGGCTTCAGCAGATCAAGGCAACGCCTGCGGCTCAGGTTTATGTGGATCGCATCCGCCAGGTCGCCCAAGAGTCTCCCGAATTGCTGGTGGGCCATCACTACACCCGCTACCTGGGTGACCTCTCCGGTGGGCAAATCCTCAAGAACATCGCGCAGAAAGCGATGAATCTTGGCGAGAACGACGGGCTGCACTTCTATTCCTTCCCTGAAATCGCTGACGAGAAAGCCTTCAAGACCACGTATCGCGCTGCAATGGACCAGTTGCCGATTGATCAGGCAATGGCCGATCGCATGGTGGAGGAGGCCAACCATGCCTTCCACCTCAACATGAAGATGTTCCAGGAACTGGAGGGCAACCTCGTGGCAGCGATCGGCAAGGTGCTCTTCGGCTTTCTCACCCGCCGTCAGCGCGCTGGCAGCACCGAGGCTGTGGCTGCTTGATCCCATCTGGAGCCGACGCTCAACGCATCCGGGTTCTGGTGCCAGGCACTGGGACCCGTTTTCGTTGTGGCGGATTGAGCGTTGCCCTGCAGACCGCTCGTTTGTTGTCGGATCTCAGGCCGACGGAGGTGGTGACCTATCGAGAGCGCAATGGCGCCCAGCCGTTTCTCGCGGATCTGCTCCGTCAGGAGCCGGCTCCAGGTCAGGGTCTTTGGATTGTGAGCTGGGGCTTTGATGTTCCGGCTCTACTGCGGCGTCTGCGAGGGCGTTCCGTGCTGTATCAAGCCCACAGCAGTGGTTATGGCTTTGATCTTCCCCCTGGGGTTCCCGTGGTTGCCGTCAGCAGGAACACCCTTGGGTACTGGGGAGATCGTGCTCCTCGCAATCCTCTCTTTCTGCTTCCCAATGCCCTGGAGCCGCAGTGGTTTGAACGCGGTGCGCGAGCGTCGTCACAGCAATCCGCGAGGCCCATTGATGTGTTGGTGCAGCGGCGCAAAAGCAGTGCCTACGTTTTGAACCAGCTCGTGCCTGCTCTGCGGGCCAAGGGCTTGAACGTTGAGGTGCAGGACGGTTGGGTCGATGACCTTGTGGAACTGTTCAATCACGCCAGCGTGTATCTCTACGATTCCGCTGACCATTGGCGTTGTGCGGGCGTCAGTGAGGGGTTCGGCCTGCCGCCGCTTGAGGCCAGTGCCTGCGGATGTGTGGTCTTCAGCAGTTTGAACCACGCCCTCGCCGATATCCTCACGCCTGGGGAACTGGGACATCAGCTGGGCTGTGGTTCCCTTCAGCATGATGTTGCTCGCATCACGGCAGCTGTCGCCCGACCCGCGGACTGGCGTCCCGCGGCTTCGGATCTCGAGCGATTGCTGACTCCCTACAGCGAGGGTGCCTTGTTGCATGGCTGGCAGCGGGTGCTGAATGAACTGGATGAACTGATGCCTCGCCTTCAGGCTGAGCCTGCGCTCCGATCGGTTTCCCTGGCTGCCCTGCGTCGCCGTCGCTGGCTGCGTGCGGCCAGGAGGGTGGTCAATCGGTTGCCTGGCTGGCTGCCAGGGTGATGAAGGGCTTCGCCTACACCCTTTAATAAATGGATGTTCAGGGCCAAGTCACTCCACAGACCGTGGACATCAGCCATTTGTCGATGCCCCTGAAGAGCAAGACCTGGAAAGAACTCAAACTTCTGCTTGAGGAGCTGTCCCCGCAGCGCCTCCGCTTTCTCTGTTTTGTGCTGGCAGCGTCCCTGTTCCAGGGAATCGTCGACATTCTGCTGATCGGTCTTCTTGCCCGACTCGTCGGCTTGTTGGCAGGGGCCAGGCTCGGCGATCAGATTCCAGGGATTCGTTTTTTCGGTGGAGGTCTGTTTGATCAGGCCGGTTGGATCGTTTTGCTGCTAATCGCGGCGTACTGGTTGGCGTCGGGCATCCGCTTTGGGGTGGCGTTGTTGGAATCGTTGTTGACGGCTGATATCTGGGCTGACCTTGTTAATAAGGTCTATCGCAATCTGATGCTTCAGCGTTATGAGTTTTTCATGCGCAAACGCACATCAGTGCTTTCAGAGAAGTTCAACCGCATTCTCAGTCGTGTCACCGGAGCAGTGATTACGCCGTTAATCGCCATTGCTAGCAGTCTTATCTCCGTGATGGCGTTGCTCCTTGGAGTTGCTTTCGTGCTGGGTGCAAAGGCGCTCTTGATCTTCTCGTTGCTTGTGGTGGCTTATGCCCTGTCTTCAAAGCTGATCACTCCATACCTGCGTCTGGCTCTCAGGCAGAAAACGCGCTATTCGCGTCGCTTGCATGTGATTTTTTCCGAGTCATTGCGCTCCATGCGCGACATCCAATTGTATTCGTCTCATTCTTATTTCGTTGAGAGATTTTCGAAGGAAGGTGCTATTGCGAAGCGCAATGATCGTTTGGCCAGTTTGCTTCCTAATGTCCCTCGGTTTGTGATTGAACCTGCGGGTATCACCATTCTTTTTGCTGTGGGTCTAGCTCCTGCGCTGTTCTCTGGTTCCAGTGAAGGGTTGCGTGAATCATTGCCAGAAATCGCCACGGTTCTCGTGGCGTTGCTGAGGATTTCAGGCCCAATGCAATCCGTCTTTAAGTCCATCAACAAGCTCCGCGGCGGCTTACCCGAGGTCACCGACGCCATTCAGCTTCTCAAAATGCGGCCGGATCGCTTTGTCTTGGGGGACCCCGGTGTGCCTTCGCCGGATGGGATTCTGCCGCGTCGCTCAATTGATCTGTGTGATGTGTCGTTCGCCTACACCGATGCCAAATCGGCTGTGCTTGACAACATCAATCTATCCATTCCTGTAGGGGCGAGAATTGCTCTGGTGGGGCGCACAGGTAGTGGAAAGACCACTCTCGCCCATCTCCTGCTGGGCTTGTATTCACCGACCGCCGGAGATCTTCTTCTGGATGGACTTCCGTTGTCTCAGGAGGAAATTCCCGCCTGGCAGGCAAGCTGCGCTTTTGTTCCACAGAACATCAAGCTTCTTGATGCCAGCATCCGCGAGAACGTTGCCTTCTGCGAATATCCAGATGAGGTCGACGACAATCAAGTTTGGGCGGCACTTGAGGCCGCGCAGTTCTCCGATTTCGTTGCTCAGATGCCCTACGGGCTTTACACCCTTTGTGGTGAAGATGGCGTCAAGTTGTCGGGTGGTCAGCGTCAGCGTCTGGCTCTTGCTCGTGCGTTTTACCGACAGGCGCAGTTCCTTGTTCTCGATGAGGCCACCAGTGCACTCGACAACAAAACAGAACACGATGTGATGCAAGCATTGGATCTGATTGGGCGTCGCTGCACGATCGTGGTGATTGCCCATCGCTTATCGACGGTGCGAAAATGCGATCGGATTTATGAAATTGACCAGGGGCGAATTCTGGCGTCTGGTGACTTTGAAACCCTCAAGCAGGTGTCGCCCAGTTTTCGGGATATGACCATGCTCGACATTGCGCATGACTGATGTGGTGCTGTTGTCCACTGCGGACTGGGATCATCCGCTCTGGACCAATAAGCAGCATCAGGCGCTGTCGCTTGCTGCACTAGGTCATCGCGTGCTCTACGTCGATTCACTTGGGGTGCGGTCGCCCCGGGTTGATCGCTCGGATTCCCGACGGATTTGGCGTCGTCTACGCCGGGGACTGCGAGGCCCGAGGCAGGTCAGGCCCAATCTCTGGGTGATTTCGCCGTTGGTTCTGCCTGGACGCAGTGCTGGCGTCTGGGGCGCGTTGAACCGTTGGAGTTTGGCCTTCTCCCTGTTTGTGGCCGACTGGGCTCTCGATTTTCGTAGCCCCCTGCTCTGGACCTTCAACCCCCAGACGCGCCGCTATCTGCGTCTGCGCAAATTTCACGCCACCATCTATCACTGTGTTGATCGCATCCAGGCCCAGCCGGGAATGCCGGTGGCTGCACTGGATGCAGCTGAAGTGGATCTCAGTGGTGCCGCCAATGCGGTCTTCACCACCTCGCCGGAGCTTCAGGCCTCCATCGCCCCGCGCAACGCCGGCACGCATTACTTCGGCAATGTGGCCGATGCCGACCATTTCGGACGTGCTCTTGATCCCTCTCTGGCTCCGCCACTGGACTGGCAGGACGGCTTCAGCGACGGTCCCGTTCTGATGTTCGTTGGGGCCATTGATGCCTACAAACTCGATCTGCCCCTGCTGGAAACCTTGGCCTCGGGGCATCCCCATTGGTCTTTTGTGTTCATCGGGCCTGTCGGAGAAACCGATCCCAGCACGGATGTGCGTGGTTTGAAGCGACTTCCCAATGTGCATCTGCTGGGGCCGAGGCCTTACGCCACCCTGCCCGCTTATCTCGCGCAAGCTGATGTGGCGTTGTTGCCCCTTCAGCTCAACACGTACACCCGCCACATGTATCCGATGAAGTTCTTCGAGTACCTGGCGGCTGGGTGCCCGGTGGTGGCCACGGCAATACCTTCGCTGCTGGATCAGGGTGATGTGGCGCTGTTGTGTCCCCCAGAGCCGCAGGCGTTCGCCGTGGCGATCGAATCGGCTCTGGCAGGGCATGGTCCCGCGAAGGCGCTACGTCTGGAGCGGGCCCAAAGCAACACCTACCGCACGCGTACCCAGGCGATGCTCGCAGTGCTGGATCGTCATGGTCTGCTGCCTATGCAGCCGTTGCCACCCCAGGCCCCGCCTTATCACCACGTGCGATCGCAATGGCGTTGGTCTTGGCTTGGAGCCCAGCTCAATCTGCTCGGTGTGGATGCCCTCGAGCGGTTAGGCGGGCGACGCTGGGCTGATTCCTGGTTGCGCGGCTCGCTCCAGCGAAGGCCGAACAACACCGTGCTGCTCGCCGGTTTGACGGAACGCTGCCTTCAGTCCGGCAACTACGACGAAGCCTGTCGCCTGATCGAACGGATCTGGGACGAGGACGGGGAAGCTGAGCTCCTTCGGCATCTCCTGTTTCGTCGGGGTTCGCGGCCCGGCAGTCGGTTGGACCAGCTGGCTCTGTTTGAGGCGCTGGCCTCCAGCACGCGCCTGCCGCTTCACTATTCCGGGTACTGCAGGGTGGTGCGCACCTACCGGGCGATCGATGCCAAAGATGGGGTTGCTCTCCGCCATGGGGTTGATGGCCTCTCGGAGATCGTGGCTTGGCTTGAGCAGGATCCCAATACCTATTGCTGCTTGAAACCCAACCGCGAGAACAGGGCCAAGCTGTTGATTTCCGCTCAGCTCACCCGGTTGCGGGCCTTGATGGCTCTGAAGGACACCCTTGGTCTGGAGCGTGCCTCTCTGGAGCTGATGGAGAGTGTGCGTCGCTACGACCCGTTTGCGATTGATCGCAAAACGGCGGTGCGGATGACCCGAAATATCCTTCGCAGCCTCACGGTGGCGGCGGTGATGGCTTGGCATGCAGGGGATGCCGATCGCTACGACCAGGTTGTGACTGAGGTGTCCCGCCTGCGGGATGCCTGCTTCCATGAACGCTTTGAGCCGATCATTCACAGCACGCAGGAAGATCACCGTGCGGTTGCGGATGCTCTGTTGAGGATGCTGAGTGATGCGCGCTGGTCTGGGGAGTGTCCTGACCAGCGCCCGGATCTTGAACAGTTGGTGGACCCTGTGCTGCTGGTGTATTTCCCTGATCTCCGCCGTCAACGGGCCGAGAAGGCGCGTCAGTTCCTGCAGTCGCTCGGCCCTCGGGTGATGGGGTGATGGCAGCCCCGAGGATCGCGTTTTGCATTGATTCCCTCAAGCTGGGTGGTGCCGAGCGGGTGTTGCTGCGTTGGGCTGGTTGGTGTCAACAAGCGGGTTGGTCTGTGCTGGTGATCACCCGACAGCCACCCCAGCGGGATGTGTACCCCGTGCCTGCTGGGGTGCAACGCCTTCAAGAACCTCCCTTGCCACGCCCTCTGGACCGGTTGGGCTGGCTGGCCTTCCCTTGGCGGGTGCTGCGCTTGCGGGGGCTTCTGCTGCAGCAGCAGTGCCGCTTGGCTGTTGGGATCACAACGCTGCCGGCGGTGAAGCTCTTGCTGGCCTGCATCGGTTTGCCGGTTCGCTGCGTGGTGTCGGAACGCAACTATCCCCCGGCCAAACCCCCCCTTCTGCCTTGGCGCTGTCTGCGTCGTCTCACCTATCCATGGGCCGATCTGCATCTGGTGCAAACCCAGCGCACCGGCGCTTGGCTGCAGCGTCACTGCGGGGTGCGTCGCCAACTGCTGATGCCCAATCCTGTGCAGTGGCCTCTCCCTGATCGTGCGCCCCATGTGCTGCCGGAGTCTTGGCTGCCGCCCGATGCGCCGTTGGTGCTCGGAGCTGGCACGAAGGCGCACCAGAAGGGTTTTGATCGCTTGATGCCGGTGTTCGCAGCCCTGTCCGTCACCCATCCCCAGCTGCATCTCGCCCTGCCGGGTGTGCCCGAAGCGCCCTACCAGGGGCTCGATCAGCAGAGCTGGCTGCGCACCATCCTCGGGCCTGATCCAACCTTGCAGCAGCGACTGCTTCTGCCGGGGATGGTGGGGTCGATGGCCTCCTGGTATGCGCGGGCCACGGTGTTCGTGCTTCCTTCGCGCTTCGAGGGATTCCCGAATGTGTTGTTGGAAGCGATGGCGGCGGGATGCGCCTGCGTGGCCAGCGACTGTCTCACCGGCCCTTCAGAGTTGATCGAGCACGGCGTGAATGGCCTGCTGATGCCCCATGAGGCCTCTACAGCTGACTGGGTAGCAGCGATCGATCAGCTTCTCGTTGACGCCGCGCGTCGCAGGCGCCTGGCTGCTGCCGCGATGGTCGTGCGTGAGCGATTCGCGCCCGATCGCCTCCGCCATGATTTTCTGGAGGCTCTGCGGCCACTGAGCGATGGATGATCTCTGGGTCGTATTGCCCCATCTCGGGGCCGGCGGGGCCCAGAAGGTTGGTCTTCTCGCTGCCGAACACTTCGCCTCCCAGGGCCTGCGGGTGCGGGTGTTGTCCCTGCGTCATGGTCATCCGATCAAGCACGCCCTGCCTGCGGGCGTCGAGGTGTTCGATCTCGGGCCGGATGAAGCGATCCTGCATCCCTGGTTGCGCGATGTCGCCGATCGCTCCCTATCGGCTCGGATGCGGCGCTTCAGCCTGGCGCAGGTGCTCAAAGTGCAGCGTGTCGCTTTGCGCCTGGCGATCATGCTGTGCTGGCCGCTGATCGAACGCCAGATGCATCCCCAGCGCAGCACCTGGGCGACGCGTCTGCTGATGCGGGGGATGCCCCGCCTGGCCGGGTATCGCTATGCCCGCCTGCGCCAGCTGGTTCAGCAACGTCAGCCCAAGCGCATCCTGTCGTTGCTTACCAAAACCAACGTTCTCTGCTGCGCGGCTGCCTGGGATCTTCCTCTGCATTTGGTGGTGTCAGAACGCAATGACCCGCGCCGTCAACAGCTGGAGCCGCTTTGGAGTCGGCTGCGCTCGGTGTTCTACCGCCGGGCCGACGTGGTGACGGCCAACACCCAAGGGGTGATTGATGCGTTGCAGGAGATGGGGGCCTGGCGACGGCTCGAGTTGCTGCCGAACCCCCTGCCCGCTGGGCTGGCCAGGCGGGATGTGGATCGCTCTCAGGTGCGCGAGCCCATGGTGCTGGCTGTGGCCCGTTTGGTCCCTCAGAAGGGACTGGATCTGCTGTTGCAAGCTTTCGCAGCCCTGCCTGAGGCCTGCCGTTCGGGCTGGTGTGTGGTGTTGGTGGGGGATGGCCCGGAGCGGCAAGCGCTCACAGAACAGGCGCGGCAGCTGGGAATCGCCGACGCGGTCACCTTTGCGGGCTTCCGGCCCGACCCGGTGAGCTTCATGCAACGTGCTGCGATCTTTGCCCTGCCCTCCCGCTTTGAGGGGATGCCCAACGCGTTGCTCGAGGCCATGGCAGCGGGGCTGCCCTCCGTGGTGAGTGATGCCTCACCCGGCCCACTGGAAATGGTGCGAGATGGGGTGCACGGATGCGTCGTGCCCAATGAGGATTGGCGCGCCTTTGCCGAGGCGTTGGAGCGTCTGATGTCCGACGCGGCGCTGCGGGACCGCCTGGGAGCAGCCGCTCGGGAGACCTTGTGCTCCCTCGATTGGGCTGTCGTGGAGCCCCACTGGCGCTCAGTGCTGGCCTTGCCAGATCAGGGCCCATGACGGCGCCATCCAGGCCTGATCGACTGTTGGTGCTGGCCCCGACGTGCCGGGCTGCCAGTGAAACCTTCATTCGCGCCAATCTGGAAGGACTTCCCTTTGCCATCACGGCGTTCTTCGGTGATGAGCGCCCTCTGCGTAGCCCCTGGCGGCTGGTGTATGGCATCGCCATCCTGTTCAGTAAGGTTCTCACCCGCCTGCGCTGTCCGTGGCTGGCGACCTGGCCAGCCTCCTGGGTCACCTGGGCCCTCATTCACCGCTATCGGCCCGATGTCGTGCTGGTGGAGTTTGGGTTTGAAGCGGTGCGGGTAATGGAGGCCTGTGCCTGGACCGGGGTGCCCCTGGTGGTGCACTTCCGTGGTTCCGATGCATCCGCGAGGGATCGGCTGGGGATGTTGGAGGAGCGTTACCGACGGCTGATGCGCATTGCATCGGCTGTGATCGTGAAGTCCAGGCCCATGGCTGACACGTTGCTGGACCTGGGTGCTTCGCCCGATTGGTTGCTGATCAGTCCGTCAGGCGCGAACAGTGCGCTGTTTCAGGGGAGCCGACCAGCGGCTGCTGATCCGGTGTTGCTGGCTGTGGGGCGGTTCGTGGAGAAGAAAGGACCGCTGCACACGATCCGTTCTTTCGCGCAGCTGTGCCATCAGCCGATGACTTCAACGCCGAGGCTGCAGTTGTGGATGGTGGGCGACGGGCCCTTGCTGGCCGAAGCCCAAACGCTGGTGCGTTCCCTGGCGCTCACCCAGCAGGTGCGGTTGCTGGGCGTGCGATCGCAGGTTGAGGTTGCCGCGCTGATGCGTGAGGTGCGAGCGTTTGTTCAGCATTCCCTCGTGGCCTCGGATGGCGACAGCGAGGGAAGCCCCGTGGCCGTGATGGAAGCCCAGCTCAGTGGTCTGCCCGTGGTGGCCACTCGCCATGCCGGAATCCCCGATGTGGTGCTCGATGGTGAGAGCGGTTTTCTTGTTGATGAAGGTGATGAAAAGGCGATGGCCGCTGCCATGGCCCGGGTTGTGAACGATCCGGAGCTGGCGGCCCGTCTGGGAGACTGCGGGCGACGGCGGGTGCTTGCGGGTTTCACCGTTGACCATCACCTCCGCCAGGTGTCGGAGCTGTTGAAAAAGGTGATCGAGGCGTCCCGGCGATGACAAAGCTTCTGTTGATCCGTGGCCTTGGCCACAGCGGCACCACCATCCTCGATCTGGCCCTTGGTGCCCACCCGCAGATGGTTGGACTGGGCGAAGCGGCGCGCATCCTGGAGCGGCCTGCCGCGGCTGATGGTGATCGCGGTCCGGCTCGCTTGCGCGGGGAGCTGCGTTTCGAACGTCGCTGTACCTGTGGGGCGGTGGCCGCCGAGTGTCCTGTCTGGGGGCCGCTCCTGGAGTGGCTTCCTGCCCATGACCACTGGTCTTTGGCGGCCAAGATGCATCGTCTTTTTGAGGGGCTTGAGCGGGTGCGGGACCCGCAGCAGGCGCCTCCGGCCTGGGTGGTGGATTCCTACCAGGACGATTTCATCCTCCCGTTCGTGCAGGATCCCAAGCTTGAAATCCGCATCGTGCATCTCACCCGCGACGTGCGCTCCTGGGTGCATTCCCGGGCGCGCCGCGGGCGAGAGCAGGGCCGTTGGCTGCCGGGTCTGCGCCCGGCACTGCGCTGGTGCCGCACGAATGCCCGCCACGATCGCCTGTTGCAGCGCGGTCCCCATTCGGTGCTGCGGGTGGGATACGAAGAACTAGCCCTTGAGCCTGAGGCCACCCTCAAGCGTTTGTGCCGTTGGCTGGATCTCGACTTCTCGGAGCAGATGCTGCAGCCAGGCTCTTTCAGCCAAAGCCATGTGCTGTCAGGCAATCGCATGCGCTTTGACCCTGAGCGCAGTGCTGCCATTCGCTACGACAATGCCTGGATGGCGAGGCCCTCTGGGGTTGCGGAGCTGGCGCTCGGTGTTCCCTGGGTGGCTGAGCTCAATCGCCGGCTTGTTTATTCCGCAGTGGGCAGCGCCCGAAAGCGATAAATCCGTCCATTGCGGACGCGGTCGCTGTAGCGATACACCTCCTCGTAGTCGTTGAGGGTGTCGCCGAGGAATCCCAGCCCGCCCTTGTCGATGTTGATCAACAGATCGCCGGCTTTGGGCTGGTAGTCGGAGCCTTTGTTGATCCCATCCACAACGCTGTAGCGGCGGGTGTCGGGATCCAAGTACACCAGGCGGTCGTAATGAAAGCGATCGAGATGGCGATTGCGACGAAACCACGATTTTGTGTAGATCACATTCACATCGCGACCGCTGCGTCTGGTGTCTCGGGTGATGGTTTCAATGCGCTTCACCGTTTGCAGCCAGGACGCCTGTTTGGTTTTCAGGTTGACGACGCGCTCGAGAAAGTTGTCGTCAACCTGGTGTTCTACGGCAATGAATCCTGCGCAACCGACGACCCCTGCCAAGGCTGTGGCGCCAGCGCTTCCTAGGCGGCGAGAGAGCCTGGGTGCGATCCAGGCGGTCCAGGCAAAGGCCAGGTCCAGCACGGCGACCAGCTGCACCGGAAGCGCCATGTAACTGTTGCCCTCGTATCCCACCAGAACGTAAAGCGCGCCTGCGTACAGCACAGCGCCGCTGGTGAGTCCATCCAGCAGCTGGATGGATCCTCCATGCCGTAGCAGGGTGCTGATGCGGACCACCAGATAGGTGAGCGGAATCCACAGACGAGGATCCGCGGAGAGCTGGTAGATGTCGTTGGAGCTGTAAGCCGTTTTGCCGTGGTACAGGCTTGGCAGATAACTGAGGTAGACGTACGCCAGAACGACCACGACCAGCAAGCTGCTGATCCAGAGCTCCAGCTGGTAAGACCGCAACCAGCGACCGATCCAGGCCATCCGGGTCGGGCGCTGCAGCGCGGCCAGCGTTAGGGCTGGTCGTCCCTCAATCCGTCCAGCTGCTCCAGCGATCAGCGTGACCAGCGCTGGTGTGACAAACAGCAGCACGGCGATCTCCTTGAAAAAGAGCCCGATCAGGGCCCAGATCAAGGTGAGTGCCTGGCTGCGCCGATCGCCGCTTTGCAGCGCATCGAAGTAACAAACGCTGAACGCCATCAGGCACAGCGTGAGCATGCGCTCGGCGTAGATCAGCTGAAAGAAGGCAAAGCCAGTGGATGGTGCCGACAGCATCAGGAGGCTGATCATCAGCAGCAGAGCCTTGGCTGGAGGCCCCGGGCTCAGGCGCTGGATCAGGCGATGGGCCAAGACGACGATGGCGAGCAGTTCAGCGGCGCTCACCAGCATCCAGACCTTCACGTAGGCCGTGAACCAGCTCAGAACATGCAGATCCTGGTGGGCCAGGGGGAAGAAGCGGTAGTCGTTGCGCAGCATCGTTTCCGAGATGAACTCGTAGCGGACGCTGAAGTTGTCGAGAAGTTTGTGGTCGATGATGCCGTCGTACCAGCCCACCAGCTCTGGAAACAACCAGTGGGTGCCGTTGACCATCGCCACGGTGTAGGCGATGAACAGCAGCAGTACGACGGGGTGCTCACGACCGAAGCTGAGCAATTGCCGATGCCATGGTCTGCCTGTGGGTGGCCGTTGGGGGTCACGGCGGCTGAACCAGAGCAACCCCACAACCACCAATCCCAGCAGGGCCAGTCCCAGATCGTGGGAGGTGCGGTTGTAGTGATAGAGGAGGTCTCGGCCTTCGCTGCTGCGCGGGGAAGGCAGGGAGTTCAACGACCGCAGCAGCCATAGCCAGGCCACCAGGGCTGCGGCGCCCAGGGCACTGCAGAGGCCGAACATCCAGGCCCACCGCTGACGACGCCGTTGAACGAGGCTCTGAAACATGATTTGCGCTCTTCAGCGATGGCGAAAGATCCGTCCGCCGCGCCTGCTCTCGCCATGGCGGGCGATTTCTTCGAAAGCCTCACCATCCTGCCCGAGGTCGCTGCGTTGGCGTTTGTCGATGATCAGCAGGTAGTCCCCGCGGCGGGGTTGGTAGGTCTGCCCCTGGTTGCGGCCGTCCACCACGGTGTAAGTCTTGCGCGTGCGGTCGTATTCGATTAGGCGGTCTGCCTTGATGCCTTGCAAGGTGTGCTGGTTGAAATAGGAGCGCATAAAGATCACGTTCACCGCAGCCCCCTGCTCCCGGGTGGCACGGCTGAGCTCCTCCATGGCGTTGTAGGTCTCGTGCCAGATCGACTGGGTGGTCTTGATTCGCGAGACGCGCTTGATGAAGGTGTCGGAGGCACGGTGCTCAAGTCCCAGGATCAGCAGGCTTGCGCTCAGAGCCACGGCGCTGACCGCGATGACACCCAGGCGCTGGCTGAGGCGCGCGGAGACCCAGCACCAGATCATGCCCAGATCCATCACCGTGATCAGCTGCACGGGCAGGGTCCAGAAGCTGGCGTAGGGGTAGCCCACACTCGCCCAGAGCGCCGTGGCGTAAACGAGGGCTGCGAGATTGAGTCCGTCGAGAAGATTGGCTTGCAGGCGCCGCCGCACCATGGCCTGCAGCCTCAGTGCACTGAAGCCCGCGAGCGTGAGCAGACGCCAGTCCGCGTCAAGGCGCCAGCGCCCGTCGCTGCTGAACGCACTGGCCTGCGCCATCAGACTGGGCAACAGGCTTAAAACGCCGTAGGACACCGCGACGACGGGCAGCAAGGCAATCAACCCCACCTCCAGCGAGCGCCACTGGCGGGCCTGGGGTGTGGTGATCCATCGCACCAGGGCTGGCGTCACGATCAACAGCACGGCGATGTCTTTCACGAACACGGCCACCAGGGCCAAGGCCAGGGTGAGAGCCCCATCACGCCGCTGGCCGTGTCGTTGAAATCGCAGATAAAAAAACGCGAACCAGGCCAGTAGGCACGTAAGCAGGCGTTCGCAGTAGATCAGCTGGAAAAACCCCCATCCCGTTGCAGGGGCGAACAGAAACAGCAGGGCCATCACGAGCAGCAGCTCCTGCCGGCGTGGTGGACCCGCCAGGTCCTGCACGATCCTTGCGCTCAGCACCACGATGGAGATCAGCTCGGCGGCACTCGCCAGCATCCACACCGTCACGTAGGGCGTGAACCAGCTGAGGGCGTGCAGATCCTGATGGGCGAGTGGGAAAAACCGGAAGCTGTTGCGCTGCATCGTTTCGGCGATGAAACGCTCTTGGAGTTGAAAGTTGTCGATGAGGGGGCTCTGGACGATCCCTTGCACCAGATCGGGCAGTTCTGGATAAAACCAGTTGGTGCCATGCACCATCGCTGCGGTGTAAGCCGCAAACAACACACTCACCAGCGGGTGCTGGCGCATCCAATGCAGGATCTGCCGGTGGAGAGGGTGCGAGGCGCACGTCCGGGAGGGCGTATCGCGATAAGCGATCACAAGCAGGCCCAGCACGCTGATGCCTGCCAGCGACAGCACGACCCCGTGGCTGATCTGGTTGTAAGCCAGCAGCCATGGCTTGCCGGCGGCCGGCATCATTGGATGGTGAGAGCTGGCATCGACTTCACCAGGGCATCCACGGCTTTGAGCTGGGTGAGGAATGGCTCCAGTTGATGGAGCGGAAGGGCGCTCGGTCCATCGCAGCGGGCCTGGCTTGGATTTGGATGGGCCTCCAGGAACAGGCCGGCCAGTCCCACGGCCATCCCTGCGCGGGCGAGATCCAGCACCTGACTGCGGCGACCCCCCGAGGCAGCGCCACCGGGATCACGGCACTGCAACGCGTGGGTGACATCAAAGATCAAGGGGAGGTCATCGCAGCAGCGCTTCATCACGCCGAAACCGAGCATGTCCACCACCAGGTTGTCGTAACCGAAATTGCTGCCGCGCTCGCAGATCAGCAGCCGCTCATTGCCGCATTCGCGGAACTTCTCCACCACATTCGCCATCTGAGAGGGGCTCAGAAACTGCGGTTTCTTGATGTTGATCACGGCGCCGGTGCGTGCCATTGCCTCCACCAGATCCGTCTGGCGGGCCAGAAAGGCGGGCAGTTGGATGATGTCGCACACCTCTGCCGCCGGGGCGGCCTGCTCCGGGGTGTGCACGTCGGTGATCACGGGGATGCCGTGCGCGTCCTTGACGGCCTGCAGCATCGCCAGCCCATCGGTCAGCCCGGGGCCACGGAAGGAATGAATCGAGGACCGGTTGGCCTTGTCAAAGGATGCCTTGAAGACAAGGGGGATGGAGAGCCGGCGGCAGATATCGGCGTACTGCGCCGCTGCATCGAGAGCAAACTGCTGCGACTCCAGCACGTTCACGCCGCCAATCAGCACGAAGGGCGCGTCGTTGGCGAAGGTGATCGATCCAAGACTGACCTGCCGCGCTGCCATGGTTGAGCTTCCAGGGCTGAAAGCCTAGGCCTCGTGCTGGAGCGGGCCGTAATCTGCGCCCAGATCTGGCCAGCCGGTGACAACCCTCGCTCCGATTCCGATCTTCATCGGTTACGACCCGCGTGAGCGGGCTGCCACCAATGTGCTGATCGACAGCCTGTACCAGCACAGCTCCTCAACACTGGCGATCACGCCCCTGGTGACCCCCCAGCTGGAGGCTCAGGGGTTGTACCGGCGCCAGCGGGACCCCAAACAGAGCACAGCCTTTTCCTTCTCCCGCTTTTTGGTGCCCCATTTGATGGGATACGAGGGCTGGGCGCTGTTCATGGACTGCGACATGCTCTGCCGTGGGGATATCAAGCAGCTCTGGGATCAGCGGGATGACCGCTATGTGGCGATGTGTGTGCAGCACGAGCACGTGCCCGGTGAAACGGTGAAATTTCTGGGTGAAGTGCAAAGCGCTTACCCCAAGAAAAACTGGAGTTCGTTGATGCTGCTCAACTGCAGCCGTTGCACCAAGCTCAGCTTGGACTACGTGAACACGGCCAGCGGCTTGGAGCTGCACCGCTTCCACTGGCTGGAGGGCGATCATGAGATTGGCGCTCTGGATGGGGGGTGGAATCATCTGGTGGATGTGCAGGCGCCACCAAAGGCGGCAGCCCAGGAGGGTGGTCCGCGCCTGCTTCACTGGACCCTGGGCGGCCCCTGGTTCCGGGAGCAGCGCACGATGGGTGGTCCGCTTGCGGCTGAATGGTTCGCGGCCCGTGATGACGCCATGAAGCTCTGGGACTGATGGCGATTCAGCGTTCTGTGGTGGCGGTGCCGGCCCGCCTGGCCTCCTCCCGCTTGCCCGAGAAGGTGTTGGCTGACATCGGCGGTAAGCCGATGATCCAGCGGGTGCTGGAACGCTGTGCCCAGGCCGCTGGGCCTGCAGCCGTGGTGCTCTGCACGGACAGTTCCCGGCTGCAGCAGCTGGCGCAGGGGTGGGGCTTTCCGGTGCTGATGACGGCGGAGTCCTGCAGCTCCGGCAGCGAGCGCATCGCCTCTGTGGCTGACCAGCTGGTGGCGCTGGCCTGGGACGAACAGGCCGATGCATGGGACTCGGCTCAGAGGGCGCACAGGCTGTTGAGCACGGCGGTGATCAATGTGCAGGGAGACCAGCCTTTTCTCGATCCCGCCGTGGTCACGGCGATGGTTGAGGAATTCGGGCGGCGTGAGCCGGTGCCTGCTGTGGTGACACCGATCTACCGCTTAACTGCGAACACCATCCACAATCCGGCTGTGGTGAAGACTCTGGTGGCCCACGACGGCCGGGCGCTGTATTTCTCCCGTTCCGCGATCCCCCACGTTCGCGATGTCGATCCCGCCGACTGGCATCGCCATGCGCCGTACTGGGGCCATGTGGGCATGTACGGCTTCCGCGCCGATGTGCTGGCCCAATGGGGTCAGCTGCCGGCTTCTCCCCTTGAGGATCTGGAGCGCCTGGAGCAGCTGCGCCTGATCGAAGCCGGTCACACGATCGCCACCTTCAGCGTGGAGGGAACGTCGTTGTCGGTGGATACACCGGAGCAGCTGGAGGAGGCGCGCCGCATGGCTCGGACCTAGCGATGGGCGCGATCCCTCGCCTCGCGCTTCCAGGCATTCCCCCGGAACTGACGCCTGCCCTTGCCGAGCAGGTGCGGCTTCAGGGCCACGGTCGCTTGGCGTTGGTGGGAGGTGCCGTTCGTGATGCCCTCCGGCATCAACTCCACGGTGCGTCCTGGCAGGGGCTGCCGGACCTCGACCTGGTGCTGGAGGGATCCTGTTCCGCTGTGGCCCTTGGTTTGCAGCAACGGCTCGGCACTGAACGGGTGTCGTGGTTGCAGCTGCATGAGCGCTTCGGCACGGCGGAACTAAGGCTGGATGGGGTGCTGATCGATCTGGCTGGTGCCCGCCAGGAGCGCTACCCCGCTCCTGGTGAGAACCCCGTGGTGCAGCCAGGACCTCTCGAAGACGATCTTTCGCGCCGGGATTTCACGGTGAATGCCATGGCGTTGGTGATCCGGGCTGATGGCAGTCAGCAGCTGCTCGATCCCCATGGCGGACTCGACCACCTGGCGTCACGGCAGTTGGTGTTTCTGCATGAAGCCAGCGTTGCTGATGACCCGACCCGTGTGATCCGGGCTGCCCGTTATGGCGCCCGGCTTGGATTCGATCTGGATTCGGGATCCTTGCAGCAGCTGAAGACCACGCTGGAGCGCTGGCCCTGGGCCTGGCGGCACGGCGATGCTGGGGATGGAGTGCCCCCGGCCTTGGGCACGCGCCTGCGCATGGAGCTGGATCTGCTCCTGGAGCGGGAACCCTGGCCCCGGGCTCTGACCCTGCTGCAGAAATGGTCGGCGCTGCCTTTGTTGGATCCGCTGTTGCAGCACGAGGTCAAGCTCAGCCGCAGACTGCGGCGGGCGGCCCGCCTGCAACTGCCGTTGCTGAGCGCCTTGATCGCCGCGGCTGGGGAACCCGTCGCTCTGGCCCAGAGGCTGCAGATTCCGATTCAGCAGCTGCGCTGGCTGGAGCAGCTGCAAGAGCTGCGGCAGTGGTTGGAGCAGGAGGTGTTGCCCCAGCCATGGCCGCAGTGGGGTGCGCGGGAGTGGACGGCGCGCCTGGAACGGGCCAACTGGCCGGCGCCGGTGGTGGCTCTAGCCGCTGTGGAAGCCCCACCCTGCTGGCGTCCGTTGCTGCGTTGGTGGGGGCGCTGGCGGCATGCCACCGCCGCGGTCAGCGCCAAAGACTTGATCGCCCAGGGCCTCCAACCCGGACCGCTGTTGGGGGAGGCCCTGCGCCGTTCCAGGGATCAGGTGCTGGAGGGACTGCGATGAAGCGCTGGCTGCCGCTTCTGGTGCTGCTGGTGTGTGCTGCTTTTGCGTTCAGAGCGCTGGGGCTCATCGACGCCACGGGCCTCTGGACCGATGAGCTGTACACCACAGGCAAAAGCTTTCAGCCCAGCTACCCTGACCTGCTTCAGATGTTGAGTCGGGACACCCACCCGCCTTTTTATTACTCGTTGCTCTGGATCTGGGGGCAGCTGCTGACCCCTTCAGCGGTCACGCTGCGCCTGTTCTCCTGGGTGATGTATCTCACCGGCGGTGTGGTGATCACGGCCCAGGCCGGACGTCTGGCTTCGGTCCGCCCGCGCCTGGCGATAGTGCTGGCGGCCTTGTTCGCTTTCTGCTCGCCTTACCCCGTGCGCTTTGCAATCGAGGGCAAAGGCTATGCCCTGTTGGTGCTGCTGGTGGCGTTGGCCTGGTGGTGGCGCCAGCGTCAGCGGCCGCTTTTCTATGGCCTTGCCGTGGCCCTGGCGGCCTGCACCCATTTCTATGGACTGTTCTTGTTCGCGGTGACGAGCCTCTGGGATGCCAGCAGGCGGCGCTGGCCGCTGGCCGGGGTTGGGGCTGTCGCGCTTGTGCCCTCGTTGCTCTGGATCGTGGTGGCTTCGGCCTACCTGTTGCGCAGTGGCACGGGGGCTTGGATCGGCACCCCGGATTTCGCCTTGCTGGAAGACACCCTGGCGAGGGCGTTGGGACTCTGGCCGCTGCCCAAGCTGGGCGTGCTGCTGCTGGTGCTGGCGGCGATTCAGCGTTGGGGATGTCTGCCCACCAGTCGAGCCGCAGCGGGCGAGTGGTCTGCGGCCGATCGCAGTGGCTTGATTCCCTCGCTGTTGATGGTGCTGGCCGTGGTGGCGGTGTCGTTCTTCAAGCCCCTGGCCTTCAGCCGTTATTTCGTGGTGCTGCTGCCGGCGCTGATTCCCTGGTTGGCGCTGCGGGCCGCGGCCCTTCCTCTCCATCGGCTCGGCCAGTGGCTTGGTGGCTCGGCCCTGGTCCTGCTGTTGCTGAGCTGGTGGTGGCACAGCTTTGCTGATCTGGATCCTGCTCTGAGTGGGCAGGTGGCACGGGAATCCAACCAATTCCAGTTGCTCAGCCGCCATTTGCAGGCTGAACCGCATCGCTACTCGCGACGGGCCCGATTGTTCAATCTCAGTGATCGCATGGAGACGGCTGCTGGACGGATGGCCCAGCCGTCCGTTCCCTGGGGCGATGGCGATGCGCTGCAACGGGCTTTGATCAGCCGTCCAGCCCCAGCCCAGCTCTGGCTGGCCGACAGCGGCAGTGCCCGAGCTTCTCGTCCCCGTCTCAACCGCCTGCAACAGCGGGCAGAAGCTGCCGGTTACCGCTGTGAAGCCGTGGATTTGGAAGCGCCCTATGCCCACCTTCTGCGCTGTGCGCCGGTTGGGGTCAGCGGCACCAGCGGCTGGCCGTCGGCCAGTGCTGCTCAAGATCCACGCCTGGAAGCAGCTGCTCCACGGCCCTGACGTCATCAGCCAGAAGGGTCCCCATGGCGGCCAGAAGGTCGTTGGGAATCACGTTGCTG
This sequence comes from Synechococcus sp. PROS-7-1, assembly GCF_014279795.1. Taxonomy (NCBI): domain Bacteria; kingdom Bacillati; phylum Cyanobacteriota; class Cyanophyceae; order Synechococcales; family Synechococcaceae; genus Synechococcus; species Synechococcus sp. PROS-7-1. Next base: position 274,562 of record NZ_CP047945.1, read on the forward strand.
GTGGCACTCACATTCACCCGCTGGTGCCAGGCGGGTTCGGCGTAGGGAAGGTTTAGGAAGCGACAGAGTGCCCCGTAGGACTCACGCTGGAAGAGGGTTTCATAGAGGCCGAGATAGCAGTGCTCGAGCCCGAAACTCACTTTGAGATTGTTCAGTGTGCGGCCGTATCCACTGCGCAATCCAGGAGCTTTGTGCACCCGCCGGCGCAGGGCGGCGATTTCGCTTGCGGCATCCCTCTGGCCGAGTTTGCGCTGCTTCATGCGTTGGCTGGAGATCAGCCGTTCGATCGGATCCCGCATCAGGAACACGGGTTTCACCGCAATGCCGCGTTGTTGGAAGCTGGCCTGAATGCACTGGAAGGTGTTCGCCGAGAGTGCGGCGTAAGAGGGGGTGATGTCGCCTGTGAGGTTGACGTTGACGCCGTTGCGGCGTGGCCGGCGCAGCAACCAGGCGAAATAGTCGTAGTAGAGGCCTGGTTGGCGGATGAACAGCTGACGCATCCAGCTGCGCGGCTGAATCCAGCTGCGGGGCCGGCTCAGTGACATTTCAATGCGCCGGAACCGCGCCAGAGCCGGCACGGTGCGGGCATCGTGCACGTGGTACTCCTTCAACACGCCAAAGTCGGTATCAGCTCTGGCCTGCAGCTGCTGATGTAGCCAGGTCGTGCCGGCTTTCTGGGCTCCGACGCCCAGCAGGAAGTTGCCGAGGGATGGTTGGGGTGATTCAGTCATTGCGGTCTCGCCAGCCATGGCGGCGCAGGGTGTCCCAGTCACCCCGCGCCTGCAGGATGCGTTCAGCCAGTTCCCTCACCGCGCCGTGCCCGCCGCGGTTCTGCAGCACGGCATCGGCCTGATGCCGCAAGGGGCGGCAGGCGTCGCTTGGGGCTAGCAGCAGCCCCACGTGCCCCCTAACAGCCAGATCGTTGAGGTCATCGCCCAGGAAGGCCGTTTGCCGGGGCGCGACGCTCAGCTCCTGCTGGAGTGCGGCCAGGGCTGGTGGCTTGTCCTTGATCCCCACCAGGCAGTGTCTGATGCCCAGTTGGCGGGCGCGCACTTCCGTGGCACCACCCTGGCCGCCGCTGAGAAAGGCCAGGTGCAGGCTTGTTTTTTGCAGCAGCCGCAGGCCAAGGCCATCGCGCACGTCGAAGCGTTTTTGCAGCTGTCCGTCGGCACTGAACCAGAGGCCGCCGTCGGTGAGCACACCATCCACATCCAGCACCAACAGCTGGATGTCGGCCAGTTGTTGGCGCCGTTTGCGCCACCGCCATTCGCGCAGGAGGTGTCGCATCAGGCCAATCCGGCCTGAACGAGATCGTGCAGACGCAGCAGACCGAGCAACACATCCTTCCCCTCCACCACAGGCAGTACGGAGATCGGCTTGCGTCGGTTGTGCTCCATGCGCTGAATCGCTTCCACGGCTAGGAGGTCGGCCGACACGGTGATCGGGTCTGCTGTCATCAGTTCGCCAGCGGTGAGCGTCGGCCAGCGTTCCGGACCGTGATCACGCAGGGCCCGGCGCAGATCGCCGTCGGTGATCAGTCCCAGCAGACGACCCGGTTGGCCGGAGTCCTCCACCCAGCCACTGCCGATCGCCCCTTGGGTGAGGCCGCTGATCACTTCAGGAAGCGGAGTGGCGGGGGTGATCGACGGCAGTTGGGCAACAGGAACCATCAGGTCAGCCACGGTCATCGTGAGCTGCTTGCCGAGGGCACCAGCTGGGTGATTCAGGGCAAAGTCCGCCTGCGAGATGCCCCGTCGTTCCATCCAAACGGCGGCCAGGGCATCGCCGATGGCCATGGCCACGGCGGTGCTGGCCGTGGGGGCGAGGTTGAGAGGGCAGACCTCCCTGTCGACCGAGGCATCGAGCGCCACATCACTGCCGCGGGCGAGGGAGGAATCGGCGCGCCCCACCAGAGCGATCCGGGCTGTGCCGCGCCGTTTGAGGTGGGGCAGGAGATCGAGCAGCTCGGCGGTTTCGCCACTGTTGGACAGCAGCAGGCAGACATCGTCGGCCGCCACCACCCCGAGATCGCCGTGCAGGGCATCGAGGGGGTTGAGGTAGAGGGCCATCAGGCCGATGGAGGAGAAGGTGGCGGCGATCTTGCGGGCCACGATGCCGCTTTTGCCCACGCCTGTGATCACCAATTTGGCCTTGCGGTCTGCACAACGCTCCAGCAGGGTCAATGCCCCTTCCACCTGGTCTGCACGCAACCGTGCCGCTGCGGCTGCGATCGCGGCAGCTTCTTCCTGCAGGCAGCGGGTGAGTGCGGACACGATCGAAGGATCAAGTTGGTCGGCATTCTCGGCCACGACAGGAATGCTGTGGTTCATCTCTGGCAGGCTTAGAACCACAAGAGCGATAACGATTGACAGGATTGCTCCAACGCCTGGCCTCCCCTTGGCTGGATCTACTGCTGCCGCTCTCGCTCCTCGGGCTGGCGTGGCAGCGCAGCGGCGATCCCGCGGGGATGATCTGGATCCTGGCGCTCTGGTGCAGTCTGAAATTGCTAGGGAACCTGCCGGGGCAGCCGGCCTATGCGGTGCTGATCGGCGTTCTGGCAGTGAGCGTGGGAGCTGTGATTCATCCGGTGAGCGTGGCGGCGCCCACCGATCTCATCCTGGTTCTGCTGGCGTTTGCCGCAGGCTTGCGCCAGTCACCGGCGCAGTGGCCCCTGGCTCTATGGATCGTGCTGTGCACCGTTGTGGTGTCGCTTCCGTTTGTGGAATTCGATCGCCTGAACGGCAACCTCGATGTCATTCCCTGGTCTGCCCTGCGCGATCGTCTTCCTCAGGAAGCCCTTCGCATCCAAAAGATCACGATCAACCGCAGCGGATACCTATACGGCTTGCTGGCGCTCGTGGGGTACGGGCTGTTCCGCTGGGAGGCGCGGATCTGGTGGTCTCGTGGGGCGGCGCTGATCGGTGCGCTCAGTTTCGTCCTGGCCTTTGGCACGGGCTCGCGGGCCGCGCTGCTATTTCCGATCCTTGCTGTTGTTGTCGCTGAACTGTGTTGGCAGCGTCGCCGGTGGGTGGCTCGCCATGGCCGAGCTTTGGCGGCTGCCGTTCTCGCCCTGTGCCTGGTGTTCAACGTGGCGTTGTATGCCCCCTTCAGCCCATTGGCGAACCTGAATCCAAGCGATGCCGGGCGTGCCCGCGTGGCTCAGTGCTTCGTGCTGCGGTCATTGCAGGCGGGCCCTGATCTGTTCACCGGCCAGGGGTATGACCGGGTGTCGGACTATTGCGCCGGCAAGGTGTTCCTCCCCGGCTACACCACGGGCATTCCCCATGCGCACAACGTGTTTCTGCAGGTGCTCGCCGATCAGGGGCTTGTCAGCCTGGTGCTGCTGCTGATCGCCTTGGGGCTCACCTTTCAGCGCTTGTTTCAGGGATTGGCCGGGGATCAGGGGCCGCTCTGCAGGCTTGCTTTGGCCTGTGCTGTGTTCATCCTGATGTCGTCTCTGGTGGAATCCACCCTGTTGAAAACGTCCCTGCAGCAGGTGATCACTGGTTACATCCTGGCTCTGGCCTGGATGCCTGGTGCGGCGCTTCTAAAAGCCAATGTCCGTACCATCGCTTCATGAGCTTTCTCGCCGGCCTCAATGACGCCCAGCGCCGGGCGGTTGATCACCATGAGGGGCCCCTGCTGGTGGTAGCCGGTGCGGGCAGCGGCAAAACCCGGGCACTCACGCACAGAATTGCCCATCTCATTGGGGAACACGGTGCCGATCCCGCCCAGATCCTGGCGGTGACCTTCACCAACAAAGCCGCCCGGGAGATGAAGGAGCGTCTGGAGCTCCTGCTCGCCCAGCGACTGGCCCAGAGTCAGTTCGGCCAACCCTGGAGCACCCTGCCGCCGGTGGAGCAGCGTCAGCTGCGCTCACGCATCTACCGGGAAGTCACCAAGGAGCTGTGGATCGGCACGTTCCACGCCCTCTTCGCGCGGATGCTGCGTTACGACATCGACAAGTTCAAGGACAGTGAGGGCCTGTCCTGGACCAAGCAGTTCTCCATCTACGACGAGGCCGATGCCCAGAGCCTGGTGAAGGAGATCGTGACCCAGGAGCTTCAGCTTGATCCCAAGCGTTTCGAACCGAAAAAAACCCGTTGGGCGATCAGCAACGCCAAAAATCAGGGGTGGCTGCCCGATCAGCTCGAGGCCAATGCCGAGGGGCAGCGGGGCAAACTCACCGCCGACGTGTACCGGCGTTACCGCAAGGCGTTGGCGGCGAACAATGCTCTCGATTTCGATGACCTGCTGTTGATGCCGGTGCAGCTGCTGCAGCAGAACGAGCAAGTGCGTGGCTACTGGCACCGCCGTTTCGCCCATGTGCTGGTGGATGAATATCAAGACACCAACCGCACCCAGTACGACCTGATCAAGTTGCTGGTCACCGACGGCAAGGATCCCCAGACCTACAACAACTGGGCTGGGCGGTCGGTGTTTGTGGTGGGCGATGCCGATCAGAGCATCTACAGCTTCCGAGCGGCGGACTTCACGATCCTGATGGGCTTTCAGGACGACTTCGGAGACCAGAAGCCTGATGAGGCCACCCGCACGATGGTGAAACTGGAGGAGAACTATCGCTCCACGGCCACCATCCTCGAGGCGGCCAATGCCTTGATTGCGAACAACAGCGAGCGCATCGACAAGGTGCTGCGTCCGACCCGCGGCGAGGGGGAGTTGATTTCGCTCACCCGTTGTGATGACGAGATCGCTGAGGCCGAAGCGGTGGTGCATCGGCTGCGAATGATGGAAGCAGCCAATCCTGAGCTCACCTGGGGGGATATGGCCTGCCTGTATCGCACCAATGCCCAGTCTCGGGCGCTGGAGGAATCCCTGGTGCGCTGGCGGATCCCCTACGTGGTGGTGGGTGGTCTGCGCTTCTACGACCGGCGCGAAATCAAGGACGTGCTCGGCTACCTGCGCCTGCTGATCAACCCGGCCGACACCGTGAGTTTGCTGCGCGTGATCAATGTGCCCAAGCGGGGGATCGGCAAGACCACGATCCAGCGGCTCACCGATGCGGCCAATCAGTTGGGCATTCCCCTCTGGGATGTGGTGAGTGATCCCGAAGCGGTGCGCTCCCTCGGTGGCCGTTCCGCCAGGGGGTTGCTGCAGTTCTGTGAGTTGATCAACGGCTTGCGTGAACAGCTTCACGACACGCCTCCCTCCGACCTGATTCAGCAGGTGATGGAGCGCAGCGGCTACGTGAGCGAACTGATCACCGAAGGCACCGATGAGGCGGAGGAACGCCGGCGCAACCTGCAGGAGCTGGTGAATGCAGGTTTGCAGTACCAAGAGGAAAACGAGGAGGGGGATCTCGAGGGGTTTCTGGCCTCCGCTGCTCTGGCCAGCGATGCGGACAGCAAGGACACCGCAGCCGATCGCGTCACCCTGATGACGCTGCACAGCAGCAAGGGCTTGGAATTTCCCGTGGTGTGCCTGGTGGGCCTTGAGCAGGGGCTGTTTCCCAGCTATCGCTCTCTCGACGATCCCGCTTCGCTGGAGGAAGAGCGTCGGCTCTGTTACGTGGGCATCACCCGAGCCAAGGAGCGCCTGTTCCTTTCCCATGCCAGCGAGCGGCGTCTCTGGGGCGGCATGCGCGAACCGGCCGTGCCCAGTGTGTTCCTCTCCGAACTGCCGGAAGCGCTGGTGCAGGGCGAGATTCCGCGCTCTGGCGGTGCGGCGATCCGCCGGGAACAACGTTTGGATCGCCTCACCCGGGTGGATCGAGAACAACCCAGCAGTGCCCCTGCCAATGCGGTGCGCCGTCGTCAGGCTGGTCCGGCTCCGGGCAAGAGCTGGAGCGTGGGCGACCGGGTGCTGCACAGCAGCTTCGGGGAAGGGGAAGTTACGCACACCTTCGGCAGCGGCGAAAAGGTGTCGATCGCGGTGAAGTTCGCTGGGATGGGTCCCAAGATCCTCGATCCGCGCTTGGCACCGATCGAGCCCATCGACAGCTGACCCGTCAGGGCGATGGTGCTTCTGCCGAATGAACAACGCCGATCCGGCGCCAGGCTTGCATTGGATCGTTCTCGAGACGCTGACTCACCTCTGGCGCCACACTGATCAGCAGTGGGCCGCAGGTTTGCGGGTCCACCAGCAGCTCCAGCAACGCGCGAGCCTGCGGGCTCGCGCTGGGAGTGTCGCCAAGGAGCAGGGTCACGGGCGGCTCGCCTCGCTCCGTTGCGTCGAGCAGGCTCCAGGCGTTGCGGTTCGAGGGGGCCAGGCTGCTGGCGTGGCCTGCCTCCAAGAGCTCCAGGGCCTGGGGCAGGGCAGGAATCGCGTTCGCCGTCAGGGTCACCCGCAGGCTTGGATCACTGAGCATTTCGCCGAGATGGCCCAGCAAGCCGAAGCCGGTGATGTCGGTGGCGGCGTGGATGGCCCCAGGCTGCTCGTGCGTGAGCTTGAGAAGCGCATCCAGCAAGGGGTGCTGGCTGGTGGCCATCTGCTCCAGCGCGGTGTCGAGGGCTGCTGGCCGGGCTGCTCCGGCCATGGCTGCGGCGAAGAGCACGCCGGTGCCAAGCGGCCGGCTGATCAGCAGATGATCGCCAGCCTGGAGGGTCGTTTTCTGCCAGAACCCATGCGCACACTGGCCGGTCACGCTCAGGCTGACCTGGAGGGATCGGCTCAGGGGGGCTGCGGCCGCGCCATCGCGGCCCTCCAGGGTGTGGCCGCCGATCAGCGGTGTGCCTTGGGGGTCGAGGGCCGAGCGGATGCCGGCCAGGGTCTGAGCCAGGAGGGAGGCTTGCTCTGCTGGTGCCGCCTGGGGGAGGGTCACCACCGCTTGAGCTGCCAGCACCCGTGCGCCGCAGGCCCAGAGATCGGAGCAGGCATGCAGGGCGGTGAGCCGGCCGTTCAGCCAAGGATCGCTGACCAGGGCCGGGAACCCATCCACGCTCTGAATCACAGCCCTGCTCTGCTGATCAGCCTGGAGAGGGAGTATCGCGGCATCCTCAGGCTGCACTTGATCGCCGGCGAGACCGGCGTCCCGCAGCGCCTGCTCTAGAGGCGCTGCCGGAAGTTTGGCTGCGCACCCCCGACAGGCCATCGCTGCGTTGCTCTGCATGGCCGCTGAGCGGCGGAATCGGGCCATGAAGCGGGCATCGATGCGGCGCTTCCAGCGCCAGAGCAGGGGATGGGGACCGATCAGCTGGCTGCCGCGCAAGGCCCAGGCCGTTGGTTGGCCGTTGCGAAAGCCGCCGAGCAGTTGCAGGGCTCTGCGCTGGGGGCGCCAGGGTTGCAGCCGTTGGCCCCGGGTTGCGGCCTCCAGATTGCGCGCCAGGGGACTGGCGGCACGCACCGCCCACACGCCAGATGCGGGCCTGGGATCTGACGTGATCTCGGCACAGTCGCCGGCAGCGAACAGATGCGGATGCCCCGCAACCTGCAGGGTGGCGTCGGTGAGCACTCTGCCGCTGGTGGGATCGCAGGGCAGACCGCTGCGGGCCAGCCACTGGGGCGCGCTGCTGCCAGTGCACAACAGTCCTGTGCTGGCCCTGGACGGGGCCTCATTGCTGAGCTGATGCACACCAGCGCGTTGCAAGGCCTCGTGCATCGACGGGTGGAGATGCTCGGCGCGCACCTGCAATTCCAGTGCACGGTGGGGCCAGCGTTGCCGCAGCGCCAGCACCGTTTCCACGGCGGCCAGTCCACTGCCCACCACCCGGAATGGTGAGTCTGGAGCAGCTGAATCCAGGGTGTGTTGGTCCTGGAGGCTGAGGTAGGCCAAGGCCGGCTCCAGGGGTTTGATCGGCACCAGGGCGCTCTCTGAGGCGGCGGCCTTGCGCGTGACGGCCCCGAGATTGAGGCTGAGCCATTCGTAGCTGAGATCAGGGCGTTGCTCGAGCTGCAGGCGCCTCGCCACTGGATCCAAGCCGGTGATCTCGGCCACTACCAGGGCCACCCCGGCCTGGTCGGCCAGGGTGCGCAGATCGATCGCGACCGAGTCCAGGTCGTAAAGACCAGCAATCAGCCCCGGCACCATGCCGGAATAGAGCGCTGTGCTGCTCCGGCTCACCAGGGTGATCAGCCCTTGAGGGCGCTTGCGTGGCTGCATCGCCCAGCGGCGCAGCAGCAGGGCATGGCTGTGGCCACCCCCAGCCAGCACAAGGCCGCTCATGCGCTCGCTGGACCCGGCCCGTATCCCGAAGGATTGGCTGACTGCCAGGCCCAGCCGTCGCGGCAGATGTCGTGGAGATTGCGCCGCGTGCTCCACCCCAGCCGCTCCTTGGCGGCTGCTGGATCGGCCACCGTGATTGCCGCATCGCCCGGGCGACGCTGCTGGATGCTGTGGGGGATGGGCCGTCCGCAGGCCGTCTCGAACGCTTGGATCACGTCCAGTACCGAGGCCCCATGGCCGCTGCCGAGGTTGAGGGTGAGCACCTGTGGGGGCTCCTGCAGCAGTGTGCTCAAGGCGGCGCGATGCCCCTCCGCCAGATCCATCACGTGGATGTAATCGCGAATGCAGGTGCCATCGGCTGTGGGCCAGTCGCCACCAAACACTTCGATCTCGGGCCGACGGCCCACGGCCACCTGGCTCACAAAGGGGAACAGATTGTTGGGGCGCCCAAGGGGGTCTTCGCCGATGCGCCCGGAGGGATGGGCGCCGACAGGGTTGAAGTAACGCAGGCAGGCGATGCGCCATTGCTCCGGGGCGCTCGCTGCCAGATCATTCAGCAGGCGTTCAACCGCGGCTTTGGTGTGCCCGTAGGGATTGATCGGTTGGATCGGTGCGCCTTCTTTGATCGGTACCTCGTCGGGATAGCCGTAGAGGGTGGCGCTGCTGCTGAACACCAGGGTGCGGCATCCGAACTCCTGCATCGCCTTCACCAGGCTGACCGTGCCACCCACGTTCACATCCCAGTAGTGCAGGGGGTTCTGTACGGACTCCCCCACGGCTTTGAGGCCTGCGAAATGCACGACGGCCTCAATCGGGCAGCCCCGGCTCTGGGCGGCTGCGAAGAGTTGTTCCAGAGCGCTGGTTTGGCGGATATCGGCGCGCTGCAGGCTGAGGCGCTTGCTGCCGAGCTCGACCCCGGCAAGCTCCGCCACTCGCACCAGGGCTTCCGCCGAACTGTTGCTGAAATCATCCAGCACGATGAGATCGTGGCCTGCGTCGAGCAGAATCACGCAGGTGTGGCTGCCAATGAAACCGGCGCCGCCCGTGATCAGGAGTTGGGACATGAGCCGAGCCTTCGACCTACGCGCCATCATCGGTGAGGATCAACCCAGAGCCGATGAAGGGCGCCAGGGATGACATCGCTTCTTCCGGTTGATGGTTTTGGCTCCTTTCCCCTGACGCACTCCAATCGGCCGGTTGGCGCTGATTCTGGTGCTGCTCCCCTGCAGGGCGTGCAGCTGATCACGCGATTTTGCGAAGGGGAGCAGCCCTATTGGCGGGCGTTTGTGCAGCATTACCGCGATCTGGGGGTTGAGCGGATTCACGCCTGCGTGCAGAGCGATGCCGACCGTGCCTGGCTGGAGCAGAGCGCTGGGTTGGAGGGATCGCGCTGGTTGCAGGTGCACCGGCTGTGTGCTGAGCTCACGCCGGATCAGGCCCTGCGGGAGCTGGATCTCACCCCGTTGCGCAATCAGGCGCCGTTCACCCTGCTGGTGGATTGTGATGAGTATCTGGGGTTTCAACGCAGTCCCTTCGGCTTGGCGCAGCTGTTCGATCTCTATCCCACAGGTTCCCAGTGGTATCTGCCTTGGCTGATGCGCCCGTTGGTCTCGCCCGTGGATGCTGGCGAGGGGGGCTTCTGGGGCCATGTGGGCAAGCCAATCGTGCGCTCCTCGCGCATGGCGGCGATCAGCCATGACCACTGCTTCGCGCTGCTGCCTGATGCTGTGGAGGGGCCAACCTCGATTCCTCTGGGTGTGCACGGGCTCGTGTTGGTGCATTTCTGGGGCCGGAGTGCACGTGATTGTTTGATCAAGGTGTTTTGCAACCGTTTCGAAGACGCCAAAAGTGCAGATCGGGATCAGGCGCTGACGTTGATCCGGCAGGGTGAATTGCCGATTCGTCTGAGGTTGCTGGCCTATTTGGATCTGCAGGAGGGCTATCTGCCTCTGGGGCTGGATGCAGAGCGTTGTGTGTTCGACCAGACCTTGGAAGAAACCCTTGTGCGGCGCTGGCTCAGCGCCGATGAGGAACAGTGCGCCCTGGATCTGTTCCAGCGCTATCGGGCCAAGCTGGAGCTGCTGCGGGCTGAGCTGCCCTGTTATCCGGCTGTGTCCTTGCTGGAGCTGGCCACGCTGCTGCCGCCTTTGAAGGGCTGAATCAGAAGCCGAGGCTGGCGCGGAACACCCAGGTCCATTGATTGGTTTCGATCACTTCGTTTTTGCCGGCGAAGTTCACGCCCCAGGTGAAACGCAAGGGAATGCCACTGCCGAGGCTGAGGGAGGTGGCGGCCTGCGCCGTGCCGCTGCGGTATTCCACAAACATGCTCCAGTACTCATTCACCACCAGGGCCAGGGTGCCGATCGGACTCCAGCAGAGATCGTTGTCGACTGAGAATGATTCTGTTCGGTTTTCAACGCCATCGATGCAGGCAAAGCGCAGGGGGTTGTCCCAGCTGAGAATGTCCTGGTTGGCAAACCGGCCCGTGCCGATGCCGCCGTTGGCCACGAACAAAGGAAACCCTCGGCCCTGATCCCCGAGCCACCAGCCCTTGGAGGCCATCAGGTAGAGATTGCGGCCGGTGTCGGTGTCGTCATCCCACTGGATCACCTGCTCACCACCAAAGGCGATGCCACCGGTGTCGCCGATTGCGGTGGCAATCCGGAAGCCGCTGGAGACGCCTTCACCCACCTGCGTGCCGCCACCAGCGGCCTGGCTGCCCTGGTACACACTGCGAATGGAGGTGTTGAGGCCCAGGCTCCAGCTGCCGCTTTGAATCACATTGGCGTGCACGATGGCGACGGAGTCGCCGTTGTTCCAGGCAAAGAAGTCTTCCCCAGGCTGGCGCCGGCTCTGGCCGAGGAGCGAAGCACTGGCGAACCAGCGTTCACTCCAGCGCAGGCCGTTGGGGATGTTCCAGCTGATGTCTGGGCCGACGTTGCCGTCGCTGAAGGCGATGGAGCGGTCGAGGGCCTGCAGGCGCGGCAGTGGAGGCAGTGGTGGCGGCGGTTGCGGGTTGGAGCCGTTTGATTCCTCGCGGTGCTGTTCAGCGATGGCTTCTGGCGGCAGGGGGTCTGCGCTTGCGGGCAAGTCTTCCCACACCACCTGAGTGGAAGGAGCTGCATCGGATGGGGGATCCAGCTCGCGCCAGACAATGGCGTTGCTGGTGTTGACGCCTGCTGGCTCCGCCGCCCCGGGCTCCTGAACCGTCCGCCATTGCACACCGGCATCGCTGGCGGGGATTGGCGTGGAGGCTTCCTCTGGGGTGACCAATTCCCACACCACGTCTTGGGCATGTCCGAGGTTGGGCATGGTGAGACCGGCCGACGCCAACACACCAGCTAACGCCAGGCTTCTGGCAGGAGCGGGCCAGCGGTGGAGCATCAACCCAGCTCCAGGGCGGGATCGAGCAGCACCCAGCCGGCCATGGGGGTGCCTTGAAGGGCCAGTTTCTGGCCGAGTTGGGAGAGCTGGGTGCGGGTGGCCACGCCAGGGGCCGTGAGCAGCAGCTGGGTGACGCAGGTGCTGGTTTGGCGCAGATCGGTGCTCACCAGCAGCTCACGCCCCGCCAGGGCCCGGCGCAATTCAGCGCTGAAGGCCTGGAGCTGATCAGACGGCAGCGCGCCAACGGGGATCAGGGCGATGGGTCCGGTGCCAGCGGCGGCGGCGAGGGGCCCTGCGGCCAGTAGGTCGGCGGCATCACTCCAAGCCGCAGGCGCCAGGGCAGGCAGGTGCTTGAGCAGGGGGCAGGGCAGGAGGCCCTGGAGCTCTTCGATGCTGAACACCAGGCCCGTGCGGCGATCGACCACGAGGGCGGCGCCACTGCCAAGCACCAGACCGGCCAGCAAGCCCAGGGCCACGATCCGCTTTTTGCGGGGAGCGACGGGACGGTCGAGCAGGGTGGGTGTGGAAATCAGCTCCCAGGGGTCGGTCTGGCGCGCCTTCTCGAGCTGAAGGGTCTGGAGTTGGGTTTCCAGCTCAGCGACCGTTTTCTCATCGCGCAGGGCGGTGCGCACCAGTTCGCGGTGCTTGAGGATCACCTCTCTCGGCCGGCTGAGGGAGGCGAGTTGGGCCTGGGCGGTTTGCAGTTGCCCCTGGAGAAGCCCCACGGTCTGCTGGTTGATCACCAGGGTGAGGGAACGGCGTTGACGCTGAAGGGCTTGAATCGTGGGGTCGTTGGGGCGCAGCAGGGCCGATTTTTGCTGCAGCTCGGCATCGAGGTTCTGCAGCTTGCTGTAGAGATCGGCGTTCGCTTCCAGCTGGGGCGCCACATAAAGCCGATTGCCCCCAGCGGCACGGGCCGAGGCCAGCTGTTGCTGGAGGGCATTGACTTTGTTCTGAGCTGCCTCCCGGCTGGCTTCCACCGAAGGATTGGCTGAACTACCACCGGCACCAGCTGCTGCAGCGATGGTGCCAATCCCATCTTGGAGGCCTAACCCGTTGGTTAAGGCGTAATTCTGGGCCGCGCGCATGGAGGCATCAGCCTGAGGCAGTAGCTTGGCAAGTTGATGCTCCAGGTAGGCAACTCCCTGGGTGAGGTCGCGGGAGCGGTCGCGGCCGGAATACTGCTGGTAAGCCTTGGACATGCGGCCGATGACGGGCAGCACCAAGGCTTGCTCGGTATCGCGGTAGGCGATGTTGAGCACAGATGTACCTTTTTCAAGTTCCACGCTCAGGTTCTCTTTCAGCCAATCTGTGAAGGTGAGTTCCTTAACGTTCTCTCCCGCTTCTGTTTTCTGCTTTTTGACGAAATCGAACACGGGTTTGAGCACCGAGGGGCTCTCCAGGATTTTCACCTCGGTTTCGAGGCTGCTGGAGCTGCTTCCGCCACCGAGGCCCGCCAAGCAGGCCAGCATCGGATTGGAGGCGGCGAGTTGGGCCAGGCGACCACTGGCAGCGCTCTCATTGTTCTGGAGCACGATCTGGAACTGCCCTTCCCAGACGGGTTTACGCGTGAAGGCGTAGATCCCAGACAGCACCACGGAGGCACCGGCAACCGCTGCGATCAAACGTTTGTGGCGCAGCAGGGCGCCAGCTACTTGGCGGAGATCGATCTCGTCGTCGAAATTGGTTGTGCTCATCGCGAGATTCCGTTGAAGAGGGAGTACACGGAATAGATGCCCACGGCGGGGCCGGTGATCTCGTTGAGCACGGTGACCGTGGCGCTGAGCGGTGATTCCTTGATGTTGATCAGATCCCCGGCCATGAGCACGGGATTGTTGGGGGCATCGGCGGGAGCACCGGGGTTGTAACCAAAGGTGCGCCGGTCGATTTCACCTTCGCGAGTGAAGCGCACGAACTCCACCTTGCCGCGCAGCAAGCGGGGGCCGCCGGCCAGGGCAATGGCCTGGTTCACTGAGGATCCCTGGGGGATGGTGACGCCACCGGGGGTTTTCACCCGCCCGCTCACGAACACGCTGATGAACTGGGGGCTGAGGTTGGTTTGTCCGGCCTTGAGCAGCTGATCCCGCAGCACAGTGGTGCTGCGGCCCACGCTCACCACATCACCATCAAAAAGGCGAATGTTCTGTGATTCGTTGCCCTCGGTGATCAGGGAGAGGAAATCGAGGTTGGTGCGGATGCGCCCACCACCGAGGCCCTGGGCGCGCTTGCGGGTGACCTGCACGTCGGCAAGCTTGGAGTAGGGCGTGATGCCCTGGGCGGCGCGGATGGCATCAAACACGGTGGGAAACACGGCCCCGAAGGTGCTGAGACCACTGCCCCCAGGAGAAGGAGAGGCACCACCGGGGAGCTGGCCCAGGCCTGGACGGCCAGTGTCGATGGCGGTGCCACTTTGCAGGCGATTGGCTTCGGCGGTTTCCGAGAGGCGGGACAGCTTTGTTTCTCCGCTGAGGGTGTAATACCCGGGCCGCTTCACCTCGCCGCCCACATAGACGCGGATCGGCCGGTATGCCACAGGGCGCACATACACCTGAGGGTCGCGCACGTAAAAGCCGTACTGCTGGGTGAGGAAATAACGCAGTTCCTCCACCGTGAGCCCCTCTATGTAAAGGGCGCGCAGGCGGGGAAGGTAGAGGGTGCCGTCGGGACCGATCGAGAAGCGGCCGCTCAGCTCAGGCAGATCCAGCAGTTCGATTTGGAGGCCATCGCCGGGGCCGAGGATGTAGGCGTCGTAGGTGACCTGGGCGCGCTGCTCGAGCGGAACTGGTCGTTCGTCTTGCTGCTGCGCGTCCTGAGCTTTCACAAGCGGAGCCTGAAGGCTGCAGGTGATCCCCGCCGCTGCCGTGAGGCGCAGGCAGCGCTGGAAAAGTGTTGATGCAGGACGCTTCATGGCCGGGAACTTACCCGGAGAAATGACCGGTTTTGCATCGCCAGTGGCCGGGTGCCGGAGTGGCCCGCATTCCGATGCCTTGAGTCTTGTGGCACGAATTCGTTTCGGAACCGTCGTGCATGCGTAACGTATGCGTAAACGCAAGCTCTCTCTCTCTCTCCTACGGGCACGGTTGCTTGCTTCCTTTCAGGCGAATCAGCTCAGGACTTCGCCTGAGCTATGCGAAGCTCGCAATTAATACGTCACTGCCGAGACGGTTGAGCTCTGCTCCCGTCCGCTGTGACCGCAGGCAGATGTTTTGTGCCTGAACGACGTCTTGAAGTTTCCATGCCTCTTTCCCTTACCACCTCCGCCACAACAGCTACCCTCGCCAAAACCGCCCTGATCACCGGCATTACCGGCCAAGACGGCAGCTATTTGGCGGAGCTCCTGCTGGAGAAGGGCTATATGGTGCACGGCATCAAACGCCGGGCCAGCAGCTAGGGCCTCCGGCCCGCTTCGCAAACACCACCACTCGGATCGATCACCTTTACCAAGACCCGCACGAGAGCGATCCGCGTCTGGTGCTGCATTACGGCGACCTCACCGACAGCACCAACCTGATCCGCATCATCCAGCAGGTTCAGCCCGATGAGATTTACAACCTTGGTGCACAAAGCCATGTGGCTGTGAGCTACTGCTTCGCAGAAGCCTGGCGGCTATGAGGCGCCGGAATACACCGCCAATTCCGACGCGCTTGGCACGCTGCGCATCCTGGAAGCGGTGCGGATGCTTGGGCTCACAGCAAAAACCCGGATTTATCAGGCCAGCACCAGCGAGCTCTACGGCCTGGTTCAGGAGGTGCCGCAGAAGGAGTTCACACCTTTTTATCCGCGCAGCCCCTACGGCGTGGCTAAGCTTTACGCTTACTAGATCACGGTGAACTACCGCGAGGCCTACGGGATGTATGCCTGTAACGGCATCCTGTTCAACCTTGTTGAGACTGCTAATAAAGCGGCCTGCTCGGTTGGCAAATTTTAGCTTGAATTCCACGAGCTTCTGCAAAAAAGTAAAGCCGTATTATCAGGAAAATAAAATAAAAGTATCTATAGATTTTTGGGTTTAAATGCATATTAAAGTTTCCATGAAAAGCCAGTATCAATGGGAATGTCTAGATCTGGGGTTTTGAATCTGTTGAATTGGTGATTTTGCGGATACCCCTGAATTTAAATTGGCTTAGGCAGGACTCGCAATAATCTCGTCGAAGATAAAATTGCAGAGAATTCATAATCCGAATTTCTGATGCTTAAAAATTTTCTTATTAGCATAAAGTGTTAGTCTCCAAAGCCGCAATAAACTCTATTTTAATAGCGTATCAAATACACTACCTTCGATAAACTAAGCTTAATTATAATATTAAGTTTTTTCCATTATTGGCAATCGGGTAGTGCGGGCTGATTAGATTCCCACCGATTGATATTGATGCCTGTGGCATTAGCGCTGATTCCTGCTCGCGGAGGCTCTAAGGGAATTCCAGGCAAGAATCTCCAGGAGGTGGGGGGCCGTCCGTTGGTAGTTCGCACCATCGATGCCGCGCGGGCCAGTCAAAATGTGAAGCGAGTTGTCGTCAGCACAGATGATTTCACCATTAGAGCTGCAGCCCTCAAGGCCGGCGCCGAAGTCGTGGAGCGCCCCTCGGGGATCGCTGGGGATGTCGCCAGTTCTGAATCAGCCCTGCTCCATGCAATCAAGGTGCTCGAACAGCTAGGCCCCATTCCTAATCGCTTGGTCTTCCTGCAATGTACGTCACCATTTACCAACGCCTCGCAGATCGACCGAGTGCTGAAGGCCCTAGAAGATCCGGTAATCAACAGCAGTTTTTCCGTTCAGCCCTGGCATGGCTTCCTTTGGAGGGAAGATGGCCGGGGCATCAACCATGACCCAACACACCCCCGCAAACGCCGCCAGGATCTAGAGCCTTCCTACATAGAAACCGGTGCGATCTATGCGATACGTACATCCGCCTTCCGGCAGAGCGGCAGCCGCTTCTGTGCACCTTGGCGGCCCGTAGTGATCGTCGATAGCGGCCCTGAGATTGATACACCTGCCGATTTAGCTCTTTGTCGTAGTTTAGAGCAAATCCAACACCACTGAGCAGTAAATGTTTAACCTGAAATTGAGCTCAATCTCGCTTTGAGTTAATAAAAGCTGCCCTGATGAAGGGTGGCGGTAGAGGTTTGTTCCGACTCTTTCAAGAAGAATGCGACAACGCTGCTAGTGATTTACGCAAACAATGAATCGGGATTATCCCAAATTGGCTTGAGCTCGATCACCGGAGCGGAGGAGGCTTAAGGGTTGCAGTTTTCGTAAGCCAAACCTTGCATTTCAATAGAAGACAGGCTCGGGCTGATGTCTAGAGTTTCCCCTTAGTTATCCCAAGGGCAGTGGACGCGCTGATTCTGGGCCTATCCCTCCCACCTCCCCAAACTGTTGGGTTCGTTTTTGGCATACTCGTTGCTTGACGCTTTAGGCGATGCTCAATCGCAACGTTTTGATCTGCTCTGCTTTCACAGCTTCCACTGACGCTCCAATTCACCTCATGTCTTGCGGAATGATCTGCAGATCTTTCACAAGGAAGTCAACTTTGTGAAGATCTTTGCCTAATCCTTCAAAGCTTGTTTATGAGTCACAATCATTGTAAAAAAAATGTTGCAGAGCTGCAAAAAGTTGTTTAGAGAGCTTTCGAGGATCAACATTACTGATGGCGACATTGCTATTTCTGTCTTTGTTAATCACTTAGGGGGATCGAAACTATCGGCGGCTTTCATTAGTTGCACGATTCCCTAAAAGAGATTTTCCATTACTACTACTCTCGTTGTTTGAACTCTAGCCTGCTAGGCAATTTTATTTATCACTGCATTCTTTAGATTCAAGAATTGCTGACAGGCTTGTCCTTGAAAAATATACGCCCCAGTTCGAACTATTGCTTTCTCTTCCTTCGTAAAGTACGTATATATATGCTTGGTCTTTATATAGTCCTGAGGCCAAACTAGAGTAACCCGAGCCGCCTTTGTGAATTGAATATTTACATGTCCATGACTTTCCTCCATCTTTCGATAGCCATAGTGTCAAATTCTCTCTCCCCCTTACGTCTGATTGTCCACTATTAACTGTTCCGGTGCTGATGACTTTGCTATCTACGTTGCTAAATATTAAGTAATCTTCTCCTTTGATTGGTAGTCTTATCAATCCACCCATAAGCCCATACTTACTCCCAATAGGGCCATCTGGAATCTCCACTCTTTTCATCGCCTCCCATGTGATGCCTTGATCAATGCTCGCAGCCGAAAACCTACCTCCTGCAGTCATATGCTCTCTAGTGTTGTACAACAAAACTCCGTCACCAAGTTCAGCTATACCGCTTTCACCTATGCCTTTTTGATCAAGCATAGCTGAAGAAGTCCAAGTTTCACCTTGATTGTCACTATATAGTGCTAAGCCTGTATGCTCTTTTCGATTTTCAGGCAGATTGTTGTTCTCAAGGCCCCATAGCCTAGCTGGAGTGATCAGTCTTCCCTTCATCTTCCCTTGATGAAGTCTTATGCCAGGCTGCATTGCGGCTATCAGCTCTTCATTCTCTTGATACCCATTGGGCAGAAGTATATTTGCCCTTCGTTTACTCCAATTAATCCCACCGTTTGTTGTTGTGTAAATAGCTTTATTCTTAGGGCTAAGGTAATAGATTATTCCACATCCGCCATTTATTAAATTCCCCCCACTTGTACTAGCCTGCCTAGACAATTTATCTATTCTTAGATTCTTTACCCAGGTTTCTCCACCGTCTGATGAGGTCGCGATTGAGCTGCCATTAGGGCTCCTGGATATAATTAAATTCCCTTTATTGTCCGCTACGATTCCACCCCATCCTCCTCTCTCTCTCCAGATTTTTTTTGTTTGCAAACTAATATTTTTGCTCTTTTGGATATAGGTTTTTTTGTTTAATTCGCTTGAATATTCGCTACATGATTGCGGCGGTTTTGCGCTGCAACCAGCGGACACTCCCAAGGCTGAAGCTAGTACTATAAAAATTGGCCTAATTCGCAATGCCACTTTTAGCCCCCATTCTGTTAAAAGGCTTTTCACTATTAGCACTTTTCCGATCTCTCGTCACTTTGATCTTAGTGATTCCTTTGTTGGCTGCGAAAATTAATTGCATGTGTCTAAGCCTTTGCTGTTCATTTTGTCGGGTGTTCGTGTAGTTGCCTTGTCTTTGCAGTGATACTTGCGCTCTCCCGCTGTTCGCTCTGTTTCTATTTCAACGTTGTCTTCTGTCGATTGAAGCTTGATTGTAGTGTTACTGTTTCGCCGCAGTCTTCTTTGTAGTTTGCTTTACACAAATCTTTTTTTGCTTGCCTTTGGCAGTAATTTGTGTTTCTGACGGCGAATCTGTTGGGCTAGCAAAAGTCGGCTATTAAACCGTCCACCTCTTGGTCTTGCATTGGCTTACTTTGGCTAAGACTTATTTCTCTAATACCGTTTCGTTGTGGCTATAAAGATAAGCATATCATACGCAATCACTTCGTATATAATTTTTGCTGAGGATAGTATTTTATCGGCCCTCAGCAAGATCACCGCGAACCAGTCGCGGTTGATCTTCGTGGTGTCGGAAGGCGGCATCCTCCAAGGGGTGCTCACTGACGGCGATTTCCGCCGCTGGGTCGCCAGTTGCGGCGACATCGACCTGAACCGCCCGGTGACAGCGGCGATGAATCCCAACTGCCTCAGCGCTCCGGAGGGGACGTCACCGGCCGAGCTCTCGGGGCTGCTCACTTCCAAGATCATCGCCCTGCCGCTTCTGGACAGCCACGGCCGCATCGTGGCGGTGGCCCTGCCCGCCACAGATGGCCTGCAATTCGGCAGCCGCCGCATCGGCGACGGCGAACCGAGCTTCGTGATCGCCGAGATCGGCAACAACCACAACGGCGATATCGGCATCGCCCTTCAGCTGATCGACGCCGCCCATGCCGCCGGCGCCGACTGCGCCAAGTTCCAGATGCGGGATATGAGCAAGCTGTACAGCAACGCCGGCGACAGCAACGACATGGCGTCCGACCTGGGGACGCAGTACACCCTGGATTTGCTGGAACGGTTCCAGCTCAGTGACGACGAACTGTTCCGCTGTTTCGACTACGCCGCCGGCAAGGGACTGGTGCCCCTCTGCACCCCCTGGGATGAAACCAGCTTGGAGAAACTCAACCGCTGGGGCATGGAGGGCTTCAAGGTGGCCTCTGCAGACTTCACCAACCACGCGTTGATTAGTCAGCTGGCAGCCACGGGCAAACCGCTGATCTGTTCCACTGGTATGGCCACCGAACTGGAGATCCGCTCCGGCATCCGTCACCTGCAGCAGGAGGGGGCGAATTACGTGCTGCTGCACTGCAATTCCACGTACCCCACACCGTTCAAGGATGTGAATCTTCGCTACCTGGAACGGCTGCGGGAATTGGCGGATGCACCGGTCGGCTACTCCGGCCATGAACGGGGCATTGAGGTCCCGATCGCCGCGGTGGCGATGGGTGCTGCGGTGATCGAGAAGCACATCACCCTTGACCGTGGCATGGAGGGCAACGATCACAAGGTGAGCCTGCTGCAGGAGGAATTCGCCCAGATGATCCAGGGCATCCGCCGGGTGGAAGAATCCATGGGCCAGGGCGGTGAACGCAGCATCAGCCAGGGCGAGATGATGAACCGCGAGGTGCTGGCCAAAAGCCTGGTTGCCGCCTGCGATATCCCGGCCGGGAGCGAGATCACTGAAGCGATGGTGCGCATCCAGAGCCCGGGGCAGGGGCTCCAGCCCAACTGGTTGCCTGACCTGCTGGGGCGACGGCTGCCGGTGGCCAAGGCCCAGGGCGAGGTGTTTTTCCCCTCCGACCTGGAAACTCCCGCGGCGACTCCCCGGACCTACCGCTTCCGCCAACCCTTCGGGTTGCCGGTGAGGTATCACGACATCAAGGTGTTCTCCAAGGTGAGCAACCTCGATCTGGTGGAGATCCATCTGAGCTACAAGGATCTCGAAGTGGATCTGGATCAGGTGCTGCCGGAGCGCCAGGACATCGGCCTGGTTGTGCACGCACCGGAATTGTTCGCCGGTGATCACACTCTGGATCTGTGCACCGCCGATGAGGGCTACCGCGTTCACTCCGTCAGGGAACTTCAGCGGGTAATCGACATCTCAAGAGATCTGCGGGGTCGCTTCCGCTGCCCGGCCCCGGTGCTGCTGGTCACCAACGTCGGGGGCTTCTCCGAACATCGCCACCTCGATCGCGACGAACGGAAACCCCTGCAGCATCGTCTGATCGAAAGCCTGGGACGGCTGAACTGCGGCGGAGACGTGGAGATCATCCCCCAGACGATGCCCCCGTTTCCCTGGCATTTCGGTGGGCAGCGCTTTCACAACCTCTTCGTGGATCCCGGCTTCATCCACAGCTTCTGCGAGCAGCAGAGGATGCGGGTCTGCCTGGATGTGTCGCACTCCAAGCTCGCCTGCAACCATTTGCACCTGCCCTTCCGGGACTTTCTTAATCAGATTCTTCCCTTCACCGCGCACCTGCATCTGGCGGACGCGCGCGACGTGGATGGCGAGGGGCTTCAGATCCAGGACGGTGAGATCGACTGGGTGCAACTGTTCGAGCAGATCAATCAGCACTGCCCGCAGGCCTCCTTCATTCCGGAGATCTGGCAGGGCCACAAGAACGGCGGCGAGGGCGCCTGGCTGGCCCTGGAACGCCTGGAAGCCGCTGCATGAGTACAATTCAATATTAGGATATTATTTATCTCAAGCTCTTACAAGCATTTAAACACTATCAATGCAAAAGATAATAAATAACATAGGCTGGAATGTTTTTGAGAGATTTTTTTATGCATTTTGTCAATTTGTGCTTATTACAGTTTTGGCGGCATTTTTGGCAAAAAATGATTATGGCTTATTCCAATATGCATCCAGCTTTGCCTTGATTGTGTCAACAATCTTTTTATTTGTAGACGATAAGATAATTGCAAAACAATATGCATATCTTGATAGCCAGTCTGTTTTGTTTAATGCACTCTTGGGAAAGATACTCCTTTTACCTTTTTCTTTGTTTTTGCTATTATTAGCCTCTCAGGCATTAAGTAACAGTTCCAAATTTTATATTATTTCAGCATCGTTGACTGGATTTTACTTTTTGAATACTCTTGTCTTAACTATTAAGCACTATCATGATTACACTTCCAATGTGCGTCAAATCATTCCAGCGATTTTATTTTTTAATTCGATTGAGCTTACACTAGTTTCTGGTATTGTTTATTTCAAGTGTGATTTATATTTTGTTCCATTCGCGATGATTGCAGCATCTATTGCAAAGCTTATAGTTATAAATCCACTTAAATACCCTTCAATTACTCAATCTACGATTAAGAGAGAATCAATTAAATCTATAAAAAAAATTCTTTTTCTAATATTCAGAAATTATAAAATGAGCTTTACTCTGGCCTTGGCAGCAATTTGTTCGATTATATATGCAAAAGTTGATCAAGTTATGATAGGGAAAATGCTTACCTTCGATGATGTTGCAGTTTATAGTATGGCGGTAAATTTTATAGCCTTGACATCTATATTAAACGCACCAGTGCAAGTATCAATTTTTTCAAAAATGCAGAAATTGCATACTACTAATTATAAAAAATACGAATACTTCTATTGGAGACTTACAAGTCTATTGGTATTGCTTTATATCTCGATAGCTATTCTCGGCTACAATTTAATACCTATCATGCTTAATATACTTTTTGGAAGCAAGTATTTGCAATCTGTAGAGATATATAGGTTATTACTAATAGGTTCTTTATTTATTTTTTCAGCTATACCCAGATCCATTCACTATACATTGGCAAAGAAAGAACATGTCTTGCTGAAGAGTCAATTCATTTCTGTTATTATCAATATTGGTCTTAACATATTACTAATGCCCTCGTATGGAATCCTTGGTGCGGCTATTGCAACTGTGATAAGTCAATTCTTAGGCCTTTTAATACTCGATCCTTTTTTCGATTCCGATGGTCTAAAGTCATTGCCTTTCAGTTCACAACTTAAATCGTATAATCTCATGAATACTTTTATCTGCTTATCAAATTCGGCTAAAGCATATTTAAATAAACTATGAGCTCTTCTATCAAGAAATTTAGTATCACCCGCAGTCGTGATATCAAATTATATATTTTAACTTCAAATTATACTTATTTTAATGCTATTTGCCTTTCTAGCAATCAAAGTGCGGACCTTAAAATTTTTATCAACGCCGCAGAAAGTGATCTCAATGTTGATAATTCTGTGGTGATGGCGCTCGACTCAGAATCAGATAAAATAAACCTAAATATTCCCCCAATTAATAAGTTTAATAAATTCATTGTTGCATTGATATTTATTTTTGCCCGCCAGATTTTTTGCTTATTCTATAGAGAATTGCAGGAACAAATTGATTCAGCCCCTAACACCCTGTATGTCTACAGCCCTAACTTTATTTACTTAGGTTTATTTAGGCGAATATTCACCAAAGCAGAATTTTATCTCTTCGAAGACGGCTTAAGTTCCTACACTAATATCAATTCGAGCTTGAAATACAGGAACAAGTATTTAAAATTAGCAGATAAATTGTTGTTTAATAAGCACTTATTGAGACCGCCTCAAGGTGAATATTTGTGGAGGCCGACCGTAGCAACAAAAAGATCCCACAAGATTATCCAGATTGATTACTGCAAAGAAAATATATTAAAAATGCTCCTCAATTCTAATAATAGCCAGTCAATTGTTGACAAGGTTTCTCGACAATGCCTATACCTTTCTCAACCTGTAAATACATTACATACTTTGATAAATGGAAAGACATGTTTGTCAACTGACAAAATTTCAACCTTAATTGAGAGCATTCAATTAACATTTAAAGTTTTTCCTGGTTTGCAATATAGATCGCACCCAAAGGAAAGGCATAGTCAACACATGTCATATTTTAGATTTATACCAAAACAAGACAGCCCATCAATTTGGGAGAATGAATGCTTCAATCACATAAATGATCAAAGTATACTTATATGTGTATTCTCATCTGCTGCATTTGTGCCAAAAATAATTTTTGACAAAGAGCCTACTATTATAATGCTTTACAGAATGCTTTTCGAATGCTTTCCTGAGGCCAGTATGATTTGCAAAAGTATTCGAAATAGTTACAAAAATCCCCTAAAGGTGCTTGAACCCAATAGCTTATCAGAGCTTGTCACTATGCTAAAAATCATTCAAAAAAATAATTTATGAAACTTTATAAAATTTTTCTGAGCGATAGCAAAAAAAGATTGTTATTATTAACTTCTATATTGATTATTAACTTTATCGCCTTCATCAATTCATCCTCAATTTATGAGTCTGAGGGCATTGCATTTTTCACATTTATATTTATCTCGGTTGTGACTATTAATACAAGAGAGGTTTCATTATTTAGATTTTATCTTTTCACGATTTTGGTTTTTTTGCTGATCCAGCCGTTCGCAAATCTATTCGGTTTCTTTGAATACCCTCCTGATAATGCTATTTTTGCTTTAGCGGGCATTATAATACCTGTAAGTGACTATACATTGTCTCAGTCTATTAAACTAGTAAGTTTACACATATGTTTTTGCTCTATTGGTTGGTGGCTTTCATATAAGTATTCTTTTTTCCCCCCAATAAATCTCATTAAAAGTTCTTTTTTAAATGTCAATATAAATACTAATAAAAGCTTGAACTCAGTCATCTCGCTACTCTTATTTTTTACTGTATTCATAGGCATGTCGATTTATTCATATGTCATGCTAAAGGGCTCTTTAAATTTTGGGTACACAGAAACATTTCACCTGGGAAATATAAACATGCCTAGGATATTGAGGGTATTTGAACTCTTATATCCTATTTCGGGTTCTTTCTTTTTGTATAACTCACGCACTACAAGAGGATACATTCTACGGTCTACAATATTTATTTTACCTTACCTGGTTATCGCAATATCAGGACAACGCGGCCCTATTATGGTGACAACGGTGTCACTTATTTATTTGTTTTGTCACCAAAAAAGCTATATCCCTGCAATGAGACTAATTGTTGCAGGCACTTCAATGTTGTTGTTTTCTTCTTTCCTGGCAGTATTTAGAGTTTATCGTGATTTCGGCTATGCAATTAATACTATCAGTGATGATATTGGTAACATTGTGCTGCTATTCGCAGGGGAAATAGGCTCTTCTTTGGGAGTTATTTCATATACCATGGATAACATCCAGAAGTTTTTTAATTCAACGCCTTTCCTCTTAGGTTACCCAGCTGCAGTTTTTAATTTCGAAGAGAATTATACATTTTCAGCTCTCCAGTCAAAATCTTACCTCTCACAACATCTTACTTACTTATTAGATCCTCAAAAATTAATTCGAGGCTCCACGATTGGGTCATCTATTGTTGCAGAAACATTAGAGATTTCAGATCAATTCTACTTGTTTGGCGGTATTGTTTCCTTGGCGATAACATATTTTATTTTATGCTTTGTAAGAAAAGCTGGTAGCAGCCCGATCTTTTTCTTCATAAGCTTTATAATTACTAGCTCATATCTGTTTTCTCCACGTGGGTCAATATTTTCTTTTGTTAACAAAGAATTCGTGATAACTGGTACTATATGCTTGACATATGCTATTTTAAAAAATATATGCAAGAGTAGTGAAGCTTAATGCTTAGAAAAAGTATTTTACTTGTTGCGCCACTCGATTTTACCGTATCATTATGCTGTAAATGGCTTATTATAAAATTCATTGAAAAAGGATTTGAAGTTCATGTACTTGCGCCGAGATCTCAACAACATATATATAGTGAGAATATTAGGTCTTACGGAGCCACTTATCACCCTGTGAAAATGAATAGACATTTTAATATATACGACGATTTTAAGTACTTATTTGCTATTTTCTCAAAGCTTATCTCTTTAAGATCATCGCTTTGTTTTTGTGTATGTACGAAGCCCAATATTTATGGTCCTATTGCTGCAAATATAGTGGGAACTCCGTCTTGTATCTCTATATGGGGTAGAGGCACGCTTTTCCTGGATTCAAAAAATAAGATCAGACATGCTTACCGATTTCTAGGAAATATTCTTTACAGATTAGCATTTAATCTTTCTTCGTTTGCTTGGCTTACAAACCCTAATGACTATGATTACTTTTTGAAGGAGGGTATTGCTAATGAATCAAAATCTTTGCTGACAAAAAATTATGTTGATGAAGATATATATAAAATTACCCCTACATTAAAAGATAGAGGCAGGAAGTTCAAAGAAAAACTTGGCTTGAAAAACGAAGATTTTGTGGTAGTGCTTGTTGGCCGCATGATTTGGCCAAAAGGAATACAACAATTCTACGATTCAGCTGTAAAGTGCTATGATTTTAACGAAAAAATTAAATTTCTTCTTGTAGGCGCGCTAGAATTTACAAGTCCTGATGCAGTTGCTAGTGAAGTAATACTGGATATGGAAAAGCTTCCTAATTTTTCATGGTTAGGATTTAGAGAAAATATATTGGATATATACGCCTGCTCAAATATTGCTGTTTTACCTTCATACTATAGAGAAGGCGGTTACCCAAGAGCTTTGACAGAGCCAATGTCAATGCAAATACCGGTAATCGGTTTAAATACTGAGGATTGCAGGGGACCAATCTCTCACAATTTTAATGGTTACTTAGTAGAAAAAGGTGATTCAGAGGCTCTGGCCAGCTATATTATCGAGCTTTATGAGGACAGGGCAAAATTGAAAAAAATGGGGTACAATGCTAGGGCTACGATTGAAGAATCATTTAGCGAAAAAAAGATTGTGAACCCAGTCGTAGAAAGAGCTATTGACTGTATATAGTAATACAGTTTTCCACCCCACCTTTTGTTTATTGTTCACTAAAATGAAAATCCCTTTTTTTGACTATAAAAAGTATTGCAAAGAACTACCATACGCAGATCTTGTTTCTGAAACATTAAGTTCGGGCTATTTGATAGGTGGACCTGCAATATCTAAATTTGAAGAAGAAATCGTAAATTATACTGGAATTAAACATTGCATCACAGTCGGCAATGCAACTGATGCAATGGAAATAATCTTTGATTTTCTTGATTTACCCAAAGGCTCTGAAGTTATAGTACCAGCCCACACTATGATAGCAACAGCTTCAGCAGCTGTTTCCGCCGGCCTAAAAGTTAAACCTATAGACGTAAATTTTCGCTATGGATTGTTGACTAGCAAGGAGTTATCGAATGTAAATCTTAGCAATGTATCAGCCTGTATGATTACACAACTAAACGGTATTTGTTCAGATATGGATGAAATAATGAATCTTTTGAGGTCTAACTCAGTCCCCTTAGTTGAAGATTCTGCCCAAGGTATAGGATCTTTTTATAAAGGTACTCATGCAGGTGGTTTTGGAGTAGGTGGATGTCTATCTTTTTATCCTGCAAAAGTTTTAGGGTGTTTAGGTGATGGGGGAGCTATAATTACTAATAATGATGATTTGGCTTCATATGCTTACAGCGTAAGAGATCATGGCCGTGGCGTAGATCTTCAGCCTCTTTATTGGGGGAGGAACAGTAGACTTGATAGTCTTAATGCAAATATTTTGTTAACAAGGTTGTTGAATATTGATTACTATATTGAAAAGCGTCGCCGGCTTGCATCTCTATATGATAATAATCTTTCTGCCTTGCAGGACCAAGGCGTTCTTAAGTTGCCGGCCAAACACTCAGTTGCCAGTGATAATCCTTCTACGTATCAAAATTATGAAGTACTTGCAGAAAAAAGTAGTGACTTGATGGCTTTTCTTAAAGATAAAGGTATCGGAACAATACGACAGTGGGGTGGATTTTCTATAGCTCATTTAAGAAACTTAGGCTTTAATATAGACAATTATCCGCGTACATTAGACCAATTTGATCGAATGTTTTTACTGCCCATGAACCATATGCTTGAAGAAGAAGAAATTATATATATCACGCAATCAATCACTGAATTCTATGGGGCATAAGTAATGGATTCTCTCACTCTTTCAAAAAAAATACGTTTACAAGCACTAAATATGTGCTCAAAGGGTAAATCATCGCACATTGGCTCTATTCTTTCTTGTGCTGATATATTGGCTGTACTTTATTCGAATTTCATCAATTATGACGTAGTAAATCCTAAATCCCAATCTAGAGATAGGTTTGTGATGAGTAAGGGACACGCAGGCGCCGGTTTGTATGCTACTTTAGCGTGTCTAGGTTTTGTTGATACATCTATATTAAATACTCACTATCAAAATGGTTCTTATCTTTCGGGTCATGTGTGTCATAAATTATTTCCAGGTATAGAGGTCTCTACAGGTTCACTAGGTCATGGCTTGCCAATATCATGTGGTATTGCGCAGGCCTTAAAGTTACAAAAATCAGATTCAAATGTTTATGTTCTCATGAGTGACGGAGAATTAGATGAAGGATCAAATTGGGAAGCATTTTTATATTCTTCGCACCATCGACTTGACAATTTATATGTATTTATTGATAGAAATTTTCTTCAGAGCATTGAATCTACTGAAGAGACCTTAGCTTTAGAGCCGTTGACATCTAAATTTGAATCTTTTGGATGGTATGTTGCAACACTTGATGGCCATTCCCACGAAGATTTAAGTGTTAATATTCAAAAATCAGCGCTCATAAAAGATAAACCCAAGATATTTATATGCAATACTATTAAGGGTAAAGGTGTTGATTTCATGGAAAACAAAGTCCTTTGGCATTATAGATCTCCGTCCGCAAACGAACTTAGTCTAGCTACTGATTTGCTATCATGAGAGATAAACTTGTCCAATTGATCCACAATTCTTTGCTTTCTGACAGCAAATCTGTTCTGCTTACCGCAGATTTAGGTTATAGTGTTTTTGATGTATTTGAAGAATTTAGAGATTCTCAGTATTTTAATGTTGGAGTCTCAGAGCAACTAATGGCTTCTATGTCTTGTGGATTAGCACTTGAGGGAATGAAAGTTTTTTGTTATAGTATTGGTGTTTTTCCCACTTTGCGTTGCCTTGAGCAAATAAGAAATGACGTTACTTATCATGAAAATGATGTGACATTTATTTCTAGTGGTGCTGGCTTTAGTTATGGAGCCTTAGGTATGTCTCATCATTGCGTACAAGATATAGGCTTTGTCTCATCTATCCCGGGTATCACTATATGTACTCCGGCCAACGAATTTGAGCTTGATTTAGCATATCCCTTGCTTAATGGACCGTGTTATCTTCGAATTGATAAAAGCATTTGCGATCATCAGCCAGAAGATATATCTCTTGGGATCGACATTATTAAGTATGCTTCGTCATCGAGTGTCTCTGCCCCTAAGGTCTCTGTTCTCTTCCATGGTTCAATCGGATCAATCGCTTTTCAGTGTATTGATAATAATTCTTTTGATCTATATAGTGTTCCATGCCTGAAGCGTTCTGTAGGCTTAGACAAAGTTATATGCGACTCCGATTATATAATTACAATAGAAGAGCACTCCATTTGCAATGGCTTTGCATCTTTCATATCATCTCTAATCATTCAACTTAATAGTAAGGTTAAGCTTTTACCAATTGCTTTACCGCATGAGCATTCTTCTGTTGTTGGAACACAATCATATCTCCGAGAGCATTATGATTTGACCTCTAATCATCTTCAATCACTCTTAAATTTATTATGAAAAATATTCTTGAACGACTTCTTGCGTTTGTTGTTTTATTTTTGCTGACCCCGTTGCTTTCTGTATTTTTGTTGTTAATATTTTTAGAAGATCCCTCTTCATCACCTATTTATGTTCAGCAAAGGGTTGGTAAACACGGTAAATTATTTAGACTTTATAAGTTACGTTCAATGCGACCCTTGAAATCTGTAAACTTTACATCAACGAGTTCAAAAGATCCGCGAATCCTTAAAACGGGTAGAATAATTCGTAAAATCAAGTTAGACGAGATACCTCAACTTGTGAATATAATTTTTGGAACAATGTCTTTCGTAGGCCCTCGCCCAAATGTTCAGGTTGACGTGGATTTATATACCCCCTATGAGCGTACACTTTTACAATACTTGCCTGGAATAACCGACCCTTCTTCTATTATTTTTAGCGATGAGTCTTCTATTCTTGAGCCTTATTCATCCCCAGATTTGGCATACAATAAACTTATAAGGCCTTGGAAAAACGTCTTTGCGCTCCGTTATTTCAAAGACAATACTTCTTTAACAGATTTTCTAGTTATTATTCTTACTTTTATGTCAGGTATAAATAGAGTCAATGCACTTCGGCTCGTTTCGAAAATTCTTAAATGCCCTTCGAATTCTATCTACTCTAATGTTGCAAAAAGATCTATCCCACTTGAACAAGTAATCATAGATCCTCCCGTTTCAGCCTCGTCTATATCTTGGTAGAATTATGATTATTCCCTTGACCAAAGGTAGAGATGCGATCTATCTAGTCGTAAAACATATACTTGATTCGAGGAATCCGCATGAGCTTCGTCAAGTTACTGTATATATGCAATCTTATACATGTTTTGCTGTCTTGCAGCCGCTAATTAATTTAGACTTAACCATTATTGTTTTAAGTCCTACCTTGACATATGAACCTCCTTCAATTTCAACAATCAATAAAGCCTTAGACGTAAACTCATTAAATATTTTTATTGCCCAGGAGACTTTCGGAAGGCAAATTCCGCATACTCTTATTGATTTCCTCCATAAGTCTTTTGATTACATTTTAATTGACAGTTGTCACTCTTCGATACATAATCTCTATCATGAAATGTATTATTACTCTTCTAAGGTTATTGGAAGATTTTTTTCTTTTGAATACGGCAAGCCTTTATCTTTAGGTATGGGTGGGGCTTTGTCGCTCAATCCAAATTGCAATGTCCACCACTCTTTGATGAATGGTTATAGCAAGCTTTTTACTTCAAGATCAACTCCTGCCTATTTTGTAGTTAAATCTTTTGTTATAAACATTTTATATGTTTGGCTTCTTAGGTTTTCTCCACCTTTGATTATCTGGCTTTTATTAGTATTGAAATCTAAGTCTAGGGGTAATGTCAATTCTTTGAAGATTCATGATTTGTATCACTGCAGGCCTCCGTCTAATCTGTTGGTTCACTTTATTTCTTGTCTTGTTGAATCTCCTTCTGCAACGAGAAATTTGCGGATTTGGAGTGCTATAGATCTTGCCCTTTTCCCTCAGCTGCGAAATTCTAATTACGCAAATAACCCATACTTAGTCATTAATTTAGGCAACAAAAATGAAGCATTTAATTTTCTTTCAAAGCATGGAATAGTGACATACACTTGGTTCGACACGCCAATTCATCCGCTTTGTACTAGTGAGATTTCTCGGATTTTGCTTGATAATTCTAATATCGTTATTTGCGATGGAATGTCTGTTTCATCTGCACTTTCTTGTAGTACTTTAGTCATTCCCACAAAGTTTTTGAAAAATATTAATCACTTGTTTTCTCTGCTTGATGAATCATGTGTGCCTTATTCATTGATATGAATATTGTTGAATCCTGCACTTTTAGGCGTCTTGAGCTTGCGGATGTCCCAGAGCTTGTCAGTCTTCACAAATCTTCTTTCGAGTTTGGTGTTACTCAAGCTTTTGGTGATGATTATTTGTTTTCTCTGTATTCCGAATTAGTTGCATCTTCGCGCATTGCTTTGGCTGCTGTTCTGCCGGTTTCTCAATCTTTAATTGGCTTTATTATTGGTGACGTTGATGTTCGGCCGCCGGCCTCAAGAAAAACTTCGACTGTCGATCATTTATTGTCATGCTTCCTTGTCTTCAGGTATTTTCGATATCTACGAAAGTTGATCTTGTTCTTGTTTAGAAAATTTCCCTCCGTTAGTAGTATTATTTGTTTTTCTATTCTAACCTTTTTTCATCGTATAAGATCTTATTTTGTTTTGCCTCGAAATTTCAGTACCTCGACCTTAAGTCACTTTGCCGTGAACTCTTGTTATCGCTCTCTTGGCGTTGGTCGCGCTCTTCTGTCTCATTATATCTTCCACTGCAGAAGCTATGGTGTTAACTGCATTGTCACCCGCACTCATAATAAGCGATTGTTTGATTACTATTGCTCTAACTACAGTATTCACCGCGTTGTTGTAACTTCTTTTTCGGGTTTCTCTATTCACACCATTCTGTTTTCTTGAATGCTTTCTCTCTTTGCTCCGACTTGCTCTTTTGAATTTAGCGCCTTTTCGTGAGAATCTTGAGCGTAGTTTTTGCTATTTTTGAGGCATGCTATTCACTCCACTTTTCTCTGGAGCATTTCTTGTTTTTTGATTTCGGTGCTTTCTCGGAGGCCAGGTGATTGATGCCAACCTCAAAGGCGTGTGCTTGGTTGGTAAAGACTTTGTGCAACGTTTTGGTTTCAATGCTCAGCTTTTGGTTTGACAGGTTTTGCTTGAGGGGTGTCGACAGAGTGAGCGTCTTCCTCTGGCTGGATCAACACGTTGCCATTCCCTTTGCCGTGGCTTCCCGACATTGAAACCTGAGTTGTCGCGTTCCTATTCGATTGGAGTCGCTGAGCGAGCTGTTCGCTTTCCGCCCAGGGCCCGCCGGCTGCTGCTGATCGGCATCGACGCTCTGCTGCTGCCATTGGCGGTGTGGCTCAGCTTTTGGCTGCGGCTGGCCCATCCGCTCCATCCCAGCTTTCAGTCTGCCGGGTTGTGGTTGATCCCAGCAGTGTTGCTGGTTGGCCTGCCGCTGTATGCCCTCACCGGGCAATACAAAGGCCTCACGCGCTACGTCGGTAGCCGTGCTCTTTACCGGCTTGCAGGTCGCAATGGTCTGTTGGTGCTGCTGTTGGCGGGCACCGGCGTGATGTTGCGTCTGCCGATGCCGCCCCGTAGCAGTTGGATTCTGCTCTGGTTGCTGCTCACCGGTTTCACCGGAGCGGTGCGGTTTGCCCTGCGTGATCTGCTCCTGTCGCTGCGGTCGGTGAGCCAAAAGCAAATGGTGCGTGTGGCCATCTACGGCGCCGGTGAGGCTGGTGCCCAGCTCACCGCTGCACTGCGCCTGGCTGGTAACCATCAGATCGTGGCTTTTCTCGATGATGCGCCGAGTCTCTGGCGGCGCACGATCAACGGCTTTCCGATTCAGCCGCCCCAGGTGCTGAGCGAGATCCAGGAGCAGCTCGATCAGGTGTTGCTGACGATTCCCTCGCTGCCCCGCAGTGAACGTCGCCGCATCGTGGCTGAGTTGCAACGCCAGGCGATCCCGGTGTTGCAGATCCCCTCAGTCGATGACCTCACCTCCGGCCGGGCTCGCATCGATGCACTCCGCCCCGTTGCCATTGAAGACCTGCTCGGCCGTGATCCCGTGCCGCCTGTGCCGGAGCTGCTCGGCCCTGGCTTGCGTGATGCGGTGGTGTGCGTCACCGGCGCCGGTGGTTCGATCGGTTCGGAGCTCTGCCGCCAGATCCTGCAGCTGTTTCCGAAAACGCTGATCCTGCTCGAGAGCAGCGAACCGTCGCTCTATGCCGTGGAGCAGGAGCTGCGCCAGCAGCTGCCTGCATCAGTGACCCTGCTGCCGGTGCTCGGTAGCGCCGCCGATCCGGCGCTGGTGCAACGGCTGTTTGCCGGCCATGGCGTGCAGACCGTGTTCCATGCCGCCGCCTACAAACACGTGCCCCTGGTGGAAGCGAACCCGCTGGCGGGCCTCGCCAACAACGTGGGCTCCACCCGGGTGGTCTGCCAGGCCGCGGTGGCGACGGGCGTCAGCGAACTGGTGCTGATCTCCACCGATAAGGCCGTGCGACCCACCAATGTGATGGGGGCCAGCAAGCGTTTGGCTGAGTTGGTGCTGCAGGCGTCGGCATTGGAGCTGTCCCAGAGTGCTGAGGGCCTTGGTCAGCCCCGCACCCGACTGGCGATGGTGCGTTTCGGGAATGTTCTGGGCTCGTCGGGTTCTGTGGTCCCCCTTTTTCGAAAGCAAATTGCCGCTGGCGGACCGATCACCCTCACCCACCCGGAGATCATTCGTTATTTCATGACGATCTCAGAGGCGGCCCAGCTTGTGCTGCAGGCTTCCACCCTCGCCCAGGGCGGTGATCTGTTCTTGCTCGATATGGGAGAACCGGTGCGCATCAAAGACCTGGCGGAGCAGATGGTGCGCCTCGGAGGTTTGTCGCTTCGTGATGCTCAGAATCCCAGCGGCGACATCGAGATTGTTTGCACTGGTCTGCGCCCCGGCGAGAAGCTTTATGAAGAACTTCTCATTGATGCTGAGTCTGAATCCACCCAACACCCCCTGATCTTCCGCGCCCAGGAACGGGCTCTGCCGCCAGACGTGCTCTGGCCTCGCCTCGATGCGCTCGACGCCGCGATCTCCGCCCAGGATGTGGACGGTGCCCTTGCTCTGCTGGCGGAGCTGGTTCCCGAGTGGCAGCGGGGGGATGGGACAAGACAGCCGTGAGCCGATTTTTTGTGGGTGATTTATGCGCTTATGGGCATAAAGCGGTCTCTCATGGCGCTACTCCTTCCCCATGGGGTTTGGGGTGATTTGCTGTCATCGCGGCCGGCGGCCTTGTGAACGCTGCTGGGGAGGGGTGGGTCCAGCAGTCGGGTTTAGCGTGGTGTCAGATGAGTGATGCTCGATGCCGCACGCGTTCTTGTCCGCCAGCGACACCTCAGTGTTGGTGCGGTGTCAGTGAGTTGGCGCGCCAGGCGTTGCGCCGCCCCGCTGGGCCGGAGGAGCCGCGATCGGAGCGGTCCGGCTTGCCCCTCCTGCCGA
Source organism: Synechococcus sp. PROS-7-1 (assembly GCF_014279795.1). NCBI lineage: Bacteria > Bacillati > Cyanobacteriota > Cyanophyceae > Synechococcales > Synechococcaceae > Synechococcus > Synechococcus sp. PROS-7-1. Next base: position 308,829 of record NZ_CP047945.1, read on the forward strand.
TCAACACCTCAGGTTGTGTGGTGGATCTCAGTCTGGTGAATCAGCTGCGTGATGACGAGAGCTGAAGCCATGCCCATCGCTTTGCTCAGCAGGCAAAGTTGACAACATGCGTCAGGCCAGAAGGAGTCGTTCGAGGCCGGCGAAGCGCTCGAAGTCGCGATCAAAGCTCACAAGCCGCCAGCCATTGCTGATGGCCAGCGCTGCCAGGTAGGTGTCGGTGCACAGGCGGGCCGGGTGGTTGCCCTCTGTCATTAGCTCGTGGAAGACATCCCAGCCATCACTCGTTGGTGTCGCCATGCCCACCCCCTCGAGTTGGCAAAACGCTCGCAGAAGCTCAGAGGCATCCCGGGCGCTTTTCACCGCGGCGCCCATCACCTTCGCTTGGCTTGCCAGGCGCACCAAGCCCAGGGCCGTCACCGTGCAGAACAGCACCTGTTCAGCGGCTTCGCTCTCCCAGTAGGCCACCGCATGATCGTGGTGCTTGTGATCGGCTGTCGCTAATGCCAGCCACACGTTCAGGTCGGGTAGGTCTACGCGGCCGCTCATGGCTCAAGCAGTTCAAACAGGGCCGCATTGCTCATGCGGCTGGAGTCAATTGCAAGGTGACCCTCAAGTCTTGGCAGCTGACGAGCTGAGCGTTGCGCTGCGGTCGATGGCGTCGGGGCTTCAAGCCCTTTTTCCACGTAGTGCTGCAAAAGCTGCTTCAGGGTCAGCTGTTCCCTGGCAGCCCTCGCTTTGAGTCGCGCGAACAGTGGGTCTGGTAGTTCGAGCGTTGTTCGCATGGAGCAGCTTATTTGTATGCGCATTTTAATGCGCATCAACGCGATCTATCCATGGCGTGATGGCGAGGCTTGATTGATCCTGAGGGTTGAGCGGACGCTCCATCAGCCCCATGGCTCCCACCTTGTATCTGCACTGGACGGCCACCGGTTACGACTGGATCCGGCCCGGGCACTACCACTCGATCATCGGCGGCGACGGCCGGGTACATCGGCTTCATGCCTACAGCGTGGATCTGCCCGCCCACACCTACGGCCGCAACCGCAACAGCGTCGCTCTCTCCTGCGCGTGCATGGGCGGCATCCCCGACCCCTGGACCCTGCCGCCCACTCCCGCTCAGCTCACCAGCCTCTGCACCGAAGCCGCCGCGATCGCCCGCAGCTGGGGCTGGCAGGAGGGAGACATCAGCCTGCAATCGGTGATGACCCACGCGGAAGCCGCCTCCAATCGCGATGGCCGCGTGATGCACGACAACTACGGGCCCATGATCTGGGGCGGCAGCGGCGAGCGCTGGGATCTGCTGCAGCTCGAGAAGAATGGCCCCAGCGACGGTGGCGAGCAGCTGCGCCAGCGCATCCGCGCCCTGCTGTGCGGTGATCCCTCACCCACGCCTGCCGCGCCCTTGCTCTTCAAGGGCGAGACCGTGATCCAGGCCCGTGGCGCCGATCTGGCGGTGCAGATCGACGCGCTGGGCCGCTCCTGGGCACTCGCCGCGGATTTGCTCAACCGCTACGAGATTCCCTACGTCTGGGATGCCAGCCTGCGCCGCATCCTGATCGGGGCCCTCGATGTGGCTCCCACCTACCGTGACGATGCCGTGCAGGCGTCGGTGGGATGGCCGTTGGTGGAACTCACCCTGCAGACCGGCAACGCCCCGGTGATCCTCACCGGCATCCTCCGCCCAGGCCCCAGCGGTGACCGCGCCTGGTGCCGGGTGGTGGAGTTCGCTGAGGAGTTTGGGATCTCCGTGAGCTACGAGCCTTTGGTGCTGGCTGAGCGCCGGGGAGGCTAGTGCCGATTCAGAATGGCCTTATGAATCGTTCGGCGGATTGGTTGCATCAGGCCCAGGCGGATCTAGCCCAGGCCAGCCTCAGCGCAGGGGCGGGCCACCACGAATGGGCCTGCTTTGCCTCCCATCAGGCTGTTGAAAAGGCCTTGAAAGCTTTGCATCTTCAGCAGGGGCAGCAGAGCTGGGGCCACGGCTTGGGGCGGTCTTACCGGGAGCTGCCTGAGGCGGTTGTTGAGCAACTGGCCGCAGCGGTGACGGATCTGGAAGACCGCTTGCGGGTGCTGGATGCTCTATACATCCCCACGCGTTACCCCGATAGCCTGCCGGAAGGTGCCCCCACCGACCACTTCGGCCGCCTGCAAAGTTCAGACGCCATTAGCCATGCCCGTGCGCTCGTTGAAGCAATCCGTCTGGCGCTGGCCAGCTCCTGAGCAGGTCCTCGACGACGTGCAGGTCTGGGCACAGCAGCAGCAACGGCGGGTTCCAAGCCTGCAGCGCCTGGGTGTGTTTGGCAGTTACGGGCGTGGCACGGCCGCCTTTGGCAGCGACCTTGATCTGATCCTGGTCGATGCCCAGGCCAAAGGCGGTCAGATTGAGCGCCTGCAGCAGTGGCCGCTCGCCGACCTTCCCCTCAGTTGTGATGCCCTGGTGCTCACCCCTTCTGAACTGGAGCAACGCTTGAACGACGGTTCCCGCATGGCCATAGAGCTCAAGCGCGACCTGCGTTGGCTGCTCTGACGCTGCGCCGGCCATGGCCTACATCCTCAGCAAGCTTCTCCCCCTAGCACTGCTCCCCCTCGGCCTCAGTCTGATCCTGCTGCTGGTGGGTCTGCTCGGCCGTTGGCGCTGGCCCGTGATCACCGCCCTGCTGTTGCTGTGGGTGTTTTCTCTGGGGTTGGTGAGCCAGGGCCTCTGGCGTTGGCTGGAAGCCCCCTGGACCCGTCAGCCTGCTGCTGCGGCCCCCAGCGCCGATGCGATCGTGGTGCTCAGCGGCGGCCGCCATCCCGCCCCGGGCCCGGCCCGGGTGAGCGAGTGGCACGATCCCGATCGCTTCCTGGCCGGTCTCGATCTCTTCCGCGCCGGCAAGGCGCCGCGGTTGCTGTTCACCGGTGGGTCCAGTCCCTTCCGCCCCGGTCAGCCCCCGGAAGGTGAGCGCTACCTCCGCGAAGCCCAGCAGTTGGGCATTCCCTCTGCTGCCATGGCCAGCACGCCGCCGGTGGTCAACACCGCCGAGGAGGCGGCCGCCATTGCTCAGTTGCTGCCCGCGCGCGCGCCGATCCTCCTGGTCACCAGCGCCTTTCACATGCGCCGCGCCCAGCGCCTCTTCGAGCGCCGGGGCCTCGTGGTGCAGCCGTTTCCGGTGGATTTTCAGGCCCGCGGCGCCTGGGCGGGCCCCCTTTGGCGCGATCCCACCCAGTGGTTCCCAAGCGCCCGTTCCCTCGATGACAGCTCCCGGGCCTTGCGTGAACTGTTGGGCCGGATCGTCTACCGCGTGTGGTGAACGCAATCGCGGGCCCACAGCACCTGGCCCGCGCGTTCGATGTGGTCGAGAAGGTCTTGGTGATCGATCAAATGGCGCAGCTGCAGATCAATTCGCCATGGCAACAGCAAATCATCGAGCGCTGACGCCCGAGCGCCCTGGACCCATACAGCACCACACGGTTCACGCTTGGATGCGCTCGGATCAGCTTGAGAAGCTGTTGGCCTGCAGCGCATCGATGGACTGGCTCACAATCAGGTCGGCAATCTCTCTGGCGATCGCTGGGTTGTAGCTGTGGCTGGTGAGATTGCGGCTGCGGATCATGGCCATCCAGGTGGTTTCCGTTCCCGCCGGCAGCAGCTCACGCACAACCGCTTCACGCACGGCGTCCCTGGAGCCGCTGATGCCACTCACGCCTTGATTCACCAAAAAGTCTTTGAGCAACAACCAGCTCAATTCATGGGTGAATTCAAACGCCTGGATCAACCCCTGTTGTTCCAGCTCGCTCAAGGCTCGAGTCTGAGCAAGCTGAATGGCGCGTTCGAGTGTGCCGAGCGCTCGTCCGTAATTCTCGAGGCGCTGCAGCCAACGCACATCCGACTCGGCCATTCAGCAAGCGTGTTCAACTTCAAGCGAGGCGCCTTGCCGTTCAGAGGCACGGCAAGACGGCAGACTTCCAGGCAGCGAACGAGGGGATGGGCGTGAGTCAGCTGCAGAGCCTGCGCGGCATGGTCGACCTGCTGCCGGAGCAGACCCGCCGCTGGCAGGCGGTGGAGGCTGTGGCCCGCGATCACTTCCGCCGGGCTGGGGTCGAGGAGATCCGCACGCCCCTGCTGGAGGTCACCGACTTGTTCGCCCGCGGCATCGGTGAGGGCACCGATGTGGTGGGCAAGGAGATGTATTCCTTCCTCGATCGCGGTGAGCGCTCCTGCACCCTGCGGCCGGAAGGCACGGCTTCGGTGGTGCGGGCAGCCGTGCAGCACGGTCTGCTCAGCCAGGGTGCCCAGAAGCTCTGGTACGCCGGGCCGATGTTCCGCTACGAGCGCCCCCAGGCCGGCCGCCAGCGCCAGTTCCATCAGATCGGTGTGGAGTGCCTGGGGGTGAGCAGTGCCCGCAGCGACGTGGAAGCGATCGCTCTCGCCTGGGATCTGCTTGCTGCCCTGGGCGTGCAAGGCCTGGAGCTGGAGATCAACAGTCTTGGCACCCCTGAGGATCGTCAGCATTACCGCGCCCAACTGGTGGCCTGGCTGCAGGAGCGCGTTGATCAGCTCGATTCGGATTCCCAGGAGCGCCTCAGCACCAACCCCTTGCGCATCCTCGACAGCAAAAACAAGGCCACCCAGGCTCTGTTGGCGGACGCCCCCACCTTGTTGGAGGCGTTGAGCCCCGAAAGTGCCCAGCGCTTCGAGCAGGTGCAGGCCCTGCTGGGTCAGCTGGCGATTCCCTTTCGCGTGAACACCCGGCTGGTGCGGGGCCTTGATTACTACGGCCACACCGCCTTTGAAATCACCAGCGATCAGCTCGGTGCCCAGGCCACCGTCTGTGGCGGGGGCCGTTACGACGGCCTGGTGGAACAACTTGGTGGTGCTGCCACGCCGGCGATCGGCTGGGCCCTGGGCATGGAGCGCTTGCTGCTGGTGCTCGAAGCTGCTGCCAACGCCAATCCTGATGGCCCCGCCGCGCAGCTCACCGCCCCCACACCACCCACGGTTTATTTGGTGAACCGCGGTGAGGCGGCCGAAGCGGCGGCCCTTGGTTTAGCTCGTAACTTGCGCCAGGCCGGTATCGCCGTGGAGCTCGACGGCTCCGGTGCCGCCTTCGGCAAGCAGTTCAAACGCGCTGATCGTTGCGGAGCTCCTTGGGCCCTGGTGGTCGGTGATGGCGAAGCCGAGCAGGGCCAGGTGCGCTTGAAGGCTCTTCGCGGTGACGCCCACGAGCAGACCCTGGCCTGGGCCGACCCCCGCACCGATCTGCCGCTGCTGCTCAACGCTCTTCAGCAGCGGTAACCTTCCCCAACACGATTGAGGGGCAAGATCCTTGATGGCAACGTCTGTGCCAGCCATGCCAGTGCAACGGATCTGCTGCATTGGTGCCGGCTATGTGGGCGGGCCCACCATGGCGGTGATCGCGGATCGCTGCCCCGACATTCAAGTCACCGTGGTGGACATTAACCAGGCGCGCATCGATGCCTGGAATGACGCCGACCTCAGCAAGCTGCCGGTGTACGAACCTGGCTTGGACGCCGTGGTGGGCCGCGCCCGGGGCCGCAATCTGCGCTTTTCCACGGCTGTGGATGAGGCCATCGCTGCGGCCGACATGGTGTTCATTTCCGTGAACACCCCCACCAAAACCAAAGGCCTGGGTGCTGGCCAGGCCAGTGATCTGCGCTGGGTTGAGGCCTGCGCTCGCCAGGTGGCCAAGTCCGCCCAGGGGCACACGATCGTGGTGGAGAAAAGCACCTTGCCGGTGCGCACCGCCGAGGCCGTGAAAGCCATCCTGTCGGCAGCGCAGCAATCCGATCACGAAGCTCCCCGCAGTTTTGCGGTGCTGTCCAACCCTGAATTCCTGGCTGAGGGCACCGCAGTTCGGGATCTTGAATCACCCGATCGCGTGTTGATCGGCGGCGAGCATCCAGAAGCGATTGATGCTCTGGCCTCCGTTTACGGCCATTGGGTCCCCCAGGAGCGCATCCTGCGCACCAATCTCTGGAGCAGTGAGCTCTCCAAGCTCACGGCCAATGCATTCCTGGCCCAGCGCATCAGTTCGATCAACTCCGTGGCAGCTCTCTGCGAAGCCACCGGCGCTGATGTGCGTGAGGTGGCCCGGGCGATCGGCACCGACAGTCGCATCGGTCCGAAGTTCCTCAATGCCGGCCCTGGCTTCGGGGGCAGCTGCTTCCAAAAAGACATTCTCAACCTGGTGTATCTCTGCCGCCATTTCGGCTTGCCGGAGGTGGCCGACTACTGGGAATCGGTGGTGAACCTGAACAGTTGGCAACAGCACCGCATCGCTCGCACGGTGGTGCAGAAGCTGTTCGGCACCGTGACCGGCAAGCGTCTGGCGATCCTCGGCTTTGCCTTCAAGGCCGACACCAACGACACCCGCGAAGCTCCTGCCATTCGCATCGCCAAGGATCTGCTGGAAGAAGGGGCGCAGCTGGCCATCCACGACCCGAAAGTGGAGCCCGAGCAGATCGCCCGCGATCTGGGCCTGCCCGCCAGCGAAGCCCCGGATGCCGAGTCCGGCCCCACCCGCGCTTCCCTTAGCGGCGAAGGCACCTGGTGGCCGAGCGCGTCTGTGGCCGATGCACTGGAGGGTGCTGATGCCGTGTTGATTCTCACGGAGTGGGACCAGTACCGGCAGCTCGACTGGTCTGATCTCGCCCCGCGCATGCGTCAGCCCGCCTGGGTGTTCGATGCTCGCTCAGTGGTGTCGCGGGACACGATCCGCGCGGCCGGCTTGCAGCTTTGGCGTGTGGGAGACGGTGACGCATGACCACTGCCTCTGAGTCTCGTCCGATTCTGATTACCGGTGCTGCCGGTTTTATCGGTGCGGCCCTGGCGCAACGCCTGCTCCAGCGCGGCGAGAGGGTGATCGGCCTCGACAACCTCAACAGCTATTACGACCCTGCTCTCAAGCAGGCTCGCCTGCGGCAGATCGAGGCCGTGGCGCCCCCTGAGGCCTGGACGTTCTGCCATCAAGCGCTGGAAGCAGCGGACGCCTTGCAGGAGCTGTTTGCCCGGGAGAGGCCCCGGGTGGTGGTCAACCTGGCTGCCCAGGCAGGGGTGCGCTACTCCCTCGAGAATCCTGCGGCTTACATCCAGAGCAACCTGGTGGGCTTCGGCAACATCCTCGAAGGTTGCCGGCATCACGGGGTGGAGAACCTGGTGTATGCCTCAAGCAGTTCGGTGTATGGCGGCAACCGCAATCTCCCTTTCCATGAGCAGCAGCCGGTGAACCATCCGGTGAGTCTGTATGCCGCCAGCAAGAAGGCCAACGAGCTGATGGCGCACACCTACAGCCATCTGTACGGATTGCCGGCGACGGGACTGCGCTTTTTCACGGTGTATGGCCCCTGGGGCCGGCCGGACATGGCACCGATGTTGTTCGCCAAGGCGATCCTGGCGGGCGAGCCGATCAAGGTGTTCAACCACGGCAAGATGCAGCGCGATTTCACCTTCATCGACGACATCGTTGAGGGGGTGCTGCGCTGCTGCGACAAGCCGGCAACGGCCAATCCCAGCTTCGATGCCTTGGCTCCCGATCCAGCAACGGCGGCGGCGCCTCACCGGGTGTTCAATATCGGCAACAGTCAGCCCACAGAATTGCTGCGCTTTATTGAAGTGATGGAACAGGCCCTGGGGCGTGAGGCGATCAAGGATTTTCAGCCCATGCAGCCGGGAGATGTGGTGGCTACGGCAGCCGACACCGCGGCCCTGGAGGCCTGGGTGGGCTTCAAGCCTTCCACTCCAATTGAAGATGGTGTGGAGCGCTTTGCCGATTGGTACCGCAACGTTTACAGCGCTCAGTCGTAAAAGCGTTTGCCATCAACCCGCTTCTGGCGGTGGCGTCGTGCGGCGTTGCGGGTGAATTCACTCACTGTTGGGTTGGCGGCAATCGGATCCACATGGGCCACCTGCTGCCAAAGCTCTCGTGGGGCCCAGCGCACCGTGTGCAACACGCGGTCGTGTTTGGTGATGTGGCACCAGTGCAGGCTGCGGCACAACGGGCAATACAGCTCCTCCAGCCATTCGTTATTGAGAACGAGCACGGGGTGGGCATTGATGATCAGCTGGGCGCGTTTGGCTGACACGCCCCGTTGTTGCAACTGCTGGGGGTTGAGCAGGTGCAGAAAGTACTTCTTGCCATTGCCCTCAATGTGCTGTTCCGGGTGCGCTGGGCAGAACAGCTCGCGCTTCTTGGGGCGACGTTGACGTCGTGGTTCGATGCAGACCATCGGGGCCCTTATCCACCAAAAAAAACTAGGTGAGCAGGCTGCTGGAACACAAGCAAGTAGGCCTGATGATTGCCTGAGTGGAATCAAAAAAAAGCCCCCGGCAGTCGTGCCGGAGGCTTCAGATCAATCACTTGGTTCACAATCAAGCGGAACCGACACCCGTATAAGAGCCGTAGAAGAAGAGGCCAACGACAAACAACACAGCCATGCCGCCGGCAGTGGCAACCAGCCAGAGAGGCAGGGTGCCTTCGGTCCAACGGGAACGCCAGGCAACAGCGGGACGACCATCGGGGAGACGATCGGGAATACGGCCGTCAGGAAGACCTGATTTCTTACCACTCATGATTGGTTTCCTCAGTTGAAGAAGTAGCTGGAGAAGAGGATGCCCGTGGTGAACACCACCAACAAGCCCAGATAGAGGCTTGTGCGGTTCAGTTCAACCGGCAGGTTGTTGGGGTTGGGGTTGCGCTCCATGGGGATGTCAGGAAGAAATCAACGACGGATGAACTGCATGGCGGCCAGAGCGCCCAAGAAAAACACGGTGGGAACGCCCAAGGTGTGAACGGCGAGCCAACGCACCGTGAAGATCGGATAGTTGCGCGGCGTGGATGTTGCGGGGGATTGGGTCATGGTTCAGGCTTTATTGCAGACGGTCGTCGAGTTGAGACTTGCCCTCGTAGCGCTGGCTCACGACCGGAGCTTTGCTTTCGGTGGCCTGGAAGTAGGCGTCAGGACGGGGTGTTCCGAAAGCGTCGTAGGCCAGGCCGGTGGACACAAACAGGAAACCCGCCAAAAAGATGGAGGGCAGTGTGATGGCGTGGATCACCCAGTAGCGGATGCTGGTGATGATCTCGAAAAACGGGCGTTCCCCGGTGGAGCCGGCGGCCATGACTTCGGGCGTATCAGCTTGGTGATCCTAGGGGTAGGGCTCCGGCCTTCGCGGCCGGGGCCTGCCCATGGTTACGAAGCGTTGCCCTCAGCTCACTGCCGTCCAGTGCAGCAGCAAGCCACGTTCTCCGAGCAGGAACGCGTGCTCCTGCCCCTCGCTGTCGTCGAAGACGAAGCGATTGAAATTGGTTGGTGCCTGGCGGCTTTCGGGATCGCGCTCCCAGCTGTCGCCTCCATCACGGCTCACCAGCAGGGTGCCGTTGCCGCCACCGGCCCAGATGGCACCATCCTTCGACCAGGCCATGTCCATGTAGCCGTAGCCGTTGGTGATGGGAATGATTGGCTTGTTCCAGCTCTCGGGGTCCTGAGCGTTGTCATTGAGACGAATCTGAGCGCCCCGGGCCACCATCCACAGGTTTCCATCCGGCTGGTAACCAATGCTTTGCAGCCTCTGGCTGCTCACGCGCTGGTGCACCTGCCACACCTCCTGTCCTGGAGTCCAGGTGGCGTAGAAGTTGCCCAGGCTGCTCACACTCACGTAGCCGCCGTCAGCACTGCGGCGCAGGTCGCGCACCGCACCGGCTGCATCACTCACCTCCGCTTCCCAGCTGCCGCCGCCGTCGCGGGTGCGATACACCGCGCCAACGTTGGTGGCCAGTTCAGCGCTGTCGGGTCCCAGCGCGGTGATCAGGTAAGGCTCGCCAGGAAGCTTGGTGTCAAGGAACAAGCGGGTCCAGTTCTGGCCGCCATCGGTGGTGTGCATCAGCAGGCCAGGCTGGCCTGCGATCCAGCCGTCGTCTCCCTCAAAAGCAATGCTGAGCAGGCGGAAGTTCTCCTCATCGGGGAGATCAAGGCTGCGTTCGTTCCAACTGGAACCGCCGTCGTTGGTTTCAAGGATCAAGCGGTTGCTGCCCACAAGAAAGCCGTGATCCGCACTGGTGAAGGCCACATCCAGAGGATTGGCGTCGGTGTTGAGATCCACAACCTGCCAGGGACTGCTCGTGGCCACAGGAACACGGGTGGTGACACAGCCGCCGAGGCCGAAGCCGATGCAGGCCACCAGCACGAGCTGGATCAGGGGTTTAAGCAGAGAAAACATGCCGGGCACAGAAAACAATGGGGCGGCGCGATCAACGCAGGGAGTACAGCGAAAGGAAAAAGGCAAAGCCGAGGAGCAGGCCACCGAAGATCAGAACATTCTTCTGTCCCGGGGTCAGGCGATTGACGCCCAGGCCGTAGTTGAGGTTCTCTTCGAAACCACTGGCCTTGGAGCGGGGGCCGATGTCGCGGAAGGCACCAACCCTGCTGCGGCAAACCGGGCATCGGAAGCTGGCTGCATCCAGATCTTCAAAGGCGGTGCCACTCGGTATCGCCAGCTTCTTGACCCCCTCGTCGGGGTCGTACACGTAGCCACAGCTGCGGCATTCGAAGCGGTGGGTGCGCGGATCCGTCGCTTCAGCGAGGGTCTGTTCGGCGGGCGCCTGGGGAGCTTCGGATTCGGCGTCCTCAGCTGCAACGTGGTCTGGGGCCTGTGATTCGTCGCTCACCGTCGCTCATCCGGGCTCTATCACTCTATCGGCGTGATCACGGCAAACGTCAGATGGCGCCTGCAAATGCCAGACTGACCCGCAGATCGGAGCCCATTGGATGTTTGTGCTTCCGGGATACGACGCCTTCCTCGGCTTTCTGCTGATCGCAGCAGCCGTTCCTGTGCTGGCGTTGGTGACCAACAAACTGCTGGCGCCTCGAAGTCAGGCCGGAGAGCGACAGCTCACCTACGAATCCGGAATGGAGCCGATCGGCGGTGCCTGGATTCAGTTCAATATCCGCTACTACATGTTCGCGCTGGTCTTCGTGATCTTCGACGTGGAGACCGTGTTCCTATATCCCTGGGCAGTGGCCTTCCATCGCCTGGGCTTGCTGGCGTTCATCGAAGCTCTGATTTTTATCGCCATCCTTGTGGTGGCTCTCGCCTACGCCTGGCGCAAGGGCGCTCTGGAGTGGAGCTGACCCCATGACCTCATCCACTGATCGTTCTGCCATGGCCGGAGACTCCCCTTCCATTCAGGCGCTGCGCGATCTGCGCGAGGCCAGCTGCAGTCCCGTTGCTGGTGCTGCTGACGGCGTCCCCACGGTGACCCAGGACCTGAGTGAGAACGTGATCCTCACGAGCCTCGACGATCTCCACAACTGGGCCCGCTTGAGCAGCCTCTGGCCGCTTCTCTACGGCACAGCTTGCTGCTTCATTGAATTTGCGGCATTGCTTGGGTCTCGTTTCGATTTCGACCGTTTCGGGCTTGTGCCCCGCAGCTCGCCGCGCCAAGCCGACCTGCTCATCGTGGCCGGCACGGTGACGATGAAAATGGCTCCTGCCCTGGTGAGGCTCTACGAACAGATGCCTGAGCCGAAGTATGTGATTGCCATGGGCGCCTGCACCATCACCGGTGGAATGTTCAGTGCCGATTCCACAACGGCGGTGCGTGGCGTTGACAAGCTCATCCCCGTGGATCTCTACATGCCGGGTTGCCCCCCTCGCCCGGAAGCGATCTTTGATGCGGTGATCAAACTCAGAAAGAAGGTGGCCAACGAATCCGTCGCCGATCGTCGTCAGCTGAAGCAAACCCATCGGTATTGCACCGTTGAGCATGCGATGACCCCAGTGGAACCCATCGTGACGGGTGCCTATCTCCGTGCTGAAACCCAAGTGGCT